>PIVY01000160.1 GCA_003353795.1 bacterium
CCGGGCGGGCCGTGCAGGGCGTCGATTCCAACGAACTCGGGTGAATCGACCTGGGGGACGATCGCGTAGTGCATCTCGGTGGCAAAGGTGGCGACGGTCATCGCTGCGTTCAGGACCGCGACGGCGTTGCTCTCTATGGCTGTGGGCTTGACGTTGTCGTCGTCGGCCTGCTTCCTGCGCAGGCCATCGGCGATTTCCCGGATCTTGCCCGCCCGCATGATCTCGACAGGCTGAAAGAACCGCCGCTCGGTGTCGAGCCCGGCCTCGGTCTTCAGCCCGCGGTGGTCGATGAGGATGAGTTCCCTGCGCATCATCTCGTCGCCCCACCAGGCGGCTTCGTCCCATTCGGCGTCCCCGGCGGTGTTGGCGAACGCATTCCCAACGCAACCGTAGGGCGGCCACAATCCCGCGGCGATGCGTTTGAGGTATAGGTCACTCCTCAAGGGTGCCGGTGCGTACGGGCAGTACCAATCGCCGAACCACCAGTAGCAATCAGTTCCGCGTTCGAAACTGATGGTACTGAGGAAAGCGTTACTCAGATAGCAGTTGCCCCCCGAGGAGTAGGTCGTCCGTCGGAAGTCACCATAGATCGAAACCAGATCGCCGAAGGTGAAAGTCTGCACATTATTGTCCATATACCCGGCCACCTTGAGGTTGCGTTCCTGCACCATACTTGCCGGCGGGATCCATATATTCAGATTGCCTTCGACCTGGTTGAACAGGGAATGAAAGGCATCCCAATAGCTGTTGTCCTGTACCCCCGTGGCGTACTGGTCGTAGCTCCCCGGGTAAGTTTCGGGAAAAGCTGGCCACTCGCAGTTGGAGTCCCAGGTGGAATTGTTATCCGCGTATCCCACGGCCAGGATCTTGGCGTTGTCGTAGGCGGCCTTGAGGACCGAAATCGGAGTATCCTCGAAACGCGTTGGCCAGGGCAACTGGACCCCGTCGGGCTGGATCACCTCGGAAACGGCCAGATCGACCAGCACCTTGTGTTCCTCGGAGTTGAAGGCGCGGGCATCCCTGCCGGGCAACAATAGGAATCCCAGGACCGTCGCCGCGAGGATCATTCCTGTTCTGTATTTTGGTCTGTTCATGGCGAGTCTCTCTCGTTTTGGGACACGTTCATCTTGGACTGAGTGTGAGCAAGAACCGGAGACTTGGCTGGATCAGTTGCTTCGTATTCATGGTCGTTCCCACCTGGGACCAGTGGTGGGATGTGGCTAGCCGCCGCCTCGGTTGCTCGACCAGCGACAGTGCCGTGTACTTCCCCGTGCGCGCTCGGCGGAGAATAGTGCACCGTTTTTCAGAGATAGTTTTTAAGTCGTAATTACACTGGTGGTTACGGGGGAACCGAATCGTCTCGACTGCCGCGTGGATTCATTGGGACGAGTCATGGTGATGGCGGGATGTCGACGGGACGGATCAGGGCCCCGGTCGCGATGACCGGGGCCTTGATCATTCTGAGTCCGCTGCTTCCGGTACGTCACTTGACCAGATTGAGCCTCGCGACCGCGCGTCCGGTGGCCGTGCGTAGGACAGCCAGATAAACACCGGCGGGCAACGAAAGGCCGCGGGCATCGACGCCGTCCCAGGACAGCGTGTGGCGTCCGGCGGACAGGTCGCCCTCGAACAGGTTCCGCACCTGGTGGCCGCGGAGATCGTGGACGACCACCGATGCGAGGCCGGCGTGGGGGATCTCCAGGCTCAGGATCGTGTGGGGATTGAAGGGATTGGGGTGCGCGGTCATGGCCGGATCGGCGGCCGCCGGAGTTGCGGTCGGCGCGGCGGTTGCTGAATCGTCGGTCAGGATCCAGACCCCCCGGTCATGGTTGCTCAGCAGCACGAGGTCGCCGTCGGCGGCCACGGCCAGCCCGCTGCTTGCGGTGTGGAAACCGCCGGCGGTTCGTGGTGCGGCGGGGTCGCTGATGTCGATGATCGCCAGTCCGGTGACGTAGCAGGCGAGGTAGGCCCGGTCGCCCACCAGGGCGACGTCGCGGGCGTCGATCTGCAGCACGGTGCCGGTGCGTTCCGGGTTCGCTGACTCGGTCACGTCGGTGATGAAGAAGTTCCAGTCGGCGGTATAGGTCAGGCCGTCGCGCACGGCGGTGGCCGCGGAGGAGGACGTGTAGAACCAGCCCGACATCCAGGGCTCGGTGGGGTCGCTGACGTCGATGATGAACAGGGGGTAGCCGCCGAGGTCGGAGTTGGTGACGTAAGCGTGATCGCCCTCCACGGCCACGGCGATGGAGTGCAGGTCCTGCGGCGCGTCGAAGCGCCCGACCTCGACGGGGTGGGCGGGGGCGCCAACGTCCACGATCTTCAGGCCCAGGTAACCGCAGGCGACATAGGCGTACCCGCCCTGGACGGCCACCTTGCTGGACACCCCGAGGCTCACCTCGCCCACGAGCGTGACGGCGCCGAGGTCCGTGGCGTCGAGAATCCGGAGTCGGCCGGCGCCGCCGAGATAGACGAGATCGCCGACCACGGCGACACCCCACACGGCCTCGTCGGCGAACTGGTCGAGGATGACGGGCGCCGCGGGGTCGCTCAGATCCACGATGGTCAGGCCGGCCGCGCCGCGGGCCAGATAGGCCGTCTCGCCGACCAGAACCATGTCCCACACAGTCTGATCAGTATCGAGATAGCCCACCTGGACGATCCCGGCAGTTGATCCCGTCGCCAGTCCCAGATAGAGCGCAATGACGAAGATCGATCTCATGCCAAACCCCCGGTTCCGGCCCGATTCCTCGTCAATTGTACCATGTGATGCTGCGGGCCGGGGGGGAGCAAATAGCCGGTTCCTGGCGGTTTCTAGTGGTTTCCTGTAACGTCTTCTGGTTCCACACGATCACTCAAGTTACCCAACCACTGGTCATCAGTGCCTGATCCGTGGTAAAATACCGTTTGATGTGTCGTCGAATGGCGAACCTTCCGTCCTTTTCCGGTCGGAGCGGGGCTGCTCGCCGGCCAGTACCCCTGACCGCTCCGACCGGAACTGCCAACCGCCAAATGAGGAGATGAGGATGCCCCACGTTAAGACCGTCTTCAGGACCGTGGCCCTGCTCAGCACTCTCGCGATGCTGCTCGCCGCCGTCCCCGTCTGGGCCTTCAATCCAGCCGACAGCTTCAATGACCGTTACGAGGTCCGTCTGCCCGCCTTCCGCGGCCACGACGCCGATGACTTCGCCAGCCTCAACGCCGGCAATGTCGCCCGGCAGAATCTCGCCACCCGTTACGGCGGCGCCTGGACCGTGAACGCGTGGAACGCCTACACCGGCACCGCGCATTGGGCCTACGGCTCGGCCGTCAAGATGGCACCGTCGATCACCACCGCGACGCAGGTCGAGCAGCTCGCCCGTCGTGTCGTGGACGAGAACTACGACGTGCTCGGCGCGGAGAACGAGTATCTCCAGCTCGCCGCCACGCCCCGCGGCATGGGCAAGTGGGCCGCCCACCTGCAGCAGTACTGGAACGGTCACGAGGTGTGGGAAGCCAAGGTCCGCATGGTCTTCCACGAGAACGGCAACCTCATGCTCATGGGTTCCGACTACCACCGGAACATCGACATCGACCCGCGCCCGTCCATCTCGGCCGGCACCGCGGCCGAGTACGCTCGCCAGGACCTGCCCTTCGAGGCCGGCCGGGGCGACAGCTACCAGGTCGACTCCGACCTGCTGGTGCTGCCCGTGCCCACGTCCGAGACCGACGTCGAGTACCACCTCGTCTACCGGGTGCGCGTCAACACCGCTGAGCCTTTGGGCGAGTGGGTCACCCACGTGGACGCTCACACCGGTGAGGTCGTGTGGCGCTACAACGACGTGCACTTCGCGTTCGAGGGCTCGGCGACCATGGACTTCCAGCCCCACAGCTACTGCGAGCCCAACGAGATCGGTCCGGCGCGTTACTTGAACCTTTCGGTTTCGGGCGCCGGTTCGGCCACCACCGACATCGACGGCAACTGGTACATCGCCGGCGGCGGCGCCACTGGTACCGTGACCGCGGGCATGAATGGCTCGTACGTGAACGTCAGCAACTACAACGGCACCAACGCTGGCTTCTCGGGAGTCGCGACCGCGGGCGTGCCCTTCGCCCTGCACTGGGACGATACCAACTCCCGCCAGGACGAGCGCGACGTGTTCGAGGCCATGAGCCGAGTCCACGATTTCTTCGAGGCGTTCGATCCCGGCTTCGGCTACTCCAACACGCCGATCAATGCCTATATCAACCGCACCGACGGCTACTGCCCCGGCAATGCCTGGTGGAACGGTACCATCAACTTCTGCGCCCAGGGTGGCGGCTACGGCAACACCGGTGAGATCCAGCAGGTCGTCGAGCACGAGTTCGGCCACGGCGTGCAGGACTACATCATCGGCAGTCAGGGCGGCGAGGGCCTGGGCGAGGGCAACAGCGACATCCTCGGCAATCTCCTCACCCAGGAGAGCATCATCGGCCTGGGCTTCTACCTGGACAACTGCACCAGCGGCATCCGCAACGCCGACAACACGCTGCAGTATCCCGCCGACCTCAACGGTTCGGTGCATCACGACGGCCAGATCATCGCCGGCTTCAACTGGGATGCCATGGAGCTGTTGCAGGGCGCCTACGGCACCGAAACCGGCACCACCATGAGCGCCGAGCGCTGGCACTTCGGCCGGATCCTGCTGAATCCGACCAACCAGCAGGACCAGGTCACCGCCACGTTCGTGGCCGACGACGACAACGGTGATCTCGACGACGGCACGCCGAACCACGTGTACTTCGCCGAGGCCGCGGAAAACCACGGCTACGAGGTGCCCGAGATCCTCGTCGGCATGTTCGTCTACCATGACGGTGCGCCCTACCAGACCAGCATCGCCGGCAGCTACGAGATCAAGTGCACCGGCGCCTCCCTGGGCGGCGGCACGATCGATCCGGGCAGCTTCGAGCTGTCCTATCGGGTCGGTGGCGGCGCCTACTCCACGGTGGGCATGACCGCCGTGGGCCAGGAGTTCATCGGCGCCATCCCGAGCCAGAGCTACGGCTCGGTGGTGGAGTACTACATCACCGCACAGAACGACCTGGGCGACGTGGGCACCAGCCCGCGCACGGCCCCCGAGGCGCTGCACTACTTCGAGGTCAACGACCAGTTCGAGGACGCCATGGAGACCGAGACGGCCTGGACCGCCGGTCTGCCCACCGACACCGCCTCGACCGGGCAGTGGGAGCGGGCCATTCCCCAGGGCACCAACTACAACGGTACCATCGTGCAGCTGGGCGCCGATCATACCGACGCCCCGGGCGTAGCGTGCTACGTCACCACCGCTGCCGCCGGTGCCTCCGCTGGCACCAACGACGTGGACGGTGGTCGCACGACCCTGCTGAGCCCGCTGTTCGACCTGACCATGGGCCAGAACATCCAGATCAGCTACTGGCGCTACTACACCAACAACGCCGGCGGCGCGCCCAACCTGGATTACTGGCGCGTGGACATCTCCAACGACGGCGGCACGAGCTGGACCGCCGTGGAGAACACCAACGTCTCGGACACCGACTGGCAGCAGGTCTCGTTTGCGCTGAGCGACTACTTCGCGGTGCCCGGCATCGTGCAGATGCGCTTCATCGCCGACGACGCCGGCGAGGGCTCCCTGGTGGAAGCCATGGTGGACGACTTCATCCTGATGGGCGACTTCCTCGACCCGCTGGCCGTGGACGACGCTCCCGAGCTGGAACTGGTCTTCGACCTGGGCCAGAACCATCCCAACCCGTTCAACCCGAGCACCAACGTGCAGTTCAGCCTCGATCGGGCCGGATCGGCCAGCCTGCGGGTCTTCGACGCGCGCGGCATGCTGGTCAAGACCCTGGTCAGCGAGGAACTGCCTGCCGGCGCTCACACCGTCACCTGGCGTGGAGACGACGAGCAGGGCCGCCCCGCGGCTTCCGGCGTCTACTTCTACCGCCTCGAGGCGAACGGCAAGACGGCCGGCAAGCGCATGCTTCTCGTGAAATAAGCGTCTGTTCGAGCAGACAGGCGCCAGGGGCGCCTGCAGCTCAACAGCCGGATTCGTGATTCGGGCCCCGGCCATCTGGTCGGGGCCCGTTTTTGTAACAACTTCGGCCGCCGATCCACTTACGTCGGAAACCCCTGAGTCACTCTATCTGGAGGTTGCCATGGATCGGCACCCCATCCTCCGCTGCTGTGTGGCGTGGCTGGCCTTGGTGTTCTTGCCGGCCGCCGTGTACGCGCAGTGGGACCCGACCGGGCGTCTCGGGCTCTCCGCGGCTCCCGACTCCTACATCGACACCATCGCGCCGGATATCGGCGAACCCTTTACCCTCTACGTCATCCTCACCGGCATGTCCGCTGATGAACCTCTCGCCTTCAATCTTCAATCGGTGGAGTGGGTGATCCATACCGTGTGCTGCGGCGATTCGCCCGTGGGGGTGACCGAACTGCTGACCGCGCCGGGCTTCGTCACCGAGGGCGATCCCTACGAGTCCCTGGCCTCACTCACCGACCTCTGCCCCGGAGGCGACACCGTGCACCTGGCCACGGCGACCTTCGAGTGGCTGCTGGAGGGGGAGAGCGAGTTCTTCCTCTCCGCCGGGTCCATTACCGGCGCTCTGGACTGCGACGAAGAGGGACATCTGCTACAGACGATCACAGTACTGGTGAGCGGTCAGGATCCTGCCCCGGTCGAGGGGACGACCTGGACCGGCATCAAGGCGCTCTTCACCGGCGAGGGGGATTCGCCATGAAACGCTGGCTCCTGATTTCATTGCTGGTCGCCGCGGTCGGCCTGACCGCGTGCAGCGACGATCCGGCCGGGCCTGAGCTCGGCCAGGACTTCGGCGATCCGCCGCCGGTCGGCGCGTCCGGGGCCGCGGTTCTCGAACCGCTGCCCGAAGACGTCACCAGCCGGCGCTTCGACCTCCGCGTCGCGGTGGCCGACAGTGGCGACGGCATCGCGACCGTGGCGGTCTGGGCGCGGCCTGCCGGCGGCGACTGGCTCGAGGCGTTCACCGTCGCCGACACCGATCCGCACCGGTTCACGGTGCCCGAGGACGGTCCCTTCGGACACTGGGAGTTCGCGGCGCAGGCCATCGCAGCCGACGGCACGCGGGAGGAACCGCCGGAGATCGCGGAGGCCACGACGTTGGTTCCCGTTCCCATCATCCTCGTCGACCGTCAGGGCGAGTCGTGGGACATCACCCACGCGGTGCTGCGCTACGGACTCGCCGAGCATTCGTGGGAGTTCGGACTGGGCCGCATCGCCATCCAGGCCATCGTCGATCCCGCCATGTCCTGCCCGGGCGATCCGGACTATCCCCATCCCGACAACCTGGCCGTGGTCTTCGGGGTGGCGGTCGACGGCGAAGCCCGCGCCTACAAGCTGGGGGACCTCAGCGACCGGGAGGTGGCCGACGATACCATTGCCGGTACCCATCTCGCGGTCACCTACTGACCGCTCGTCGACCGGGTCATCGTGTATGACCGCTCACTCGACGGGCAGGAACTCACCCTCGGCGCCTCGGGCTGGACCTGGAACCGCACCTTCGTGCTCTGGGATCACGAGACCGGCAGCATCTGGTTCGGTGGTCAGGGTGAGGAAGGCTGGGACTACCTGGTCTGCATCGGGGGCCCCTTGCAGGACAGCCGGCTGGAGCGCCACGAGTTCCGCCGGGCGCTCTGGCGGAGCTGGCATCTGGAGCATCCCGAGAGCAAGCTCATGCGGCGAAGGGATTCTTGACCCTTCCCGCGACCTCGTGCGACGGTTTCCGGGTTCGCGCCGCCGGTCGGCGGCTCGGCCCGGGAACCAGCAGGGGGTACACCGTTGACCAACTCGCCCACCAAGGCATCGCCCCGGACAATCTACTTCATCTGGATCGCCTTTCTCATCGCTCCCGTCTTCTACACCGTGATGTCATGGTTTGCGAACTCGTCCAAGGAAGCCCTCGCGCTACCCATGCCCATGACCGCGGCGTTCGTGATGGCGGCCGTGGCCAGCATCATCGCGGGTTACGTACTGCCGGGAATCGTGGCGCGCCAGCAGATGGCGGAGAAGGGGGACGACCTGCCACCCCTGGCCATCTACCAGACGAGCATGATCGTGCGCTGGGCCTGCTTCGAGTCCGTGGCCATTTACGGATTCGTCCTGAGCATCGTGAGTTGCCAGTTCCTCACCACGGTGGTCGGCGCGGTGCTGGCCATCGCGTTGATCGCAGGCTCACGGCCGCGGCCGGATGATGTTGTGGATCGCACCTGAACGAACGAGGGCGCCGGATCATCCGGCGCCCTCGTCGTTCGATCGGTGGGCTCAGGCTGCGTCGGCGTCGCCTGCCTTGATGTCGTCGAGACCGTGCCCGTCCGGACCGGCTTCGGTGCGTCGCAGCATCACTGCGAAGAACAGCGCCAGGAAACCCAGCACGCTGAAGATCCACATACCCATGATGTAGCCGTCGGGGTTGGCTGGGCTGGCGCCCTGGACATCGTTGACCTTGCCGATGAGCCAGTTCATGCCGGCCACGCCCACCTGCTGGATCAACGTCATCACCGAGTAGGCCGTGCCCAGACGCTTCTCGTCCACGATGTAGGCCACCGAAGGCCACATGATCGCCGGGATGAGCGAGAAGGCGATGCCCATCATGGCCACCGGCACGCCCAGGGGCAGCAACTGGTAGGCCATCATCAGGTAGACGGGCATGAGCAGGAACGCGCCGAGGATCATCAGGTGCGACCGCTTGCCCACCTTGTCGGCCAGGAGGCCGAGCATGGGCGTGAAGATCATGGCGGCGATCTGGCTCACGCTGTTCATCTGACCCGCGGCTTCCCGCGTCATCTCCCAACCCTCGATGAAGTACTTGATGGCGAAACTGCGGAACGGGAAGATAGCCGAGTAGAACGTCACGCAGAGCAGCACGACCCACCAGAACGAGCGGCTGAATCGGAACAGGTCGCCCCAGACGAACTTGTCGGTCTCGCCGCCCTGACCCAGGCCGTACTTGCGGTTGGCGTGGACCTCGAGAGCGCCGTAGCCCATGGGGGCGATGAGGCAGAGCGTGCCCAGGGCGGCGGCGATCATCAGCGGACCTTGCCAACTCTCGTAGGCGAACTTGGCCCAGGTGGGCGACCAGTCGGCGGCCACCGAACCGAGTCGCGCGATGGTCAGGTTGATGCCGAAGGCGAAGCTGAGTTCGCGCCCCTTGAACCACTTGGCAAGGGCCGTGGTGATGGCCACGATGAGTGGTTCGGCCCCCAATCCCAGTACGAAGCGCGCGGCCATCATCACCGTGAAATTGTCGGTGACCGCGTTGATCACCCCCGCCACGGTGCAGAGGCCGCCGAAGACGATGGTGGTCTTCACCGTGCCGTAGCGGTCGACGAAGATGCCGCCGAGGATCAGCACGATCACCGCCGCGATGCTGTAGGCGGTGTAGAGACTGCCGATGTTCTCGTCGGTAAAGCCGAGGTCGGCCTTCAGCATGTCGGCGATGGGCGCGATGCTGTCGTAGATGTAGTAGTTGCCGAACATCGCCAGACTGATGACGATCAGGACCAGCCAGCGGTAGGCGGGGGATGGGCCGCGGCGGGGTGTGTCGGCGGTGGTGGCCGTCATGAGGACTCCCGGGGCTGAGGGCGGTGAAGGGCGTGCCGACGGGGACTATGGGGCATGGGAGGGCGCCGGATCAATGGGAAGGTTGAGGGTGGTGGGCAGGATGCGGTAGAATGAATGCCGATGTTCGGAGTCCTCGCGCACTCGGAACGAAAGGGGAGCCGCCATGATCCGCACGCTCTTGATCGCGATCGCCGTCGTGGCGCTCGCTGCGCCCGTCCTGGCGCTGGACTACTGGCCGGACGATCCCGACGGGCTGATCTACCGGTATCGTTCGATCGGTTCGGGATCCGAGTTCGACGCGCAGTTCGATGTCGACCCAGAATACCACCATGTATCCTGGACCCATGGCATCTGCACGGGAGGGGAGACCTACGCGGTGAACGCCGCGAGCGTGGGTCTGGCCTACTGGACGACCTATTGCCAGGGAGCCATCGATCCCGACTTTAACTGGTTGGGACCACCGATGGACGTCGTGTACGACGGGATGGCCGATGGCGACGCCTGGACCTATGTGGGCGAGGACGTACATGACACATGCATCATCATCGTAACCGTGGCGAGCGAGACCGTCACCGTGCCTATGGGCACGTTCGAGACGCTGCACGTGCACCTGCAGTACATCCTGTGCGGGTACGCGCAGATCTTCGACTACTGGCTCGACCGGGATCTGGGCCCGGTCCGGATCAACGACTCGGAACTGGTCTCGATCGATGGCCCGGTGGCGACGGTCGAGCGGACCTGGAGTCGTGTCAAGTCGCTCTACCGCTGACCACCGAACCTACCGCCACACCACCCGCGCCCGGCAGATCTCCTTGCCGTCGCTGGCCTTGGTCAGCGCGTGCAGCCAGGTATTCTCACGACCGGCCTCGGCCTGCCGCCGACTCAGCAGCGTGTCCGGATACTTCCCCTCGGCCAGGAAGCTCAACTCGATCTCGGCCACCTCGTGGGCACGCAGCCAATCCTCGCCGTAGCTCTCGAGTACCAGGTCCTGGTAGCGGGTGTTGGTGAGGTGGTCGTTGAGGTCGAGGTCGCTCCAGCGGATGGGGACTGCGACCTCGTTCTCGGGCGACTCGATGGCCGGCACACGGTCGCAATCACGATCCATGGCGCGCCGGTCCGGCAGCCAGGCTTCGTGATCGCGCCACTGCTCCGGCGACACGGGCCGACGGCGCTTCACGTCGAGGCAGAACCAGGAACTGGTGGCCGCACCGATCTGCTCACCCTCCCCGTCGAGAATGCGGAAGTCGCGCAGCGCGCGTCGGCCGACCAGGTCCACCGGCCAGGTCTCCACACGCACCGTCTCGCGGAAGCTCGGGTAGCGGTCGACGCGGATCAGCAGCCCGGAGAGGATCCAGGTCAGACCTTGGGCGCGCAGGTCGTCGTATCCGAAGCCGATCTTACGCGCGTTGCTCTCGGCGGCTTCCTGCATGAAACGGCCAACCGCGGCGGTGGTCAGACGGTTGCGGGCGTCCACGTCCCAGCTGGCGACGGTGAAATCCTGGCCGGTGATGCTCGCGTGTTCGGTGCTCATGATCGGACCTCCCTGGACGCCCAAGGACGGACCTCGATGGCCACGCGTCAAGGGCGAGACGATTTGCTCCCGATGGCGATCATTTTGTTATATTCATGAGACGGGCGGATCCATGCACCCACTGCAGCTCCGCTCCGTCAGAATGAACGTTTTCGGCGCCGACGCCGAACTCCGGAGGGATGACCATGCGCCGCTCTCGACTCGTCTACGTTCTGGCCCTCGCCAGCCTGGCCCTTTCGCCCGCACTCGCGGCCGACCTGACCCGTGACGTGTCTCCCATGGCCGTCCGGGCCTTCCTCGACCCCGGCCAGATCTTCCATGGCGGTACGCCGGACGTGACCAAGGCCAGCCGCGACACCGTCTACCTGCTCGGCGGCCCCGACCGCACCGACGGCAATTTCGAGTCGGGCTGGGGCGGCTGGACGAGCATCGACTTCACGGCGGATCCCGTGGGCGTCGGCGACTACGCCGCCCTCTACACGAATCTCCAGGACGTCGACGCGTGCGCGACCAATCTCTCGCAACAGGTGGCCTTCGTCGACGACGGCATCGTCGTGCCCGGCACCGGCGGCACGACCTGCATCACCTGGTGCTACGGCCCCAACGGCTACCTGGTCAACAATAGCGGCGGACTACTCGGGCCCGACCACCACATCCGCAACGGCGTGGTCTCTCCGCCCATCGACCTGCCGGCCAACCTCGACGGTCTCGACGTAGCCTTCGACGTCTATGACGCGGCTCACGATTTCACCGCCAACGACGCGGGTATCTTCCACAGCTGGAAGGTCCGTTCCACCGCCGACGAGGAACCTGCGGACCTCGAGCAGGCCACCTGGCGCGATCG
>PIVY01000675.1 GCA_003353795.1 bacterium
TCCTCGAGCTGACGCACCTCGATCTCATCGCCGTGCGGTTGCTCACCGAGCCCTGGAGGAGCCGCAACCAGCTGTCCCTCGAACCGCCCACCGAGGAGCCGGATCTGCGTCTTGCCGTCCCGCAGAACCTCCGCCCGCTGGGGCCGAGTCGCTGCGGGTGTAGAGCGCCAGATCACGGCGTCCTTGCCGGAGATCTTCACCATCACGCCGGTCCGCTCGACCGGTCGGAGCACCATGGCGAGCTCGGCCTTGCAGCACTTGCCATAGGCGCGCAGCACCCGAGGCCGGTCCTCCGTCGGGCCTTCGATGCCGAGCCGGAACGTCCTGGACTTCGCCATGCTCACCTTCCCATCGCGGCGGGGAGGATCACCGCGGCCGCGGTCAGGGCCAGACCGCCGAGGAGCCAGGGCATGACGCCGATGCCGCTCTCGGATGGCTGCGACGGTAGCGTGGACGGCGGCAAGATCCGACCAGCCTGGCTGGCCTGGATCCGCGCCTGCAGCTCCTTCTCGAGCAGCTCGGTCTCCTCGCGGAGGTTCACGGCGTACTCGTAGGCCGCCACCGCCCAGGCGATCCCGCCCAGCCCGATGAGCACGCCGGCGACGACGAGACCGACGACGACGGGTGCCGCACCGAGGTGTTCGGCCGGCCGGGTATCGGCGAAGACACCAGCGGCGAGGGTCCGATGACGCT
>PIVY01000161.1 GCA_003353795.1 bacterium
ACCCAGGGCGGCGGGGGCGGCCTCGCTCAGCTGGGCGTGGCCTGCAACGACCTCTACAAGGGCCGCGGCGGCACCGGCCGCACCACGCCCGAGGGCGATCCCTTCGACGTGGACTACGTGGCCCACGAGGTCGGTCACCAGATGAACGCCCGCCACACCTTCAACGGCTCCACCGGCGCCTGCAACGGCAACCGCACCGCCAGCGCCGCCTACGAGCCCGGCAGCGGCACCACCATCATGGCCTACGCCGGCATCTGCGGGGCCGAGAACGTGCAGGCCAACAGCGATCCCTACTTCCACGTGAAGAGCCTCGAGCAGATCATCGCCTTCCGCAACAGCACCAGCTGCCAGGTGATCGAAGCCACGGGCAACACGCCCCCGGTGGCCGACGCCGGCGCCGACATCGTGCTGCCGCGCCAGACGCCCTTCTACGTCAACGCCGGTTTCACCGACGGCGACGGCGACGCGGTGACCTACTGCTGGGAGCAGTACGATCTGGGCGCGGCTTCCCCGCCCACCGATCCGTACGGCCCGTTGTTCCGGTCGTACAACCCGAGCACCGCCAACTTCCGCTACTTCCCCGACCTCGGTCAGATCTTCGACGGCTCCTTCGACCAGTGGGAGCAGTTGCCCACCGTCGACCGCTCGCTCACCCTGCGCGTCACCGTGCGTGACAACCGCGCTGGCGGCGGCGGTGTGGATGACGACGAGATCGAGGTCACCGTGGCCGGCGCGCCTTTCCGCCTGACCTATCCCAACGGCGGCGAGGCCTTCACGGCCGGGCAGCCGGTGAACGTGACCTGGGAGGTGGGCGGTAGCCTGCAGCCCACGGTCACCATCTGGCTCCTGAACGAGAACGGGTTCACGGCCCTGGCTGGCGGCACGGACAATGACGGCGCCGAGACCGTGATCCTGCCCTGCGGTGTCACCAGCACCGAGAACCGTATCTGGGTCGACGCCCTCACCGGCGTTTCCACGGGCGTGCACTACTTCGACGTGTCCGACGCCGTGTTCTCTCTCACGGACGGCCTGCCCGATTTCGCGCCCGTGCCGAACTTCCCCGGCTGGGGCGATGCCGTGGCCGTCAGCCCGATCGCCGACCAGGCCATCGACAACGCGCCCTTGCCCACCGAGCTGTTTGGCGACACGACCAGCTATCTGGGCTTCGCCAGGGGTAACTACGGCGTCGCCTTCGGTTGTGGCGATTTCGTATCGTCGTTGCGGGTCGACGAGGTCGTGAACTCCGACAACGCATTCTTCCCGGCGCCGGGCACGGGCGCGCTCAACTGGAACCTCGCCGCCGACATCAGCGGCGGTCGCCACACCGTCTGGCAGATCAACGACCCCGAGAACCTGATCCCGGAGTCGAATGATGACAACAACGGCTACGCCCGCCAATGGGTGTTCCTGCCACAGGATCTCCCGTTGGAGACCCAGGAACTGCGCGCCGCGCCGCCCTACAAGTTCGCCGGCACCGAGTATCTGCCCGACGGAACACCGTTGATCTCCAATCACGACGCCATGCGCGTGCCCGTCGGCACCTTCTGGCGCGCCGCCGCTGTGAGCAATCCCGATCCCGATGGCGACTACGACATCTACATGTACGCGCCGTCCACCGGGCCGGACGACGGCATCGCCAGCGTCCTGTTCTCCTCGGCCGCGGGTGGAGCCTTCACCGACGCCGTGGTGATCAACGACAACCTCGCCGGGGCCAACGTCTACGACGCCGGCGTCCTCAACTGGGACACCACGGATTCCGACTACCGGCTCGAGCATCGCGGATCCGGCAGCGTTCTCGAGGTCGGCCAGGAGTTCGCGAAGACCGTGGCCGAGTTCCAGATGCTGACCATGGAGGAGTTCTACGTCGATGTCAGCCAGCTCGGGTCGATCTCGGTCGAGCTCAAGAACGTGAGCACGGACCAGCCGGTGACCCTGGCCGTCTTCGCTCAGGACTTCGTCACGGGCAGCATCTACAACGCCAACCACACCGCAAACGTCGGCCTTGATGGTCGCGTTGTCATCACCTTCGATGCCACGGTCGACGGCTTCTACGGCGCGGTGGTCTACCGCCACGCCTTCCAGGGCACCGACCCCTTCACTTACGACCTGAAGCTCTGGCAGACTCCGGCCGACCTGGCCGCGGTCACCCTGCCGGGCTCGCACGCGCCGCTGATCCCGCGCAACGGCACGGACATCCCGATCGGCGACCCGGTGCCGGCGCCGTTGCAACTGGACGGCGACACGACCAACACCGTCCTGTATTTCCACATGGCCAACCTCGGCCCCGTGGCCTCGCAGGCCTTCGACATCGCCTGGTTCTTCGACGGTGCCGTGGCCGCCGAGGCCAACCCGCCCTTCCCCGACGAGATGCCTGGCGACCCGTCCGTCATCTACAGCCAGGGCATCTTCAACTTCAACGTCCGCGGCGGCCGCCACACCGCGGGCTACCAGATCGACAGCCAGAACACCAACGTCGAGATCTTCGAGGACAACAACACCTACGCCGAGCAGTGGGTCTGGCTGCCGACGCAACTCGCACCCGAGACGTACGTCATGCGGCCGGTGCCGCCGATGCGCGACGGCGGATTCGACCTGGTGCCCGACGGTCTGCCGCTCTTCGACAACGTGGACGGCCTGCGCTCGCAGACCTTCGAGGGCGGTCCCGACGACGCCGGCTTCTTCGGCGCCGTGGCGATTCTGCCCGACGGCCCGGCCGACCTCGACCTGCGCCTGCACGACCCCACGGCGGCGCCGGATGCCGGCTTCGACACCGTGCTCGAGCAGTCCACCTGGGGCGGCTCCAATAGCGAGTTCGTGGTCATCGACTTCGACGGGCCGCACGCCTGGGGAACCAGCTGGGACGCGGGCGTGCTGCGCTTCGCGAACGACGCCGGATACGCGCTCCAGACCGTGAGCTCCACCTTCCTGAACCTGAATGGAATGGAGTTCCCGTCGACCTTCGGTCCCTTCGACATCCCCGGCGGCGAGGTGATCGGACTCTATGAGTTCACCACCGACCCCGTGGGCGTTGAGACCACCTTCGAGGTGCAACTGCGCAACCTGGCCGGAGGCGCCGATCTCGGCCTGAGCGTGATCGTGCGCGACGACGAGACGGGCTTCTACAACAAGGGCCAGGCCTTCGCCCTGGCCAACGATGGCGGTCCGGGCGTCGACGAGTCTGTCGAGATCACCCTGCCGGGCAGCGGCTACTTCGGCCTGGTGGTCTGGAAGGTCGATCACGACGATCTCGGACTCGATGCGCAGTACGACCTGCGCTTCATCGATCCCACCACCGTGGCGGTGCCCGATGGCGGCGCGCTGCCCACGGTGACCCGGATCGAGTCCGTGTACCCCAACCCGTTCAATCCGCAGACCACGGTTCTCTTGGCCATGCGCCAGGCGGGCCCGGCCTCGGTGAAGGTCTACGATGTGCAGGGGCGCCTGGTGCGCACCCTGGCCGACGAGACCCTCGCCGCGGGTCGTCACGAACTGCGGTGGAACGGTCAGGACAACGCCGGGCGCTCGGTGCCCAGCGGCGTCTACTTCGTGCGCGCGGTGCATCCCGACGGGATGGACCACCAGCGCATGTCGCTCGTGAAGTAAGCGTCTGTTCGAGCTGACAGGCGCCTTTGGCGCCTGCAGCTCAACAGCCGATAACCTGGGGCGTCCGGCGAGGGTCGGGCGCCCGAGGAGAGCGCACTGGGACATCCCTTGTCGCCAGTGCCTTGGCCCGGTGGTCAGCCCCCCCGACCGCCGGGCCGTTTTCTATCCAGAAAACAGTCATGATCGGAATGATTCTCCCGAATCAGGGTAGGACGAGCGTTCGAGCCTCCGTCTGGTGGCCAAACCCGGTTTTTGCACTTTGATTGTCTCATTCAACCACCTCTGAATCCCCAGCCGACACGACCCGGAGCGCCATGACCACCCCGCGCCACGACGTTACCCAGTTGCTCAATCTCGCTGCTGCCGGGGATCGGTCTGCCGCCGACGAGCTGTTGCCGCTGGTCTACGACGAATTACGCAAGCTGGCTAGTCATCGCATGGCCGCGCTGCCCGCGGGACAGACCCTGCAGGCCACGGCCCTGGTCCACGAGGCCTACATGCGGGTGGTGGACGTCCGTGCCGACGACTGGGAGGGCCGCCGTCACTTCTTCTTCGTGGCAGCCCGGGCCATGAAGGACATCCTGGTGGAGGACGCGCGCCGCAAGTCGGCCGAGAGGCGCGGTGGCGACCTGGTGCGCATGGAACTGGGCGACGCCTTCGAGGTGGCCGCCCCGGCCGATCGCCTGCTCACCCTCGACATCAGCCTCGGCCGCCTCGAAGCCGACGATCCCGAGGGCTACGAACTGGTGATGCTGCGTTACTTCACCGGCCTCACGGTCGCCGACGTGGCCGAAGCCTGGGGAGTGTCGGTGAGTTCGGTGGAGCGCAAGTGGCGCTTCGTGAAAGCCTGGCTCGCCCACGAGATGGATCCGACTCCGTGAGCCGCGAACGGCACCGCCGGCTCGAGGAACTCTTCCACGAGGCCCTCGAACGACCGGTATCCGAACGCGACGCCTTCCTCGCCGAGGCTTGCGGCGACGATACCGACCTGCGGGCCGAGCTCGACAACCTGCTCTCCCACGACGACGACACTCTCGACCAGACCCTCGTATCCACCAGGCCCGAGCCCATGCCCGAACGCATCGGGCCCTACCGGATCGTCCGCGCCATCGGCGAGGGCGGCTTCGCCATGGTCTACCTGGCCGAGCAGGAGGCGCCGTTCCGCCGCGAGGTCGCGCTGAAGATCCTCAAGCGGGGACTGGACACGCGCGCCACCCTGGCTCGCTTCGACGCGGAGCGGCAGGCCCTCGCGGTGATGAATCACGACGGCATCGCCCGGATCCACGACGCCGGCACCACCGAGAATGGCCGTCCCTACTTTGCCATGGAGTACGTGCCCGGCGAACCGATCACCTTCTACTGCGACCACTGCGAGCTGGACAACCGGGCCCGGCTGGCCCTCTTCGCCGACGTCTGCGACGCCGTGCACCATGCCCACCAGAAAGGCGTCATCCACCGCGACCTCAAGCCCAGCAACATCCTCGTGACCGAGGCCGGCGGCAAACCCCAGATCAAGGTCATCGACTTCGGCATCGCCAAGGCCACCGAGCCGGACCTCTCCGGCCAGACCCTGTTCACCCAGCAGGGGCAGATCATCGGCACGCCCGAGTACATGAGTCCCGAGCAGGCCGGATTCGGTCCGGGCGATGTCGACACCCGTACCGACATCTATTCCCTCGGCGTCGTGCTCTACGAACTGCTGGCCGGCGTGCCGCCGTTCTCCCGCGACACCCTCCAGCAGGCCGGCATCGCCGAGATCCAGCGCATCATCCGCGAGGTCGACCCGCCCCGGCCGAGCACGCGCCTGAGTACCATGGGCGACGACTCGCGCGCCGTGGCCGCGCGTCACCGCACCGCGCCCCGCACCCTCATCAAACAGCTCCGCGGCGAGCTCGACTGGGTCGTCCTCAAGGCCATGGAGAAGGATCGCGAGCGACGGTACGCATCGCCGGCGGGCCTGGCCGCCGACATCCAGCGTTACCTCGACGACCAGCCCCTGCAGGCCCGCCCGCCCAGCGCCGCATACCGCCTGCGCAAGCTGGCGCGTCGGCACAAGCTGGGCCTCACCGTAGCGGCGGCGTTGCTGCTGGGCCTGGTGGGCCTCACCGCGGGCGTGACCGTGGCCCTGGTCGAGTCGAATCGCCAGCGCGATCTCACCGAGGCTGCCCTGGACGAGGCCGAGGCGGTCACCCGGTTCCTCGTCGACATGCTCGGCGCTGCGCGGCCCTACGACGGAGGGCGCGACATCAGCGTGCGCGACGTGCTCGACTCGACGGTCGCCGAACTGGACGACGAGCTTGGCGACCGACCCCTGGTGGCCACCCGCGTCCGGCGAACCATCGCCGAGACGTACTCCGAGCTGGGCCTTCTGGAGGAAGCCGAGCATCTGGCTCGTCAGGCGTTCGCGGATCACGAGCAATTGCTCGGGCCTCACCACAGGCAGACCCTGCGCAGCCTCGGGGAACTCGGCGACGTGCTCATGAAACTGGATCGTCTCGACGAGGCCGCGGCGCTCCACGACGACCTGTACCACCGGGCGGTCCACGCGTACGGCGAAAAGGATTTCCTGGCCATCAACAGCCTGCACCAACTCGGCACGGCCATGGGTGACATGAGCCGCTACGCCGAGGCGGAAAGCCTCCTCGTTCGGAGCTACGAGCTGAGCTGCGAGGTCCTCGAGCCTGGAGAGAAAGCCCACCTGTCCATCACCTCGAACCTGGCCAATCTCTATGCCGAGATGGGGCGGTCGGCGGACGCGGAGCCGCTGCTGCGCGACGTCCTCGCGGGACGGATCGTGTTGCGGGGCGAGGAGCACCCGGAGGTCCAGGAAGCCTGGAACAACCTGGGCATGGTGTACGCCGACCAGGGGCGATTCCAGGAGGCCATACCCTGCTTCGTTCGCGCCCACGAACTGCAAGACCAGCTCCTCGGACCGGGGCATACTGAAGCCCTGATCACGCGCAACAACCTGGGCGCCATGTACATCATCGTGTTCGAGTGGGCGCAGGCGGAGGCCATCTACGCCCGGGGCGTGGAACTGGCGCGGTCGGAGCGCGGCGAGGGCGAGCGCGTCACCCAGTTCCTCATCAACAACCTGGGCGACCTCCAGCGTCGGCAGGGGCGGTTCGACGAGGCCGAGGCGCTGATCGTCGAGGCGCACGACCTGCGCCGTCGGTACATGGGCGAGGAGCACCGCGACACCTACGCTTCGGTCCACACCCTGGGAGCGCTGGCGCTGCAACGCGGGGACCTCGAGCGAGCCGATGCACTGCTGCCCGGAAACTTCGAACGCCGCCTCGGCCTCCTGGGACCCACGCATCGCCACACCCTGATTTCCATGGCGGGGCTGGGTCAACTGCGGCACGAGCAGGGTCGCCTCGTCGAGGCCGATTCTCTGCTCAGCGGCGCCTACGAACTGGCTTGGCAGGCGCTTGGACTGTCGCACCGGACCACCATCGAGGCCGCCTGCTATCTGGGGCGCCTCCGCCTGGAGACAGGTGACGACGCGGGCGTGGCGACCATTCAGACGCCGCTCGTGGCGGTGGCCGATTCGGCCCTCGTGGCCCCCGATCCGCTGCGGGGGGCGATCCGCATCCAGCTGGCGAGGGTCGCGCTGGTCGAGGGCCGTCGAGACGACGCTGCCGCGCTCCTCGACGCTGCGGAACCGCTTGTGCCGGAAAGCCTTACAGCCGCCACGCCATGGAGGCGCGACTTCCTGGCGGCTCGGGAGATCCTGGCTGCCGACGGACGCTAGTCGTGACCGGTCAGTACACCTCGACGACCACGTTGCGTGACTTGAAGGCGATATTCGACTGATCTCCCTGTGATGGATAGACGAAGGGCCCCGGCTTGGCCGGGGCCCTTCGTCGTGCGCGCGAATGCGAGCTAGCGGAACTGGCCCTTGAGGCTGCTCAGGTTGGTCACCTCGACCGGCACGCCGTTGGAGTCGATGAAGAAGCGGAAGGGGGCGTCGTGGTCGCTGAAGCCGCCCCACGGTCCGTCGATCCCGCCGATCGACACGATCCGATTGCCGCCGTCGTAGACGTCCTGGTCGGGACAGAATGCGAAGGAGCACTGGCGCTCCACCGTGGTATAGGCAGCCAGCTTGTAAAGGCCCGCCGGCACCGTCATGTCCGGGGGGAATTCGAAGGAGATCCAGCCATCGTAGATATCGGCCGGCACGGTGGACGTGGCCATCATGATGTGATTGTCGTCGGCGTCCATGAGCACCACGTGGATCTCGTCGCCGGCGATCATGCTCGGCACGCCGCCGTTGGGATTGCCGTTGACCATGAAGTGGAATTCCGCGGACAGGGGAGCTCCGTCGCAAGGAAGGGTCAGGGTATGGCCCTGGGCGACGTTCGCACCGTCATGGCGCAGTCCGAACCAGGCCGAGCCGCCGCCGCAATCGGCTTCGATGAGGTCGGGGCATTGAGCGAGGGCGCTGGAGGCGGCCAGGCCGGTCAGGGCGAGAACGAAGAGCAGCATTCGCAGTTTGGTCATCTCAAACCTCCACAGACGGAACCGGGTGGGCTGGGCGAACGGCGAGAGTCGCCATCACCACATACCTCATCTAGGACGACAATGGTTGTCGATAATCACAAGGCATTGTATGCCGCGGCCACCAAAGGCGTCGAAAATCAACCTTCATGCAAATGCAAGTCATTGTCGTTATTGGCGAAGTAATCCTGCGGTGGCGCCGGAAATTGCACCGCTTCGTGATGGCGAAGTGGTATCATTTCCGAAGAATCCGTCATTTCACAGCCGCTCGCACCCGTTGTCTCGCAGCTCCTATCCCACCTGACCGCCTGGTCGGGACGGAGGTCTTTCATGCGTTCTTGCCAACGTTCCCACCCCGCCGTTGGCCGTTTCCTGGGCGTCGTCGCCTGCCTGGTGTTCCTGGTACCGGTGGCCGCCACCGCTGCCTGGGTCGATCTGGGCAGCAGCACCCCGGTGTCGGTCGAACTGATCGAAAACGGTACGGCGCGCAGCGTGTACGCCATCACCATCGGTGGCTTCGAGGCGGCGCCGGTCACGATCCAGGGCAAGACCTGGTACGAGATCGAGCTGCCCGGCGAATCCCGTTCGCTGGAAGCCGGCCTGCCGGCGCTGCCGGACGTGCGCCGCGCCCTGGCCATTCCCGACGACCGCGCCATGCGGGTGACCGTGCTCGAGTCCGAGTTCATCGATCTCGCGGACATGCCGGTGGCCCCGTCCAAGGGCAACCTGCTGCGCTCCGTGGATCCGGCCATGGTGGCCTACAGCTTCGATGCGATCTATCAGGGCGCGGGCACCTGGCCCGAGCAGCTGGTCGTGGGCGAGGACCCGCACGTGCTTCGTGACGTGCGCGGCATGATCGTCGACGCCAACGTGTTTCAGTATCAGCCCGCTACCGAGACGTTGCGGGTCTATACCCGACTGGTGATCGAGGTCGCCGAGAGCGGTCCGGGCCGGACCAACGTGCTCGAGCGCACGCGGCCCCTCGACAAGGTCGACCCGCAGTTCGCCAACCTCTACGCCGACCACTTCCTCAACGACGCCATGGCCTCGCGCTACACTCCGGTCAACGAGACCGGCGGCCTGTTGATCATCTCCTACGAAGCCTTCGCCGGCGCCATGCAGCCCCTGGTGGAGTGGAAGCAGCAGAAGGGTATCGAGACCCGCCTGGCGACCCTGGGCGAGACCGGTTCCAGCTTCGCCCAGATCAAGTCCTACATCGGTGCGCAGCTGGCCGACTGGGCGCCGGCCTACGTGCTCCTCGTCGGTGACATCGGCCATATCCCCATCGGCGCCGACTCCGATCCCGAGTACTCCACGCTCATCGGTTCGGACAGCTATCCCGATCTCTTCGTGGGTCGTTTCTCGGCCGAGAACGTCGACCACGTCAACACCCAGGTCCAGCGCACCATCGCCTACGAGCGCAACCAGATCCTGGGCAACACCTGGCCGCAGTACGGCACGGGCATCGCCTCCAACGAGGGCCCCGGCGACGACGGCGAGTACGACAACGCGCACGAGGACCTCATCCGGGCCGACCTCCTTGGCTACGGCTACCTCGGCGTGGACCAGTTCTACCAGCCCAACGCCACCGCCGCGCAGGTAACCAACGCCCTGCAGGCCGGGCGCGGAATCATGAACTATACCGGTCACGGCAGCGCCACCGCCTGGAGCACCACCGGTTTCAGCAACACGCACGTCAACTCCCTGACCAACCAGAGCATGCTGCCCTTCATCTGCTCGGTGGCCTGCAACAACGGCACCTTCACGGGCACTTGCTTCGCCGAGGCCTGGCTGCGCGCCACCGACGGTGGCACGCCTACCGGCGCCGTGGCCACCTACATGAGTTACATCAGCCAGTCCTGGAATCCGCCCATGTGCGCCCAGGACGAGGTGGCCGATCTGCTCGTCCAGGACGAGATGCGCACCATCGGCGGACTCTTCTTCAACGGCTCCTGTCTGATGATCGACGAGTACGGCTCGGGCGGCATCGAGGAGTTCCTGAACTGGACCATCTTCGGCGATCCGTCGCTCTGCGTGCGCACCAAGGCCGCCACGAGCATGAGCGTCTCCCACACCGGTGCCCTGCTCATCGGCATGACGGAGTACGTCGTGAACGCCGGCGTCGCCGGCGCCAGCTGTGCTCTCTACGCCGACGGCGTGCTCTACGGCTGCACCGTCAGCGACGCCACGGGCCAGGCCGTCATCGCCCTGGCCGATCCGCCGGCCGATCCCATGGACCTCACGCTCACCGTCACCGCTTACAACATGTGCACCGTGCAGGAATCCGTGGCAGTGCTGCCGCCCGACGGTCCCTACCTGGTGTTCGAATCGGTCCAGGTGCTCGACGCCGGCGGCGACAACGACGGCATGCTCGACGTGGGCGAGACCGTGGAGCTGGACGTGGTCCTGGAGAACGTGGGCGTGGACATGGCCGGCGGCCTGGGCGCCACGCTCATGAGCACCGATCCCTACGTGGGCATCGACGTGCGGACCTCGTCCTATCCCGACATTCCCGCCGGCGAGTTCGCCAATGGCGATCAGCCGTTCGCGATCACGGTGTTCGGCGGGGCGCCCGACGGGCACCTGGCCGAGTTTTCCATGAGCATCACCAACGGCGGCCAGGTCTGGGACGTGGCCTTCGTCCTGCCCATCCAGGCGCCGTCGTTGAGCGTCGCGGGCAGCCAGGTCGAGGACGGCATGTACGGCAACGACAGCGGCACCGCCGATGCCGGCGAGCGCTTCGTGCTCCAGCTGCGACTGGCCAACGGGGGCGCGTCGGACGCGTCGGCGGTCACTGCGACCCTGAGCTGCGACGATCCGGATGTCACGGTCCTCGCCCCGGCCGGCAGTTGCCCGCTCGTCCCGGTGGGCGGACAGGGCTTGCTGGGCATGTTCGAGGTCGAGGTCGCCGCGACCTACCCCGAGCCCAGGCAACTGGTGCTCGACCTGGCCGTGGCTGCGGCCTCGGGTCACACCGACCAGTTCTCCTTCGAACTCTCGGTGGGCGGCTGGTTCGATGACGTGGAGACCGACCGCGGCTGGACCGTCGGCGCGACCGGCGACGACGCCACGGCGGGCATCTGGGTGGCCGCCGATCCGGTGGGCACCGAGTACAACGGCCTGCCGGTTCAGGCCGAGGACGACCACACGGCCGATCCCGGCACGGTCTGCTTCGTCACCGGCAACGCCAATCCCGGCGACACCGCCGGGTCCGCAGACGTCGACGGCGGCCGGACCACGCTGCTGTCGCCGGTCTTCGACCTGGCCAGCGCCACCACGGCCACCGTCAGCTACTGGCGCTGGTACACCAACGACACCGGCAACTCTCCCGACGAGGACTACTGGACCGTCGAGGTCACCGGCGACGGCGCGACCTGGGTGACCCTCGAGAACACCCTGGAATCCAACGCCGCCTGGCAGCAGATGACCTTCGACCTTGGCAACTACGTCACCCTCACCAGCACCGTGCAGCTGCGCTTCATCGCCAGCGACGAGATCAACGGCTCGCTGGTGGAGGCCGGCGTGGACGACTTCCACCTCGACGTGGTCTACGGCACGTCCACGGCCGTGGACGACGGTGTGGCGACGCCGCTGGTCATGAGCCTGGGCGAGGCGTACCCCAATCCCTTCAACCCGGCCACGCGCATCGCCTTCTCGCTGCCGCGGACGGGCGAGGTGGACCTGGCGGTGTACGACATCTCGGGCCGCCGCGTGGTCACCCTGGTGCGCGGCACCATGGACGCCGGTCACCACGAGGTGCTCTGGCAGGGACGTGACGACCGCGGCGGCGTGGTCGCCAGCGGCGTCTACTTCTCCCGTCTCACGAGTGGTGCGGAGATGCAAACCCGCAAGA
>PIVY01000011.1 GCA_003353795.1 bacterium
AGTGCCGCCCTCGTGGGTCTGCTCCTGGCGGCGGCGGGCGTGACCCTGTCCATGGTCACTCACAACGGCATGTGGGACGGACTGGCCTCCATCCTCATCGGCGTGCTGCTGCTGAGCGTCGCCTGGTTCCTGGCCACCGAGAGCCACAGCCTGCTCATCGGCGAGGGCGCGACCCGACGCAACGACGAGGTCATCCGCAAGATCGTCGTCGCAGATCCTGACGTGGAAACGGTGGTCGAGTTGATCACCCTGCAGCGGGGACCGCGCAGCATCCTGGTGCTGGTGGACGTCGAC
This sequence comes from bacterium, assembly GCA_003353795.1. Taxonomy (GTDB): domain Bacteria; phylum Krumholzibacteriota; class Krumholzibacteriia; order LZORAL124-64-63; family LZORAL124-64-63; genus Glo-17. The sequence continues at coordinate 295 of PIVY01000011.1, forward strand.
TTCGCCGACCATCTGGACACCGCGGGCATCGAGGTCGTCGTGGCGCGGTTGCGAGGCGCCATCCAGGACGCCGTTCCTGCCGCCACCGCCATCTACCTTTCGGCGAGAGACCGCTCACGAAAGGCGTGAGCGGTCTCCAGCCGGAACACTCGAAATGCGTCGAGTCTATCGCACCTTCACCATGCGCCCCGACACGGCCTCGCTGCCCGACACCAGACGGAACAGGTAGACGCCGCTGCCGGCCGCGTTGCCCGAATCGTCGCGGCCGTCCCAGTGCACTCGGCGCGCACCGGCACTCGCGGACGGCAGGTCAACGGCGCGCACACGACGACCGGCCACGTCGAAGATCTCCAGCCGCGCGTCTCCCGCGCGGGCCTGGCTGAAGCGGATCTCGGTCTCATGGTCGAATGGGCTGAGCGTGCTGATGACGGTCAGGCCACCGGCGCGCGGCGCAGGCGCCGCGGTGATGTCGACCAGCATTTCCACGGCAAGGCCCAGGTCGGGCCGCGGGCCGATCTCCTTGACCGGATCCAGATGGTCGATGCCCGTATCGTGAAGCAGCGCACGCAGGTCAGCGGGCGTCAGGGGCGCGCCGAGGTTGGCCTTGGCGATACCCTGCAGGCACAGCGCACTGCCGGTGATCATGGGCGAGGCGCCCGAGGTGCCGCCGAAATTCGCCGTGTACTCGGACTCCAGCGTGCCGCCGTTGTGGAGGTCGCCGTAGCCGGCAGTCACAATCTCCGAGCCCCAGGCGTGCACGTCCATGCGGCTGCCGTAGTTGGTGAACCACTCGGCCTGGCGGGGAATGGGAGTGCCGGCCCCCACCATGATGGCGCCGGAGTCGCGCACGTTGCGGTCGAAGATTCCGTTCCAGACGGCGGCATCCAGGTTCTGCGAACCGTTGGCGCCCGCCTCGATGCAGACCACACCCAGCGCCCAGCTGCCGGTCCAGATCACGTCGTAGTTGGCCTGCACGTATTCCATGGGCGTGGCGTCGCCGGTTTCGGGCGGGTACATCTGCAACTCGATGAGCCAGACGTCTCCGGCGTTCAGGTGATCAATGGCTTCCTGGAAGTAGTGCGGCACGTCCGGCCACTCGTCCACGGTGATGCCGACGGTGCCCCACTGGGTGTCACTGGCGAAGCCGGTCACGCCATAGTCGTTGTCGCGACCGATGACCTCGCCCAGCACGGCGGTGCCGTGGTCGGAGTACGAATCGTCGCCGATGCCGCCGTTGTAGAACTGGCGGAAGGGATCGAAATCCTCGTGGGTCCAGACCCACCAGAGCTCCACGTCGATGAAGCGCATGCCCGCGCCACGACCGCCCTCGACGGCCCACGCCGCCGGGGCATTCAGGCCCACCGGCGTGTCGTAGAGGTAGGTCTGCTGACCGGTGTAGTCGGGCGTGGGCAGGGGCGTCACGGGAGCGGGTTCGAGGTTGGCGTCCATGATCACGGCCGGCTCGCAGCGGGGCGCCGGGTGGGCGATCTCCACCTCGGTCAGGGCGTTGAGTGCGTTGAGCGTGCCGGCGAGCGTGGCTCGGCCACCGTTGATCCGTACATCGTACCAGAGCGAGAGATCGGGGCCGACCTGGCCGCTGGCCGCCTCGCCGCGTCGCTTCAGTTCACGCAGGTATTCGCGATCGCCCGAGAAGGTGCGGCGCAGGGTCGCTGCGCCCTCGACCACGGCGTTGACCGGCGAGAGATCGGCGCCGGCGCCGGTGGTGAAGCGGCCGTTCTGCAGGGCGACGTCCGAGCCTTCCACGAACTTCACGTGCAACCAGTCGGGAGCGAAGTCCGCCAGATCCTGGTCGGACCAGGTGTGCACGGGGCCGACGGAACGGGTGGCGGTGTCCAGCGCGCCGGCTGTTGGAGCCAGGGCAATGACGAGAATGAGGGCGATGACGAGGCGCATGACGGTCTCCCGGGTTGGTGACGCGAGGTTCAGGGAAACCATTGTACACCATCCGGCGGCGGGGATCATCCGCGGGGCGGGAGAATCGGATCAGCGCGGCGGCGGCCAGTCCAGCCAGACTCCGCCGGTATCCTGTCGCACGCCGAATTCCTCGGCGCCGATGATCGTCGCGAACGTTCCGCCCCCCTGGACCATGGAGACCACTTTGAACGTTTCCAACTCGGTCAGCTCCAGGGAATTGGTGACCACGAGCGTGCCGCCCATGATGGCCCCCTCGGAGAAGATGAGGCGCTCGCCCCGGATTTCGCCGGCCTCGGCCAGGTCGATGCGCACCACCGTCGTGGCGGTCATGGTGCCGCCGCCGGCGATGTCGAGTCGGGCCGGCTGACCGTCGTGATCGGGTTCGATGGTGCCACCGAGAATGGGCGCGATCGCTTGCGACAGGTCGAGGCGCAGGTTGTAGCCCGACAGAGGGTGCAGGCCGCCGCCCCGGATCAACCCCGTCTCCGTGAGGGTGAACGCGTCGGTCAGGACGAGGACGCCGTCATCGAGCAGGAGCGATCCGCTGCAGGTCATGGGCACCTCGACCGTGAACGTCTCGGCGTCGCGCTTGGTGAAGACGCCGTCCATCCGGAACGACGAGCCCGAGCCGACGTTCTGGCGGATTCGGCCGCCGAACCCCTGCTCCCAGCGGCCGGTGTTCTCCACCATGACAGCGGCCCCCTGGTCGAGCAGCAGGTCCAGGCCGGATCCGGCGGTCAGATCGCCGTAAACATGCAGATCGCGACCGGCGAGGGTCTTGGAGAAATCGTCGCCGACGAGGCGCGCTGTGGCAGCCGCATCGATGCGGATCTCGCCCTCGCCCGTGATGTCGCCTCGAATCCAGACCAGGCTGTCGGTCACGGCGATGTCAGCGACGCCGCCCAGGCTTCCGGTATGCACGGTCAGGTACGGGATGGTTATGGTCTGCCCCGCCTCGAGACCCACGGTCACCGAGCCCTCGATATCCAAGGGACCGGAGTTCAGGAATGAGACGTCGCCGGCCAGCGTGATCGACCCCAGGGCCTCGAGCCGCGCGTCGGGGGCGATGTCTACGGGCCCCAGGACCTGACCGCCGGCAATGCGCAGGGCGCCGGTCTCGATCCTCATCGAACCGGTCACGATGAACTCGCCCGCCGAACCGAACGCCGACACGCCGAACCCGGCGCTCTTGACCACGTCGCCGGCGCTCTCCACCACACCGCCGCCGTACGGCAGGATCGAACCATCGCTGCGGAAGTCGATGAGCGATCCCACCGGACTCTGGATCAGGCCGGCGATCGCCACGTCGAAACGGGTTCCCGAGACCACCGCCAGGGTGCCGCCGTTGATCAGGGTCGTCTCCAGTCTCGGTATGGGAGCACCGCCGCCGACGAGGAGTTCGGCGCCGTCGGCCAGGGTGAGGGTGCCCGCTCCGGCCACCACGCCACCGCGCCATTCCATGGTCTCGGCGACGCCGACCGCGCTGCCGATCTGCAACTCCGCTCCGTCCATGACCATCGAGGCCACCGAGAGCGCGCCCGAGGTCGCGTCCAGCTGCTGGGTGCCGCTGCTCGTGCCGAGCACCAGCCGGGCGACGGTGGCGTCGCCGGCCATCGTCACCTGGTAGTCGCCCGCGGCGGTGATCTCGGCCGTGTCGACGGCCGTGGGCACCACGCCGCCGCGCCAGTTGCCCGGATCGTGCCAGCTGCCGTCGACACCGGCAGCCCAGACCAGGGTGCGGAGCGTGACGGTGACCGCGGCGGTGTCGGCGAAGCCCTCGGCGGTGGCGATGATGGCGGCCGTGCCCGCGCGCACCGATTCGGCAAGGCCGGTGGTGTCCACGCTGACGATCTCCGCATGGGTGCTGGACCAGGTGACGGAGGCGGGCACCACTTCGCCGGCGGCATTCTGCGCGGTACCGGTGAAGCGAATCGTATCGCCGAGGGCGGCGAGGGACACCGTCTCGGGCGCGATGGTCACGGAGGCAACGGTGACGTCGGGACCCGGCTCGGGTTCGGTGGGTGATTCGCTGCTGCTACAACCCCAGACCAGCGCCGCTAGCAATGCCAGATACAGATTCGCGGCGGCACGATGGGATCGGGGCATGGTCTCTCCTGGGCCACGTGGCGAGCGAAATCTCTGGATTCGCATTCGACCTTAGCACACGGGCAACGGATCCCGGCCTGTTTTCCTGGCGCAGAAAACGGGCCCCGTACCACCATGATACGGGGCCCGTCGTTGCAGGTGACCGCCTACTCCGGCGAGTTCGGCGGCGCCGGGTCCGGATCGGCCGGCGCCACCGGTGTCGGCGACTCGGACCTGGCCGGGGCCCCGTTCTGCTCGTCGAGCTTGCCGAGGAACTGTGGCAACTCGATGCCCACGTTCTTGGTCAATTCGTGCAGCGGCGGCAACGAGCCCACCATGCCCGAGAGGAAGTCGGCGGTGGACGTACGCCCGTCGGCCTTCCGACCGCCTTCCCAGACGGTGATGTTGTCGATCTTCAGGTTGGAGATGGCCTTGACCTGCTCCTCCACCAGCTGCGGCATCTGCTCGGTGATGAGCAGCAGCGCGGCCAGCTCGGCCTTGCTCTCGGCGGCCTTCACGATGTCGGCGAAACCCGCGGCCTTGCGCGTGAGGATGGCCTTCAGACCGTCGGCCTCGGCGGTCATCATGGCCAGCACGCCGTCGGCCTCGCCCCGCTTGGTGCGACGGATACGCTCGGCCTCGGCCTCGGCGATGACTTCCACGCGGCGCTTCTCGATCTCGGCCGGGATCACGATGTTGGCCACCTGGGTAGCCTCCTCGCGGCGGGCACGCTCGCGCTCGGCCAGCTCCTCGGCGGTGTACGATTCCTGGAGCGCCTGAGCCGACTGCACCTTCTCCGACGCGGTGGCCCGGCGTTCGGCCTCAGCCTCGCGCTCGCGCCGTGCGGCGTCGGAGTTGGCCACGGTGATCTTCGCCGTGTTCTCACCCTCGACGGCGGCGGCGTGGGCCGCGGCCACCTTGATGCGCTGCTCCCGCTCCGCCTCGGCCTTGCCGATCTCACCGTCGCGCATCTGCATGGCCACCTTGCGCTTGGCCTCGTTGATGGCACGCGCCGCAGCCTCGCGACCGAGGGCGTCGATGTAGCCGGACTCGTCGGTGATGTCCTGGATGTTCACGTTGATGAGGCGTAGACCGACCTTCTGCAGCTCCGACTCCACACCCTTGGTGATGTTGTCGATGAGCTGCTCACGGTCGGCGTTGACGTCCTCGATGGACATGGTCGCGATCACCACACGCATCTGGCCGAAGATGATGTCGCGCGCCAGATCCTGGACGTTCTGCATGGTCTGGCCGAGCAGACGCTCGGCGGCGTTCTGCATCACGCCCGGCTCGGTGGAGATACCCACGGTGAACGTGGCCGGCGTGTTGACCCGGATGTTCTGGAGCGACAGCGCCCCCTCGAGCTTGATCTCGATGGGAATGGGCGTGAGGTCCAGAAACGCGTGGTCCTGGATCACGGGCCACACGAAGGTGGCGCCGCCGTGAATGCACTTTGCCGACTTGGAGGGGCCCTTGCCCCCGGTCTTGCCGTAGACCACCAGGATCTTGTCGGACGGGCAACGCTTGTACCGCGTGGCGAATCCGATCAAGGTCACGAAGAACAGCAGGACGATGGTGGCGATGAGAACCAGGAACTCGAATCCAGCCATGGTCAATCTCCCTCTCTGACTCCAGCCGCGACAAGGAGCGCAGCATGATCAAACCAATCCGTGTCGCTAGATAGTCTCAACTTGTAACGTGTTGCCGGCCATCATCTTGACGACCTTGACCTGCGCCCCGCTGGGGATCTTTTCGCTCGCCTCCGTGGTGGCGGCCACGGTTGCGAGCCGCCCTTGCACGACGATCTGGATCTGCCCCGAGCCGGCGCCGCCCGCGGGGATCGCGACGTAGACGGTTCCCAGTTCGCCCACGGCGTTCCGGTAGTCGAGGGAACCGCTCTGGCGCAGCGAGTACAGTCCCCGCATGAGCCAGAACACCAGCAGCATGAGCATGAAGCCCACCACGGTCGCGGCCAGGACCGCGACCGGACGGCTGAGGTCGCCGTTGCGGGCGATGGCGCCGGTCCAGCCGAAGCCGGTGAGGAAGGCCACCACGGTGCGGAAGGAGATCAGGCCGAGGCCGTCTCCGTGGTCACCGTCGGCGCCGTCGAAACTGTCGCCGTCCATACCGTCGAGCGCGCCCTCGTCGCCGAGGCCGAGCAGGGTCATGATGAGCTGAACGACGAGCAATACCGATGCGAGAATACCGACGCCATAGAAGATCTGCAGGTCGACGGCCAGGGATGTCCACCACTCCATCATGAGAGATCACCTCGTTCCGGTTTTTGGTCCTGCAAGTCCATTGTCGAAGTCTCGACTGTAGCGTAGCGACGGACCGGACGCAGCAGAAACCCGCGCGGGGCGTGATTATTCGCGCGGTCCGGAATCGTCCGGAGTGATGGACAGCAGGAGGTCGGCCGAGACGGAGCCGGACTCCAGGTCGGCTCCGGAGGACTCCGACCACGCGATTCTCCGGATGCGGAGCAGACCGTTCGCCAGGTCCGTGGTCGCGACCACGTCGAGCAGATCGCCGGCGATCTGGTGGCTGCCGGGATTCGGATACCGGGAGCGAAGATCGTCGATGGTCGGGTTCACCGAGAAGACCACCACGGTCACGCCTGCCCGGGTCACGGCGAGTTGGCGCGACGCCCAGTCCATCGTCGCGCGGTACTGCTGTCCCTCGATCTCGAAGGCGTGAACCTCGACGAGGGCGCCGCTGGTACGCACGAAATACTCGAAATCGCGAACCGGGATCGCGGCGCCGTCCTCGCGCTGAAACTCGTAGTGCGGCAATACTCCGACATCCCGGGCATAGGCGAGTTCCATGCCCATGGACTCGCCGACGGTCCGGGCGAGTCCCGTCGTCCTGTTGTGGCTGACGGTCGTCAGCTCGGCGCGTTCATCCAGTTCGGCCGCCAGTTCGGCGTCGGCGAGATCGCCCAGAGCCTGCGAACCGTACAGTGAGAACAGGTACTGCAGAATGCTCGTGATCTCCACCCTGTCGGCCAGCGAAATCGTCGATTCGCCGGAAGCGATCATGCCTTCAGCCAGGCGGCCGTTCTCGGCGAGCACCCCTTCGAGGCGCGCGTGCTGGCTGCGCAGCGAGACGGCTTTCGCCGACCACGGACCGATGGCGGTCAGCAATGCAATGACCGCGAGCGACGCCGGGACCGCCTTGATCAGCGACCGTTTCCGGACGCACCCCCACACCACCACCACCGCCAACCACACCGTGAGCACGAGGAGGAAGTACCGGAATTCCGTCACGCCGTACTGTCCGATCCGTTTGAGCACCGCGAGGGCCAGCATGACCACGGCGGGCAGCATGAAGATGTGGAAGGCACGGGCGTAGACACGGAGCCAGCGGCGGTCCGACCGCTCCGACTCCGGTTCCAGCAGCAGCAGGGACAGCAGGCCGGCCGCCGCCACGCCGGATACGAGGTAGCCGATCCAGCCGCTGGGCCACTCGGCGGTTGCGACCACCTTCACCAGATAGGCGGTGAGGATGGCCAGGTACACGCACACCAGGGGCGCCAGGATGTACTGGGCGAAGATCCGCAGCACCTTGGGATAGGCGGCCGGTCCGCCGAGGTCGCTCAGATTGCCGGGCACGCCGCCCAGAAAATATGCGGTGTTGAAGACCAGTGCGATGCCGAGCCAGAGCTGCATGTAGACGTCGTCTTTCACGTCGACGCCGAACAGGGTATCCAGTGCGGCCAGGGCCAGGCTCAGGCCGGCGAAGAGGACCATCGAGAAGAACGCCGCGTTGATGAAACGCAGCAGCAACGTCACGTTGAACCGCCACATGGCGCCGACTTCGCCGCGGCCGGCGAACGGCAGCACCGCCACCAGCAGGTGCAATCCCACGGTGAGCTGCACATGGAAGACCAGTTCGTGATCGAACAATTCGCCGGAACGCGTGAATCCGTAGGCGACCAGGAACGCCAGCGCCGCGAGGCGCAGGACCAGTCCAGCATAGCGTGGCAGATGCCATCGCTCGCGTCGCGCGGCCACCAGTCCCACCGCCAGGAACAGGGGAATCCCCAGCAGGGCGGTCATCAGGATCTCGGCGAGCGGATGCTCGTCGACGGCGTCCACCAGCATGATGGCCGACACGGCGGCGACCACGGCGGACAGCAAGGTCACAGGGAAGCGACGTACGCTGCGTTCGGTCGCCTCGCCCATTCGGCGCAGTGATAGGACCTTCACGATGGGTCGCCTTTCACGGTGGGCGGGCCATGACGGCAGGACCTCGGTCCCGCCGGACGGTATCAGGCGGGGGCTGCGCGCGGCAAGGCGGAAACGGATCGGGAGGCTCAGTCGGCAGCGTCCGCCCTCACCCGCGACGGCACCAGCGAGTAGGCCGCCGGGATCACCACCAGGGTCAGCAGCGTGGAGAGCAGGAGCCCGCCGGCCACGGTGATTGCCAGGGGCGACCGCAGCTCGGCTCCCTGGCCGAAGCTCAGGGCCATGGGCAGCAGGCCGAGCACCGTGGTCGCGGTGGTCATGAGGATGGGCCGCAGGCGCGCATGTCCGGCGCGGATCACGGCCTCGCGCTTCTCGACCCCACCGCGACGATAGCGGTTGATGGTGTCGATGAGCACGATGGCGTTGTTGACCACGATACCCACCAGCATCACCGCACCGATGAGCACGATCACCGTCACCGTGGTGCCGGTAGCCAGCAGCGCGGCCACCACGCCCACCAGCGCCAGCGGAATGGTGAAGAGCACGATGAACGGGTGGAGAAGGCTCTCGAATGTGGCGGCCATCACCAGATAGACCAGGAAGATGGCCAGGGCCAGGGCGAAGCGCAGACTCTTGAAGCTGACCTCCATCTCCTCGCTCTGACCGCCCAGCTCGGCGGTGATTCCCGGCGGCGGTGGCGACGCGGCCAGCGCGGCGCGCACGTCGGTGACCGCGCCCGCCAGACTGCGCCCGTCCAGGTTGGCCGACACCACCGCGGCACGCTGCTGCTGCAGACGATGCACCTCGGCAGGACCGCGATCCAGCCGCACGTCCGCCACGGTGACCAGGCGCAGGGGCTCGCCGTTGGGGCCGGGTACCACGAGAGAGCGCACGTCCTCGAGGCTGTGTCGGTCGGTCTCGCGATTGCGGACCCGGATGTCGATCTGGCGATCGCGTTCCCGGAAACGGGTGGGCACGGCGCCCTGGACGCGGTCCTGCAGTGCCTGGGACAGCGTGGCCATGTCCAGGCCCAGGGCGGCCAGGCGGTCGCGGTCGAAGATCACCTGCAGTTCCGGATTGCCGGCCTCGAGGCTGGAGCGCACGTCCACCAGCCCGTCGATGGCGTCGAGGCGCCGGGCCACGTCGAGGGAGTAGTCGCGCAGCTGCTCGATATCCTCGCCGAAGAGCAACACTTCCACCGGCGTCTTCAACGTGAAGTAGGCCGGGCGGCCGAAGCGGGTCTCGAGGTCGGGGATCTCGGCGAAACGGCGGCGCAGCTGATCCGCGGTAGCCAGTTCGAGGGACTGGTCGGCACGGTCGGCCAGCACCACGTTGAGCTGGCCAAGGTTCTCGGCCCGGGTGTTGGTGGTCACGCCGCCCGCGCCGGAACGGCTGCCGACCGTGGCATAGTGCATGGCCACGCCGGGCTGCTCGGCGGCGACGGTCTCCATCTGCGCCACGACCGCGTCGGTGGCGGTCAGGCTCGCGCCTTCGGGCATCTGCACCTCGAAGAAGAACTCGCCCTCGCTCAGTTCGGGGATCAGCTCCATGCCGAGGGTGCCGGCGCCCCACAGGCTCGCCAGGAACAGCAGGCAGGCCACGGTCAGGGTCACCACCCGGTAGCGGACGGCGCCGCCGATGATCCGGTCGTACAGGCCGCTCAATCGGCCGAGGGTGAAGAGCTGCCGGCGGTCGGTCGTGGTGATCGCCGCATCGTCCGCAGACTTGCCGGCGTCACCGTCGGGGCGCGGGTCGCCGGACCCGCGGCCACCGAGCGCGCTGAGCATGGGGATCACCGACACGGCCACGGCCAGGGAAGCCAGCAGCGAGAAGGTCACCGTGAGAGCCTGGTCGCGGAAGAGCTGCCCGGCGATCCCCTCCACGAACACGATGGGCAGGAACACGGCCACCGTGGTGAGGGTCGAGGCGGTGACCGCGGCGCCCACCTCGCTGGTGCCTTCGACGGCGGCCTGGGCCAGCGAGAGCCCCTGCTGCCGACGCCGCGCAATGGACTCGAGCACCACGATGGAATTGTCCACCAGCATGCCGATGCCCAGGGTCAGACCGCCCAGGGACATGAGGTTGAGCGAGATATCCAGCTGGTAGAGCACGATGAACGTGGCCACCACCGAGAGCGGAATCGAGACCGCGATGATCAGCGTCGACCGGATGTGGCGCAGGAAGATCAAGAGCACGACCACCGCCAGCAGTCCACCCAGGAGAGCGGCGTTGCGCACCTCCTCGATGGCCTTGGCGATGAAGACCGACTGGTCGAACAGCACGTCCAGGGTGGTGTCGGGCGGCAGCTTGCCATCCTCGCGCCATTCGTCGATGCGCGCGTGCAGGCTACGGGCCACCGAGACCGTGTTGGCATCGCCCTCGCGATAGATGGCGATCTCCACCGACTCCTGACCGCCCACGCGGGTGATCTCGACGCGTTCCTTCACGCCCCAGGTGACCTCGGCCACGTCCCGCACGCGCACCTGCCGGCCGCCGTCGCTGGAAACGATGATGCCGGCGATGTCCTCGGCCGTGGTGTACTCGTTGATGGTGCGCACCAGGAACTGCTCGTCGCGGCCGCGCAGCGCGCCTCCGGGCAGGTTCAGATTGCCGGCCCCCACGGCGTCGCGCACGCGACTCAGCGGAATGCCCAGGGCCGCCAGGCGCTCCTGGTCCACGGCCACCTGGATCTCCTCCTCCAGGCCACCCTTGACCTGGGCCGAGGCGATGCCGATGACCGTCTCCAGGTCGGGCTTGATCCGGCGGTCGGCCACCAGACGCAGAACGGTGAGGTCCTGGTCGCCGGAGAAGGCCAGGCGCACGATGGGGTCGAGACTGGGATCGTAGCGCAGCACCACGGGATCGCGGGCGCCTTCGGGCAGGAGAAGGCGGTCGAGCTTCTCGCGCACCTCGAGAGACAGCATGCCCATGTCGCTGCCCCAGACGAACTCCAGGGTGACCTCCGACATGCCGGCGCGGCTCACCGAATGCACGGTGTTGAGACCGCGCAGCACGCCCACCACTTCCTCGATGGGACGCGTCACCAGGTTCTCGACTTCCTGGGGCGCGGTGTCGGGAAACTCGGTCTGGATCACGAGAGACGGGTACGAGATATCGGGCAACAGCTCGATGGACAGCCGCCCGAGACCGACCCAGCCGAAGGCCAGCACGGCCAGCGCGGTCATGAACACCGATACGGGCCGACGGACGGAGAGAGCGACGAGACCGCGCATCAGGCGTCCGGCCCCTCGAGCACGCGCAGGGGCTGGCCGTGCTTCAACGAGCGCTGACCCTTGACCACCACACGTTCGCCGACGTCGAGTCCGGAGAGGATCTGGGCGTGGTCATCGTCGGTGAATCCCACCTCCACCAGCCGGCGCTCGGCGGCGATCTCCTCGGTCGCGGACGCCACGAACACCACGGTCTCGCCCTTCTCGGTGATCACGGCGGTGCGGGGCACCAGCACCGCCTCGGTCCGCGCCTCGGTGACGATCCGCACCTCGGCGAAGTCACCCGGCCGGGTGCCCGCCGGGTACTCGGCCACCTCGACGGTGACCTTGATGGTTCCGCTCGCCGGATCGATGACCGGGCTGACGAGCTTGATGCGACCGAACAACTGGTCACGACTGCTGTCGAGCACGAGCTGCACCTGCTGGTCCACCTGGAGCTGACGGAACTCGCGGCTGGGAACGTGAACCCGCGCCAGCAGCGGCGTCACGTCGGCCAGGGTGTAGACCTCGGTGCCCAAGCTCACGTTCACTCCGAGGTCCACCAATCGCTGGGTGACCACCCCGGCGAACGGCGCGGTCACCGTGGTGTAGGAGAGCGCGATGCGGGCCAGGCCCTCGTCGGCCTCGGCGCTGGCGAGGTCGGCCCGGGCGGTCTCGTACTCGGCCTCGGTGGCCAGTTCCTCGTCGCGCATCTGGATCATGCGTTCGTAAGCGGCCCTCAACTGGGCAGTGCGTGCCTCGGCCTGCACGAGGCGAAAGCGGTACTCGTCGTTCTGGATGCGCAACAATGCGCCGCCGGCGGGCACCCGGTCGCCTTCCTCCACCAGCATCTCGCCGACCAGGCCCTCGGCGCGGGCAAGCACGGTGGCCAGCTTCTCGGCCTCGAGACTGGCCGTGGCGCGGTAGTAGCTGGCGATGGGGCCGACGGTGACCTCGGCCACCGCGACCGGCACGGGCGGGCGCTTGGCGCGCTGGGCGCCGTCGTTGCCGGCAGCGCCGCCCGGATGACTCTGTCCGGCGTGCTGGGCCGGCGTGCCCCCGGCGCCGGCGCCGGTGTCGTCGCCGCCACCGCAGCCGGCGATGAGGGCGAGCGAAAAGAGAAGGAACAGGATGCGCATGGAGGCCCTCTCGGTGGTCTCGAATGGGAAATCGGCGGCCTGGTGCGGACAGCCCAGAGAATATCGCTCACGACGCGGAGACCGCCAAGAGGGTTCGTCAATATCCCTTGAGTTCGAGCACGTACGCCGCCCACCCGAACGGGTGACGGAACTGGCCGTCCGGCCCCCGCATGACATCGCGGCGCGCCCGCGCCATGGCCCACTCCGGATCCTTCCCCTCGCCGAGCCACCATCGTAGGTACAGGATCGGCAGCCGCGCCGCATCCTCGTCACGAACCCGCCAGAGCGTCTGCAGCACGGCGCTGGCGCCCGCATCCAGGAATGCGTCGCCCAGGCTGGGAGCCCAGGCCCGTCCCGACACGTACGGTGCGCCACTGGCGCAGCTGGCGAGCACGACCAGGCGGCAGTTGGCGAGCCTGGCGGCGCGGATGGCCCCGACGTCCAGGTAGGGCTCGATGAGCGGTGAGCCGCCGGCCTCGGGACTCAAGGGCAGGAAGGTGCGGAACGGCGACTCGGAGCTGCGGACCGAGTGGCTGGCGAAGTAGAGCAAGTCCGCCTCTTCCCACACGTTCTGGACCGCCCGCAAGGTCGCGTCGCCATGAGCGAGGACGCGCGCTTCCGGCATCAGGCCCACCACGCGCTCGACGTCGGCGCTGCTGGCGGCCAGGTCGGTGAGTCCGGGATGGCGGCGGCGGAGGCGGTCCGGCAGATCCGGATCGGCGATCACCACGGCGTTCGGTCCACAACGGCCACGACTGCCCACGAGCACGTCCGGGCTGTCGGCCGCGCCCCGGATCCGGACCTCGTCGATATCCGATGCCAGCGGCGTGTACCCGGGACCGGGTTCCAGGTCGAGCACCGAGAAGGGCATCTGGGCCAGGGCATGCTCCCCGGAAACGAGGAGGCGCCTCGGCCGGGGGCCTTCCCGGACGGTCACCGGCAGCAACACGGCCGCCAGTTCCTCGGCGAGGTCCGAGAGCGAGGTCGGAACCGGGGCGGACGGATGTCCGGGATCGGTGGTCAGTTCGGCCAGAAGAGCGTCCACCTGGATTCTCAGATCCGTAGCGGTGACGGCAAGCGTATCGCAGGCGATGGTGAGCCCCGTGACCTGCCAGCAGGCCACGCGATCGCCGGAACCGGCGTACAGCAAGTGCAACACGTCCGGCGTCAGCGACGCTTGCCGGCGAGCCGCCAGTTCGCGGGCCAGCGCCTCGGGATCGTTGGCGAATCCGGCCGGCAGACCGTCCGCGCCGAGCCATGCCGGCAACCGGCGCCAGAGCAACTCGACCCCGAAGGCCGCCTCCGGATCCGTACCGGCGATCTCGCGCAGAGCTTGGAGCATCAGTCGATTCCGCTGCAATTCGACGTACGCGAGACTGCTGGCGTCGCTGGTGGTCAGCTCCACCGCGAGCCTCGCGAGCCCGGCCCGCAGGGTCGCTGGCGCCCGCGGATCGCCGCGCCGATTCTCCAGGAGCGCGCGCAGCGCCAGGGCGTCCACGCGCAAGGCGCCGGCCCAGCCTTCACGGGTCGCGGCAAGGCTTTCGAAACGGTCGAGCGCTTCTGTGGCCTCCACCAGGCGTCCCAGAGCCAGGTTGGATTCGACGCGGGCCAGCAGCAGACTCAGTGCCTCGGGCCGCATGTTGGCCTCGGCATGTTCCAGCGCCGCCGGCAGCACGTCGAGAGCCGCGTCCGGGTGACCGCAGGCCAGAAGCGCCCGCACCTGGCGGTCGTGAATATAGGTGACCTCGGCGAACGGCTGGCGCCGGGCATCGGCCAGGAGTTCGGGATAGCGCTGCAGCGCCGCGTCCACCCGCCCCTCGTGGATGTCCCGGCGCAGCGCGAGTTCGCGCAGACGCACCTCCTCGCGCTGCAACATGAGCGGGTCGGCCGCCGCGAATCGCGCCTCCCGCAGCAGCGCCTCCGCGCGCGGAATCAACTCGCCGACCTGCCGCCAGTCGTCGAGGCCGGCATGGAAGCGCATGAGGTAGATCAGATAAGGCAGTCCTTGCCAGGCCTCGCCCAGTTCGCCACAGGTGCTGACCGCCTCCTCGAGCAGATCCATGCTGCGAGCGAAACCACCCTCGCGACGCGCGTGCATGGCGGCCACGGTGAGTGCCCGACCGGCGCGCGCAGCCAGGCGCGACTGGTGCGCCAGGGTCAGGGCCTCCGCCAGGTAGTCGGCTCCGGAACTGTCGTCGGCGACCAGGGCGAAGAGCGCGAGACTGTTGAGCGCATCGCAGGTCTCGGCGGTGAGTCGCCAGCGCCGACCATCGGCCAGCACCGCGGCGAAGCGATCCCGAGCCTCGTCGATCTGGCCCAGTTTCAGACAGATGTTGCCGAGGTCGTAACCGGTACGGGCCGTTCCGAAGCGATCACCGGCGGCGCGGAACGCCGCGGCGTGGTCCTGCAGGCGGACCTTCACCGAGTCGGGCGGCAGGTCGCCGGCGGCCAGAGCGGTGCGCACGTCGCGCCAGCGGATGACGAGTCCGGCCGTGGTGTCGGCGCCGGCCTGCCGCCAGAAGGCGGCGTCGCGGCGATACTCCGGCAGGTCGAATCCGCGAGCCAGGGCCTCGCCCCAGATGGAGAGCGATGGCAGGACCTGGGCTCGGCGGTCGGCGGCGGCGGCGCCGTGCTCGTCGGCCAGCGCGTCACGCAACTGCTCGTAGATACGGACCGAAGCCCAGTGACCGTGCGCGTCTGCGAGTGCCACGGCCGCCTCCACGTCGCCCCGCGCCAGGGCCGACCGGACGGTCGCATCCACCTCCGGCACCAGCGGCGCGAGCGGGTCCGGACGCGGCCACAGCCGCCAGCCCAGCAGGATGACGGTCGAGACGATGATGATGATCGCGATCGGGCGAACGAGCGGTCTCATACATGAAGATTAGGTCACGGGAGGCCGGCGGGGAAGCGGCGGTTGTCGGTCACCAATCGCGGTGATAGCATGCCGCCGGGAGTCGACACCGCATGAACGAGACCAACGACACGCCCAGGACATCGCAGCACGCCGCCGATCTCGCCCTGGCCGAGGCTGTTCTCCGGGGGGACCTCGAGGCGTGGCACCTCTTCATCGAGCAGAAGAGCGGCATCATCATCGCCGTGCTGCGGCGGTACCTGTTCGACGAGGACGAGCTGCGCACCGTCTACGTGGACGTGCTGACCAAGCTGCGGCGCGGCCAGCTGGCAACCTACGCCGGTCGATCGGCCCTCACGACGTGGCTCACGCTGGTGTCGCGCGGTGCCGCCGCCGACCATCTCCGGCACCGCTTCGGTCGTCGCGAGGACCCGGTGGGACTCGAACACCTGGACGCCCGCGCCCGCGAGGTCTACCGGCTCTACTGCGTGGAAGGACTCGACTACGAGGACGTCCGGCTGCGCCTGCGTGAAAGCGGCAAGCTGGGCGCCGACGAAAGCCTGGCCGAGATTTTGGCCGAAATCGAATCGCAGCTCACCAACCGTACCCTGCGCCGCATCGCCTGGGATCTGCACGCGACCTCGGTGGGCGCCGCCAGCGGTCGTCTGCTCGAGTATACCGAGGCCATCCGCGAGGAGATGGACCGCCGCGGTCGTGAACGTCAGCCGGAGGCCGAACTCCTGGCCCGCGAGGCCGCCGCCACCGTGGAACGGGTCCGCGAGTTGATCACCGATCTTCCCGACGAGGAGCGCCGGGTCCTGGAACTCCGCTTCGACGAGGGCTGGACCGCCGAGCGTATCGCCGAGGAGCTGGGTCTGCCGGGACGACGCCGGGTGTACACCATCGCGGACCGGGCCGTGGCCCGACTGCGGCGCTGGCTGGGTCTGGCCGTCTTGCTGGTGCTCCGATGGTGACTTTTTCTCCGGGAACCCACCGGAGACCTCCGACCAACTCGTCCCGGATCGAGGGGATGAGGTGGGAGAAACCCGATGGAGGTGGGGCATGAGCCCGCGAGACGGACATCCCGACTGGAATGATCTGGCGGCACTGGCCGAGGGGCGCGCACCGGCACGGGCGGACCTGCAACGCCACCTGGCCGGATGTCGCCGGTGTACCGCAGCCTACGCGGAAGCCGTGCGACTGCGCGCCATCGAGCTGGAAGCGCCGGAATCCCTGACCGTGCCGCTCGACCTGGTCGAGGCGGCGCGGCAAGCAGGTCCCGCCGGTGGGCGGATCGCCCGGAGGCGCCCCCGCCTGACCGGGATCCTGCTGGGGTCGACCGTGGCGGCGCTGGCGCTGATCGCGGTCCTGATCCGTCCCGGTACGGCTCCGCCACCTCCGGAGCTTGTCGCCATCCAGTCCGCCTTGCTCGAGCAAGCGCCTGCCGGCATGGTCCTGCCCGGATTCTCCCCGACAGCCGGTGAGACCGCCATCGTCTATCGCGACGGCAGCGCCGGCGATCTGCACCGCGAACTCGAGACCCTGGCCGAGTACCGCCGGCAACGACCGGGTGCCGAGACGTCGTTCTGGCTGGCAGCCGGTTACCTGGCGTCCGGGCGCCTGCAGTCGGCCACCGACCTCGTGCGCGAGGCACGCCTCGGCCACCCGGACGACCAGCGGCTCATGATCCTCGACGCCGTGGCCAGCTACCGGCGCAGCGACCTCGGCCGATCCGAGACCCTGCTGCGCGAGGTCCTGGTACGCGACCCGGAGCATCAGGCCGCCCGTTTCAATCTGGCGCTCGTCCTTCAGGAGACCGGCCGCAGCGACGAGGCGCGCACGCTCCTCGAGTCGGGACCATGGCACGACGATCCCGGCCTCGCTCACCGCGCCCACGCCCTGAGCGACACCCTTCGTTGAGCGTGGTCCCCGTGTTCTGATCCTGGCACCGGCCGCTCACCTCCGCTATGCTGATCCGCGCCGCTGCCCGGCGGCGCGACCGTTTCAGCCCGGAGGTGATCCATGCCCCGCCCGCTCCCCGCGATCTGTCTGCTCGCCGTCGTGCTCGGCGCCATGCCGGCGCTAGCCCAGGAGTCCGCCACGCTCGAAGGCCTGTCCACGCAGCTCGAACAGCTGCAGGGCACCGTCGACGGTCGGCGGCACTATCTCGACGTGCTCCACAAGAAGATCGACGACGTGCTCTGGTTCGAGCGCGTGGGCGACCTCGCGGCCATCGACAAGGTCCGCCTCTGGGGCCCGCCGCGCTGGAAGGAGGAGTCGGACACGGCCATCGGCGCCGGTCAGCCGCTCAAGTTCTGGGCCTACGTCTTCATCCCCCGCGATCTCGACCGTAGCAAGCGGGCGCCGCTCCTGGTCTTCCCCCACGGCGGCGTGCACGGCGACTTCACCACGTACTACACCCACATCGTGCGGGAGCTGCTGGCCCAGGGTTACGTGATCGTGGCGCCCGAGTACCGCGGCTCCACCGGCTACGGCCGCACGGTCTACGAGAACATCGACTACGGCGGTCTCGAGACCGAAGACGCCCACGCCTGCCGTCAGTACATGCTCGAGAACTACGACTTCGTCGACGACGGCCGGGTCGGCATGATCGGCTGGTCCCACGGCGGGCTCATCTCGCTCATGAACTGCTTCCGCCACCCGGACGACTACGCCTGCCTCTACGCCGGCGTCCCCGTGTCCGACCTCATCGCCCGCCTCGGCTACCTCGGCAAGGACTACGCCGACCTCTACAGCGCCGACTACCACATCGGTCAGACCATCGAGGAGAACATCGCGGAGTACAAGCGCCGCTCCCCGGCCTGGAACGCCGAACAGCTCGAGACGCCGGCGCTCATATTCTCCAACCGTGGCGACGAGGACGTCAACGTGCTCGAGGTCGAACATCTCATCAAGGCGCTCAAGGCCGAGGGCAAGACCTTCGAACACGAGATCTTCGACATCGCCGGCGGCCACAGTTTCGATCGGCTCGACACCCGGGAGGCGCAGGCCATCCGGCTGCGGATCTACACATTCCTGGCCGAGTACCTGAAGCCGCCGCGCGCCTTCGGATCGGTGGAAGAACTCCACGCCGCCGGGTACCGGTAGCCGAACGCCATGGCGCCCGCGTTCCGCCGCTTCGTCCTGTCCCGTCGCCTGCTCGGCCTGCTGGCCGTGCTGCTGGTGCCCCTGTTCCTGGCCGTGCCCACCTACCTACGGCAGGACGCGCTCATCGGCCCGCTGGGCGACCGCTACCACGTCGGTCTCTTCCTCGTCCTGACCGTGCTGCTCTATCGCCACGGCCCCCTGCGCGGCCGGCCGTGGCTGGTGATCGGCGCCTGCCTGGCCCTGGGCGCAGCCACCGAGGTCCTCCAGATCCTGGCCGGGCGGTCGGCGACGCTCTGGGACTGGTACCAGGATGCTCTGGGCGTGGGCTTCGGCGCCTGCTGGATCTGGTGGCGACGGACCGGTCGTTTGCTCGGACCGGTGTTGGCGGTGATCGGAATGCTCGGCCTGGTGGCCTGGCCGTTGCGACACCTGCCGGTGGTGGTGCCGGAATCCCGCGCCGCCGAGGCCCGGTTTCCGCTGCTGGACGATTTCGAGCGACCCAACGCCCTGGTGCTGTGGGGAGGTCACGAGGGTGGCGTGACCGCGCTTGCCGGCGCCGACGGTCGCGGCCAGGTGCTGGAGATGACCAGCGACGGCGACACCCGGTGGCCGGGCGTGGCCTCGCGGGCCCTGCCCTGGAACTGGACGGGCCAGGAGACCCTGCGCGTGGATGGCCGCCTGCGCGACCCGTCGCCGGCGGCGATGAAGCTCTACATCTGGATCGAGGACCGCGCCGGCCGCTTCGACTCGGACTACATCCTCGTGGGCTTCGATGTCGACCACCGGTGGCAGACCTTCGAGGTGCCGCTCACCACCACGCCCACGCGGCGCTCCGGCCGCAACCTCGCCGTGGGCGAGATCCGGGCCCTTGCCATCTTCCTCGTGCGCGGTGACGCCGGCGAGGTCTCGCTGCAACTCGACGACCTGCGCCTCGTCGGCGGTTGACTCCGGCTCGGTCGCTTGCTATCGTGCGGTCGTACCTTTAATCGGCGTCCGTGAGCGCCGGAAGGAGACCCGCCATGCAGCCTGCCGCCGACACGATCCCCCGCAGCCTCAAATTCGTCGCCCCCGGCACCGTGCCGTCTCCTGCTCGCGTGGCCCGGGTTCGTCGGGCGCTCATCGACGAACTGGAAGTCATGGCGGCCGATCACGGGTTTCGGCTCGAGTCCAGTCCCGACCTGGACGAGCGCGTGGTCCGCCGCGACGACCTCTCGTTGCCGTGGCTCTGCGATTTCGTCGAAGCCGGCCTGAAGCGGGCTATCCGCTGCATGTCGGCCGACCTCATCGGCGGTCCCTGCGTCACCCGCCTCGATCGATCGCTGACCCACAGCCACCCCCGCCTGCCATATCGGCGCGCCCTACGCATCGTGAGCAAACGGGGCTGGCGGCTGCCCCTGGGCGAGGACCTTCCCTCGGGCGCACAGGCGTCGCTGGTCCGTTTCTGCGGCCTCCTGCCGGTGCAGATCATGTACCTGCCGGGCCAGCCGGGCCCGACCAGCCTGTCGCACCGCCGGCAGGGACTGTCCTACGTCCTGCCCTGGGCCGGCGAAGCCCTGCAGGGCGAGCTGCCCCTCGACGGCGCCGCGGGACCGGCCGTGTGCCGCTTCCGGCTCGACCGGATCCTCCAGTTCATGCTGGGTGTCGAGGACGCCGCCGGTCTCGGCGCGCCGTCCCTGGCCGGTCTCGGCTAGCGGGTTTTTTGCTCAAACGAATCCCTCCCCGGTCGATCCTGGATTCAGGTTCGGTAGACCTCGTTGACTCCCATGAGTCGCCCGGGAGGCGTCATGACCACTGCGTCCGTTGGCACCCTGATCGCTGACCTTCTCGTCCAGGAAGGCCTCATCGATCAGGAAAAGGTACGCTATGCGCTGCGCGTCCAGGCCAAGCTGCCGCGATCGCAGCCCCTGGTGGCGGTCCTGCAGGACCTCGGATACGTGGCCGAGGATCAGGTTCGCCAGACCCTGCGGAACCGCCGGGTCGACATCCGGCTGGGTGATCTGCTCACCGAACTTGGAGTGCTCTCCGACAGCGACCTGCAGTCCGCCCTGGCGCTGCACAAGAGTCGGCCCGGCACAAAACTGGGTCAGATCCTGGTCGAGAACAGCTTCATCAACGAGGAGACCCTGCTGGACCTCATTTCGGTCCAGCTCGCCATCCCGTTCCTGCGCATGGATCGCCTGCTCGTGGACGAGCAGATGGCCCGGCGCATCCACCCCGGCAACCTCCGCAAGATGCGTTGCGTCCCCGTACGCGACGACAGCGGCGATCTGCTGCTCGCGTTCGAGGATCCTCTCTCCGCCCCGCCCCACGACGTGCTCGAGAAGGTCGTGCCGGGCCAGTTCGACATCGCCATCGCGCGCCACCACGCCGTGGAGACGGCGCTGGAGAACCTGCAGAAGCCGCCGGCGAAAGCGACCCAGGTATCTGAGAGCCTGGTCGTGCGCAAGGTCAACGAGCTGGTGGAGACCGCGCTGGCCGACGGCGTCAGCGACATCCACATCGAGCCGCTGAAGGACCGCCTCCGCGTGCGCATGCGCCAGGACGGCGTGCTGGTGCCCCGCGAGGACCTGCCCAAGGACATGGCCCGAGCCCTGGTCAGCCGCATCAAGATCATGGCCGGCGCCGACATCGCCGAGCGTCGCCGCCACCAGGACGGCCGCATCCTCTACGACCAGGGCGGCAACAAGGTCGATCTACGCATTTCGTTCTACTCCACGGTCTTCGGTGAAAAGACCGTGATGCGGCTGCTCAACAACCGCAGTCGCCTCCTGGACATCGCCGAGCTGGGCATGCAGCCGCGCACCCTGCAGCGGCTCAAGGAAGACGTGCTCGACGTGCCCAGCGGCGTCACCCTGGTCACCGGGCCGACCGGTTCGGGCAAGACCACCACGCTGTACGGGTCGATCAACTACCTCAACAACCCGAACACCTCGATCATCACCGCCGAGGATCCGGTGGAGTACGTGATCGAGGGGATCAACCAGTGCTCCATCAATGCCAAGATCGGCATCACCTTCGAGGAGACCCTGCGGCACATCGTGCGCCAGGATCCCGACGTGATCGTCATTGGCGAGATCCGCGACAAGTTCTCCGCCGACACCGCCATCCAGGCGGCGCTCACCGGCCACAAGGTGCTCACCACGTTCCACACCGAGGATTCCATCGGTGGCCTGTTGCGACTGCTCCACATGGACATCGAGGCCTTCCTCATCTCGTCCACGGTGGTCTGCGTGGTGGCCCAGCGACTCTTGCGCAAGGTGTGCGACCAGTGCGCCCGGGAACACGTGCTGGCGCCCGACGAGATTCGCCGCCTGGGCTACAACCCGGCGGATGTCCGCCGGCTGGTGTTCCGCCGCGGCACCGGTTGCGCCCACTGCAACTTCCTCGGCTATCGCGGCCGGGTCGGGATCTACGAGATCCTGGTGCTCGACGAACCGGTTCGCGATGCCCTGATCAACCGCAAGACCAGCTACGAGATCCGCCGCATCTGCGCCGACAGTACCGGCATGGTCACCTTGCTCGAGGACGGTCTGGTGAAGGCCTCCGAGGGACTGACCTCGTTCGAGGAGATCATCCGCACGCTGCCTCGCCTGGACAAGCCGCGGCCCATCGCCGAACTCAATCGCCTTCTGGGAGTCCGTTCATGAGCCAGAATCTGACCCTCCTCGAGCATATCGAGCAGGCCATCGCCTCGCTCGAGGTCGCCCTTCCCGCCCGCAACCAGACCGCCGTCCAGTTGCAGGAACTGCTCACCTGCGGGGAGTACGACATCCAGCAGGTACTGGACCTCGTGGCGTCCGACCAGGCGCTCACCGCCGAGATCCTGCGCGTGGCCAACAGTTCGTTCTATGGCGGCCTGTCCGAGATCACCACCGTGCAGAACGCCGTGGTGCGCATCGGCGGCCCCGAGGTGGTGCGCCTGGCCATCGCCGCCACGGAGAAGAAGAGCTATCAGGTCAACGACCCCGGCCTGGCCGCACACATCGTGCCGCTCTGGCAGCACGCCATGGGCGTGGCCCTCGGCGCACGCTGGCTGGCGCGGAAGCTGGGTTTCCAGGCCCTCGAAAACGAGGCGTTCATCGCCGGACTGCTCCACGATGTGGGCAAGCTGCTGCTCATCAAGGTCTGCGACGACCTCATGACCAGCGAGCGTATCGGTCGCGATATCCCGGAACCCGTCATCCAGGAAGTCCTCGAAACCGGGCACTGTCGGCACGGAGCCGCACTGCTCGAACACTGGGGCCTGCCGGACGCCTACCGTGTCATCGTGCTCGGACACCACGACGACCTGGTCAACGACCAGAACACCTTGTTGCTCCTGGTGCGCCTGGCGGATCTGGCCTGCCGCAGTCTCGGAGTCGGCATGAACAGCGATGCATCGCTGAACCTCGCCGCAACCGAGGAAGCCCACGCGCTGGATATCCGCGACGTGATGCTGGCCGAACTGAGCATCATGCTGGAAGACTCGTTCTCCCTGGTGTAGATTCCGATCTTAAAAAAAGTGTTCCGCTGCTGAAACCTTTCCCGGCGGCGAAACGTTTATCTACAGATTACTGCTATCCCCCGCAGGATTCGCCAGCGAAAGGCACCAGCGCCATGAGCCCCCTCAAGTCGCGCGCCCTCCTGACGTTTGCCGCCCTGTTCCTGGCAGCCACGGCTGTCCAGGCCGGCGACGTCTATCTGGGCATCACCATGTCGCCCATCACCTCCAGTATGGCGCGAGCAATGCAACTGGACGAAGACGAAGGTGTCCTCATCGACGAGATCGTTGCCGACTCGCCGGCAGATGAAGCCGGCCTCGAGTCCGGTGACGTCATCGTGGCCATCGAGGGCCGGACGATCACCGGCAGCAAGAGTCTGTCCAAGGCGATCCACCGGTTCGATCCGGGCGACGACGTCGTGATCACCGTGGTGCGGTCGGGCGATCGGCGCGAGCTGACGGCGACCCTGGGCGAGAAGAAGCAGAAGGCATACGCCGTTTGGGGCGACGACGACGGCGAATCCAAGGTCTATTCCTGGACCTTCGACAGCGACGACGAGCACGGCAAGACCCACGAGGGCAAGGTCTACTCCTTCCCGGGCGGCGACGGCGAGAGCCAGATCATCGTCAAGGGCTACCGCATGGACGACCGCGGTTTCCTGGGCATCGTCCCCGGATCTGCCGGCAGGATGGACGGCGTGCTCATCGAGGACCTGGTGGAGGACGGCCCCGCCGTGGAAGCCGGCCTGCGCGAGGGCGACGTCATCGTGGCGCTGGACGACGAGTCCATCGAGGACGGCGACGATCTGAGCCAATTCCTGTCCGACACCGAGGCCGGCCAGGAGGTGGCCGTTCGCGTGGCTCGCAACGGCAAGGAACGCACCTACGATGTGACCCTGTCGGAGCTTCCCAGCCAGCTCAAGATGGCCGACATCTACGTTCCGCGACACGAATCGCAGTCCTGGATCTCCCTCGACACCGCAACCGAGGCCGAACTCGAGAAACTCGAGCAGGAGCGCGAAGAGGTCGAGGAGATGCGGGACGAGCTCGAAGAGTTGAAGGAAGAGCTGGAGGCGTTGCGCGAGGAACTCGAGAAGAAAAAGTAGAAGCAGCGTCCAGTTCCGCGACTGCTCTCCACGCGGATCTGGATTGCTCTCGAGGCGGCCCCGTCACCTGCATGGACGGGGCCGCATTTTCATGCGACACCGTCGGTTACGTCGAGGTCGGCCAGCCAGCGCCGGAGCTTGTCGGCATAACGGGGTCCTCCCCCATGGCAGGCCTGGGCGTGGATACCCCGCAC
The DNA here is from genome assembly GCA_003353795.1 of bacterium. Lineage (GTDB taxonomy): Bacteria > Krumholzibacteriota > Krumholzibacteriia > LZORAL124-64-63 > LZORAL124-64-63 > Glo-17. Next base: position 24,589 of record PIVY01000011.1, read on the forward strand.
CTTCAGGAACTCCTTGGGCGCCGCCGCGCGCCGTTCCAGCTTGCGACCCATGCCGATGGGCACGGTGGTGTCGTCCACGCTGTAGACCAGCAGCTTGGGGCAACGGATCCGGCCGATCCGGTCCTCGTTGTCCAGGCCGATTCGCAGGAACTGCCGCACCGGCAACCAGGGGTAACGACGGGCGGCCACGTCGGCGGCGCAGGTGAATCCGGCCTCGAGCACCATGGCCGCCGGGCGCACGTCCTCGGCCAGGCGCGTGGCCAGGCTCACGCCCATGCTCTCGGCGGCCACGACGATTCGACCAGCGGGGATTCCGCGACGCGTGGTGAGCCATTCCCAGCCCGCCTGCACATCGCGATTCAGGCCGCGCTCCGACGGCCGGCCCGTGCTCTTGCCGTAACCGCGGTAGTCGAGCGCCAGGATGTCGAATCCCAGTTCGTGCCAGAAGCGGAGAGTGTCCACCCGGTCGCCAAGGTTGGTGTTGGCGCCGTGGAGGAAGAAAAGGGTGAAGGCGCGACCGGGGCGATCACCTCCGGGATCGTCGGTGCCGGGCAGCCACCAGGCATGAAGGCTCGCTCCATCGCTGGCCGTGAGCGCCAGGTCCTCGTGGACGAGACCGGCTGCTGCGGGCTCCTTCTCATGACCGCGCTTGGGCTGGAAGAAGAGCCGGTCCTGCCGGGACGCGAAGACCAGCGCCACGGCGAGATAGCCGAATCCCAGGGCGAAGAGAATCACCATCCAGGTCACGGGTCGGTCACTTCGGTCATGCGTACGGCCTCCAGTTGCGGGGCGGTCCAGACAAGCCAGCAGCGGATCTCACGATCGGGATAGACCACCGTCAACGCATCGCGGTAGGCGGCGAGTTGGGGGCGATAGTGGTCCGCCATCGCCGGCACGGCATCCGGCGTGATGCGGTTGGACTTGTAGTCCACGATATCCACGCGGCCGGGTCGTAGCACCAGACGATCGATGAAACCGGTGATGCGACGGTCGCCGAGGCGGTGCAGGATCGGCACCTCGGAGAGTCCGCGATCGGCCCGGAAGACCCAGTCCAGAGACGGATCCTTCCAGACGGCCTGGGTTTCCTGCCACTCCTGGCGGAGGTCGGCGTCCTCGGGCGCCGGCGGGAACTCGCCGAGACGGCAGGCCTGCTCGAGCCAGGCGTGGACGCGCGTGCCGCGACGGGTGGCCGGGTTGTCGCGGCGGCTCGGCGGAGAGGGCGGAGCATCGGGCTCGTCTGCAGGGTCCGAATGGCGCAGCGCCGAATCGCCGCGGTCGTCGTCGAGACGGGACGGTGCTTCGAGCACCACGCGCGGTGCCAGGGCCGGTGGTGTCCAGGTTCGCAGGCGGGCCATGGCAACGGCGGTGCGTCGGGCCGGGGCCAGGCCGTCGTCGTCTCCAGTGTCGGCGCCAGCTCGCGTCATGGCAGCGATGAACGGCTCGGCCGCATGCCAGCGGTGCTCGCTTCCGGGTTGGTCACGATCGGCGGCTGCGAGCCAGCCCAGGTAGCCGTCGTCGCGTTGCCGGTCGTTGCGACCGCCAACGACCACGAGACGATCCCTGGCCCGGGTGAGCGCCACGTAGAGGATATGGACCTCCTCCGCCTGCAGACGTTCGAGCGCGCGGCCGCGCGGGACCGCCAGGGCGCCGTCGAGACGGGATCCGTCGGCGATCTTTGGACCCTCGTAGTGCTGACGACGCACGTCCTGGATCCACGGACCGTCGGACGGAGGAGCGTCCAGCAGCATGGTCTCGGTGGTGTCGCGGGGCGGCGAAGCCGCGTCGGCCAGGATCACCACCGGCGCCTCCAGTCCCTTGGCGCCGTGCACGGTCATGACCCGCACTCGGCCGGTGCCGGCCTCGCCCGGCAGCGCGCCCTCCTCCTCGCCACCCAGCCGATCGGCCTGGTCCAGTTCGTCCACGAAGTCGCGTAGACTGCCGCCGCGAGCCTCGGCAGCCAGGGCCAGATCGAACAGCCGCAGAAGATTGAATCGTGCCTGCTCACCGCCGGCGGCCTCGAAACGGATCAGGAGGTCGCCCTCGCGGACGAGCCGCCGGAGCAGGTCGTGCAGGGGCAAGAGCCCGGCGCTCCGGAACCAGCCCTCGAGCTTGGCCTGCGCCTCGGCGACACCGGCAAGATCCGTGTGGTCCTTCAAGACCTCGCGCAGACTTCGCCTCGACGAAGACTGGCGCGCCGTCAGCAACCGCTGGACCGTAGGTTCGGTCAGCCGGAAGCACGGGGACCGCAGGACCGTGGCGCCGGCCGTGTCGTCCGCCGGTTGCGCCAGCCAGCGCAGCAACGCCAGTACGTCCTGGACTTCGCGACTCCTGGCGAGCAATCCGCGCCCGGCCGGCAGGAAGGGCACGCCGGCCCGGCGCAATGCGGACTCGTAGGCGCTCAGGTGGGTCTTGGTGCGAGCCAGGATCAGGATGTCGTCGTGGCGCAATGGGCGAGGAACGTCGCGGCCGGCTTCCGGATCCCAGGTCCAGGTCTCCAGGTGCTCGCTCAGGAGATTTCGGATCAGGTCGGCCACCAGCGCGGCCGCACGTTCGTGACCGCTCTGATCGCCGGCGCAATCGATGGGCTCGACGAACGACACCGATCCGACATCCACCGAGCGCGCGGCCTGCTGGGCAGCGCCGTCGGCCTCGGAGCCCATGTAGCCGGCCAGCGGATCGCGGCGGAAGACCACGCCCACGGTCTCGACCAGGGCAGGCAGGCTGCGGAAATTGGTCGGCAGGCGCAGCACCGAATTCCCGCCGGCCTGCTGACGGAACAGCTCGCGCACGCCACGGAAGATGCCGGGCTCGGCGCCGCGGAATCCGTAGATCGACTGTTTCACGTCGCCGACCACGAAGGCCGTCCGGGGCGGATCGCCACCGGCGAGGACCTCGGCCACCAGCGGCTGCAGCAACTCCGCCTGGTTGGCGTTGGTGTCCTGGAACTCGTCGAGCAGGAGGTGGTCGAGCCGCGCGTCGAGCCGGAAGTGGATCTGTGGACCGACCTCCGCATCGGTGAGCAGGCGCAGGGCGAGGTACTCCAGATCCTGAAAATCGACCACACCGTCGCGGCGCTTGGCATCGGCATAGAGATCGAGGGCCCGCAGGCCGGCGGACAGGAGCGTGCGGTTGTGCTCGAGGAGGTCGAGCAGGGGCGGCAGGGCCAGCAGGGCCAGCACCGGACCGGCCGCTTCGGCGAACGCAGCCTGGCGCTGCTCGGCGGAAGGCTTGCGGCCGATGAACTTGCGAAGATTGCCCGTGCCGGTGAGCAGCATCGTGCTCAGACCGTCGAGGTGGGCGGCCACCCGGGACGTGTCGCAGTCGAGGTCGGCCGCCGCCGACAGCGCCGTCGCCCGCATGGCGTCGCGAAGCTTCTCGAAGGCGGCGGTCGGGCCGACCGCGACCTCGGCATCCGACACCGCGTCGAGTCCCGGCCCCGCGAACGCGCGCAGTGCGGCGGCGAGATCGGGAGCCAGCCTGGCGAGGTCGGGCGCCGGATCGCCTTCCCAGGGTGTATGGCGCAGCAGTCCCCGCTGGAGATCCGCCGTCGCGGCCGTCAGGTGCGGCGCCAGCGGGCGGGCCAGTACGGCGGCCACCGGCCCGACAGGCGGCGCCACGGCATCGAGCCAGCGCTGCAGATGAACGCGTTGACCGAAAAGGTCCGCGACCTTGCCCCGTGCACCACCGACCGTTCTCGCCAGGTTCGCGTACGCCACCGCTGCCCGCGGATCGCCGGCCAGCTCGGTCTCGAGACGGTCGAGCGCCTCGGTTCGGTACTCCGCTTCCTGGCGCTGGTCGATCACGGCGAAGCGCGGGTCCAGGCCCACGTCGGCGGCGAACCGCCCCAGCACCTTCTGGCAGAACGCGTGCAGGGTGTCGATGCCCAGGCCGCCCGGATCCTCGAGCAGCGCCTCGTGGAACCAGGCCGCGCGTTCCATCTCCCTTGCCGTGGGATCGTGTCCGAGGATGTCGGCGAGCGCATTGCGCAGGGCTGCGTTCTCGAGGCCCGCCAAACGTCGCGCCGCGCGTTGCAGTCGATCCTGGATCTCCACGGTGGCGCGGCGGGTGAACGTGATGGCCAGCACCGCCCGCGGATCGACGCCGTTACCGCCGAGGCAGAGGCGCAGGAACCGGTCCACCAGGACCTTGGTCTTGCCGGAACCGGCCGCCGCCTCCAGCACCACGGATCGATCCGGCGTGGCGGCCTCGTGCTGGATGGCGCGGGCCCGCTGGACGGCGTCGCTCATGCAGCGCCTCCCCGGGTGGCGGTCAGCAGCATCGCCACGCGCGCGGCCAGAGCCGGCGTGGCGTCGCGTTCCTCGAGGCGGCAGATGCCGCGGAAATCGCAGGTCTGGCAAGGCAGCTTGCCGGCGGTGCCCTCTTCCCGCCAGTCGGGTACCAGGGCGAAGGGAACCGCGGGATCCAGCACCGACACCGCCGTCTCGAGGATGGCGCGCGCACCGGCGGCCAGTTCGTCGGCTCCGTCGAGGTGCGGTGTGCCCGGCAGACCGATGTCGTCCCGGCGAAGACCGTAGTAGCCGCCGTGGGCCACCACCAGCGGTGCGTCCATATCCTTCACCGTGCCCGCCGAAACGGCCAGCCCGTACAGGTGGACCTGCAGTTCGCGCAGTCCGGTCACCCGCTTGCGTGCCGGTCGTTCGCCGGTCTTGTAGTCGATCACGGCACCGACGCCAGGATCGTCGCGACGTCGGTCGACACGGTCGATGTATCCGCGCAGAACCACCGACCGCCACTGGTCGGGCACCGGCGGCGGCTTTTCGCCGGCGGCGGCGAGCCAGTCGGCAGCCTCTCCCAGCGTCACGGTGAACGGAGCCTCGAGAGCAACCGGCAGCCACGTGCGGTGGCGCTCGATCTCCCACGCGACCAGGGACGGCGCCAGGGCGAGCAGCGATCGCAGGGCCACCGCGTTGCCAGGCAGATCGCGACCAGAGGAGGCGGCGATCTCGGTGGCGGCGGTCTCGAACGCGATGCGCGCCGCATCCGCGTCACCCGCCGCGAGCGCGAGCGTCCCCTGGCCACCGGGATCGAGCCACGATTGCATGATGGCGTGCGCCAGATTGCCATGGTCGGCGGCGGTGAAACGGGCGTCCAGGGGATCGGGCCGCTTCAGACGCAGGGCGTCGGCCAGGAGGAAGCGGTAGGGGCAGTCGCGAAATCTCTGCAGGGACGAGTGACTGAGTTTCGACGGTATGGGCACGGCCGCCGCGGGCACCGGTTCCGGCTCGGCGCGGAACGCGATCTCAAGATCGGCGATCACCTCGGGGTCGGGCACGTCGCGGCGGTAGAGCAGAGGCTCCAGGGCCGGCACCGGCTCGTCGGACGCCACCATGGCCAGCCTCTGGACCAGCGGTGACGGCAACGACGGTTGACCATCCCGTTCCGCCGGCCAGGTCACCGTGACCTCCGGCGCCCCGTGGAGCAGTCGCAGGAAGAGTTCGGCGTCACGACCAGCGCGGACTCGCCAGTGCGCCAGGTCGAGGGCGCGGCGCACGGGATCGGACAGCAACAGCGGCCGCGGTAAGCGACCGGGGAATACGTCCTGGGCCAGCCCGGCCAGGAACAGACGGTCGACCCGTTCGAGGCGCGCTTCCACCAGCCCGACCAGGCGGACCGGCAGGTGTCGCTGACGGTGCGGGCGGACCTCGAGTGACGGATCGGCAAGCAGGCTGTCGATGCCGGCGGCGATGACCGCCAGCGGCGCATCGTCGAGCCAGGGCGCCGCCTGCTCGAGGGCGGCCAGGAGCCCGGCCACAGCGCCCAGGTCGTCGTGGTCGCGCCGCGGATCAGGGTCGCCGTCGAGCGGACGATCGCAAGCGACGGCCAGCCACACATCCTGGAGAGCGGCGGTGACGGCGGACCAGGCCACGGGACGGGCGGCCACGTCCTGGAGCGGCGCGAACGCGGCAGCGATTCCGTCCACGAATCCGGCCAGGCTCCAGCCACGTCGTCGTTCGCCGGCCGCCAGGTCGTCCTGCTCGGCCACGGTGCGCAATGCGCCCAGCCCACGGCGAGCGGTACCGCTTCGCCGCACCGCTGCCTCGAGGATCTGGACCTGCACCGCGTGGCCGGGGCGCTCACTCTTGCCGGCGAGTCGTACGTAGGGATGAGTGAGCGCCTCGAACAGCGGACCGAACGGCCAGCCTGCCACCACGATGCGTAGCATGTCGCGGAGCAGTCGCCCGGCCGGCAGACCGGCCAGGGGGCGTCCGCGGGAATCGTCCACGTCGACACCCGCGTCGCGCAGCTGTGCGGCAATGCGGGCGGCCAGGTCCCGATCGGGCGTGGCCACCACGATCTCCGGCACGGATCCCGCGACGGCGAGGGCCTCGCACACCGCCGCCGCCACGACGCGGCTCTCGTGTTCGGGATCCCGGCACGGCACCAGTTGCAACGGTCGCCGCGGGCCGATCTCGTCGCGCGCGGTGCCCAGTTCGCCCAGCCGAGTCACCACGTCCGCACCGTCGAATCGCGGCGCGGGCGGCACCTGCTCGGAGACCTTCTCGGCCAGGAGCCGCACGCCGGCCAGCGGATGCGACCACGGCGTCGGATCGCGGTAGCCGGCGAGCAGGAGCCGGGATCGCGGATCGTCGGCGTCCATGGTGAGCCAGTGGGAGGGAACGGACTGGTCGTCCAGGCCGCGCAGCAGCCCCACCGCAACGGTATCGAGACGGGCCAGGTGCGCGGCCGCCACCAGCGTCGGCTTCTCGCCGGGCCAGGACGTGGCCGCCATCAAGAGCGCCTGCACCCTCAGATCGACCTCGTCGCGCGGTACGAGGTCGCGATAGATGGCCCACGCCTCGCGAATACGGCTCAGGTCGGTGGCCAGCACCTCGTCGGCGCCGGCCCCCGCGGCGCGCTGGAGCAACGCATCGTCGCAGCCGTCGAGGATCAAGGCGTCCCGGCAGGCGAGACGCACCTCGTCGAACAGGGTGACGAGTTCGGCCGCCAGGCCGGGCGCCGCCTCGGGGCGGTCAGCCAGCCAGGGCAGCCGGGCGAGTCGGGGCGCCAGGATCAGGGGGCGCAGCGCGGCCGCCGGCAGGGTCGAATCGGCGAGTCCGAGCAGTTCGACGAGGTGGTCGGCCAGCCGAGATGGCGTGAGGATGCGCGGCAAGAGCAGGGCCTCGGTGCCCGCGACCTCGAGGAGTGCGTGGCCCAGTTGACCGCAGGCCCGGCTCGACGGCAAGAGAACCACGGCGCCGGCGAGATCCTCGGCAGACCGTGCGCATGGCTGATCGAGCAGCCAGCGCGCCACCGCCGTCAACGCGGGTTCGGTGAGGGGCAATGGGTGCAGCGATACGGGCATGACCGGATTCCTGGAGGCGGTGAAGGACGGACGGGCAGCCTATCATACGGCGGCGGCGTGGACATCTGCTGATTGCGGGCTCGCGGGAACCCGTCCTGAGGCTCCTGCGCGTTCCCCGACCCGGTCGATGATGCCGCCTGCAGGCAGGCCTTGCCGCGACCGGAAGAATATTCCTAAAGGATTCCCTGCCGCGGCCGATCATTGATGCAGGAGTCGGTGGCACGACACCTCGCAAGAAGGCGATTGGAGCCTGCAATGCGGACCGCGCTCGTGTTCCTCTGCCTCGCCCTGGCTTTCGCCCAGCCGGTCGGCGCGATCGATCTGGTCACCAACGGCCTGGTCGACATCATCGACGGCCTCACGGTCACCCAGACCTCGACCCTGAACTTCGGTGTGCTGGTCCTGAACAGCGGCACCGTCACGATCTCCGCCGTGGACGGCTCGTACGTCGACGGCAGTAGCCTCGTCTACGACAATACCAACATCAGCCAGGGTGTGTTCAACGTCGACAGCAACGTCGGCGTGGACGTCACCGTCACCTGTTCTGCGGGCACCATGCCCGCCGGCGTGCTGCTCGGCTCGTTCACCGCCGACTGGGCCGACCTGGGCGCCGAGGCGCCCGTGCCGGTGCCGCGCACCACCGCCGCCATCACGGAAGTCCTCGAGATCGGAGCCAGTCTGGCCGTCGACCGCACCGTCGCCGTGCCCACCGGCGGAACGCCGGCCAGCCTGCCCTACACCGTCTCGGTGACCTTCCAGTAGAACCCGGGGTTGGGCGACCCTGGGCGACACCGGTCCGCAAGGATCGGGAACGCGAGGCCGGACCCGGCCGCTCCTCGAGAGCTGGCCGGGTCTGGTTTTTTTAGGGGTTGGGTACCCGGCGCGGCGAGCGTATCCTGGGTCCGAGACGAACCCCACTTCCAGGAGAGTATCATGAACAACTCGTCCACCGGCCTGAGCGAGAACGTGGCCGGAACCCTGTGCTACGCGTTCCTGTGGGTTTCGGGGTTGATCTTCCTGATCATCGAGCGCAAGAGCAGCTACGTTCGCTTCCACGCCATGCAGTCGCTGATCACCTTCGGAATCCTGTCGGTCAGCCTCGCGATCTCCACGTTCCTGCCCATCATCGGCGGGATCATCAACCTGGTCGCAGGACTGCTGGTGCTCGTCCTCTGGGTCCTCCTGATGGTCAAGGCCTGGCAGGGCGAACGGTTCAAGCTGCCCTGGGCCGGCGACGAAGCCGAGAAGCAGGCCGGCCGGATGGCCCTCTGATCGTGACGGACCCCGTCCGCTGCCAGTGGTGCGGCGACGATCCGCTCTACGTCGCCTACCACGACGACGAGTGGGGCGTCCCCTCCCGCGACGACGCCCACCTCTTCGAGATGCTGCTCCTCGAGGGCGCGCAGGCCGGCCTTGCCTGGATCACCATCCTGCGCAAGCGCGAGGGATACCGACGTGCGCTCCACGGTTTCGACGTCGAGCGCATCGCCCGATTCACCGAGGCCGACCAGCTCCGCCTCCGCGAGGACGCGGGCATCGTGCGCAACCGGCTGAAGATCGCCTCGTCGGTGCGCAACGCCCGCGCCTGGCTCGCGCTGGTCGAGGAGCGCGGCTCGTTCGCCGCCTACCTCTGGGACTTCGTGGACGGCCGGCCCGTGCAGAACCGATTCCGTTCCATGAGCGAGCTCCCCGCCGCGACTCCCCTGTCCGACGCCATCAGCAAGGACCTGAAGAAGCGCGGCTTCAATTTCGTGGGGTCGACCATCATGTACGCGTACCTGCAGTCCGTCGGCGTGGTCAACGATCACGTGGTGGACTGTCATCGCTATCGAGCGGTTGCGGAACTGGGCGACGTCTGACCACCGGCAGCACCAGCACCGCGGACACCACGAGCCCGGGGAAGATGGCCTCCACCCCCAGCAGCGGCGCACCCCGTCCCGCCAGCAACCAGACCCCAGACACCAACCCCGCCAGCGCCATGCCCCAGGCCACGCGCCGCCGTCCGCCAGCGTCGACGGTACCGCGCCCCAGGTGCGCCAGCAACAGAGGCGCCAGCAGGACCGGCGTGCCCACCGATCCCAGGGTCTTCCACAGTTCGACCACGCTTCCCGACCACAGCGCCAGCGTCACCGCCAGTACGGCCGTGGCCAGCAGCCCCCAGCGCACCGACCGCAAGTTGGCAGGGTCCTCATCGCCCAGGAGCGCCCCGGCCGGCAGCGCGCGCCGGCGCAGTAGATCGCGTCCCAGGAGCACGGCCGAGAGGAACGCGTAGCTGTCCACCGTGGACATGATCGTCGCCAGCAGCCCCACCATGAAGAGACCGTTCCAGAGACCCGGCAGCGTGACGGCCGCCAGCGCCGGGAACGCCGCCACCGGCTCGCTGAGATCCGGTAGCACCGCGCGGGCATAGAGGCCTGCCGTGGTGGTCAGCAAATCGAACACCACCCAGAATCCGATGGACACCAGGATGCCGTTGCGAGCGGTGCGCTGGTCCACCGTCGCGTAGCAGCGCTGGTAGAAGGCAGGCTCCACCAGGGTGGCCGCAGCGATGGCATACCACACGGCGACCGCCTGCCAGCCGAGGCCACCGTCGGCATCGAGGTGACCGGCCGGCAGCTGGGCGCGCAGCCACCCCAACCCGCCGTACTTGGCCACGCACACCGGCACCAGGATCAGGAAGGCCGCGAACATCAGCAGGAACTGCACCTTGTCCGTGGCCACCACCGCGCGCAGGCCGCCGCGGAACACGTAGCTGACCGACAGTGCGGTTCCCAGCACCACACCGACCCACAACGGCCAGCCCGTGGACATTTGCACCAGCACGCCCAGCATGAGCACGTAGGCCGCCGGCGCGGTCATGACGAAGAGGGTGCCGGCGCCGATGAGCGCCGCAGGCCGACCCCAGGCGCGCTCGAGCTGGTCGCAAGGGCTGAGCGCCCGGCTGCCGCGAGCGCGGCGAGCGAGGACCAGGGCAAAGACGAGCGCGTAGAGATAGTAGGGAACCCCGAACACGAGCCAGCTCGAGATGCCGTATGACCAGCCGTACTCCCCAACGCCCAGGATGCCCCCGTACCACGTGCTCACCAGCGAGGCCACGAAGCCGGGCAGGGTCAGGCGGCGACCGGCCACCAGGAAATCGGCCTCGCCGCTGGCGGGACGGCGGAATAGTCGCAACACGATCCACAGCAGGAAGAGCGCGTAGACCGCCGCGAGCGCCATCTCACTCCTCGAAGGAGGCACCGGGGTCGGAGCCCTCGCGGTCCACCAGCACCAGCAGCGGACCGTCGCCCGCACGGATCAGCAAGGGATCGAAGGTCACGGTATTGCTGATGGCCGCCAAGCCGGCCGGGCCGACGTCGCCCCCGAGCAGCGGAAACTCGGCACCCTCCACGGTGACGCCGGCGCTCGTACCGATCAGCGGCAGCAGGCTGAAACGGATGCCCGGGTCCAGCGTCCAGCTGACGGTCTCGCCGGCGGCCAGGCGCACACCGTCGGCGTACTGGCCGGCCAGGGCGATCCGCAGACGACCGGCGAATCGTTCGAGCAGGCTCGCGTTATACAGGGTGTGATCGAGGCGCCAGCCCACTGCGCCCACGAGCACGGCCTCTTCGTATCCCTGGTCGAGGGCGTAAAGGAGCGCCTTCTCGCTGTCGGTGGTCTCCTGGTCGTCCACGCGCAGAAAGGTGGGTCCCCCGCGGCCGCCGAGGACGCGCCCCGCCAGGGAATCGAAATCGCCGATGACCACCTGGGGTACCGCGGGGAGCTGGTCGTAGGGATGGCCGGCGGCGTCGGTGCAGATGAACAGATCCGCGCCGCCGAGCCAGTACTCGAGCACGCCCGGCGGCGGCGGCGGTCCGTCACAGAGCACGACGGCACGGCGCCCCTTCTTGGGAAAGATGGGGCAGGCGGCGCCGCCGGTCTCGTGATCGTAGAAGGACATCGTGTGCCTCGGTCGTTCTGCCCGATCGCGATGCGCCGCCGCAGGGTCGGTGCGGCGGCGCGATCAGGCGGTTGGTCGGTCGGTGATCACCTAGAAGTCGTAATTCACGCCGACCATGAAGTGTTGCGGGGCGCCGGGTGTGTAGTGGCGCTGGTAGCCCTCGCCGCCCCACGGGTCAAAGTAACCGAACGTCTCGTACTCTTCATCAAGAAGATTGAAGAGGCGCACGTAGATCTCCATCCCGTCCAGAGCGGTCAGCCCGGCCCGACCGATGTCGAGGAAGAGCATGAGGTTGACCAGCGTGGAACCGCTGATGGTACGGAATTCCTCGCCCGAGTTGTCGAGGTACTGCTTGCCCACGGTGCGCACGTTGAGGTCGAAGGAGAATGCACCGAACCGGCTCGACCAGGTGGCCGACACCATGGAACTCGGGAACAGCGCGATGGGATTGCCCGAGTTGTCCTCGATGTAGGGCTCGCCGCCGTCCGGGTCCGGCACGATGTAGACGAATTCGTCGAAGGTGTTGTCACTGAAGCTCAGGCCCATGTGCAGGTTGTGGTCCCGGTGCGGAAACCAGCGCACGCCGGACTCGATGCCCTTGTGGATGGTGCGCGCCGCGTTGGTGCGGGCGTTGGCGCCGCGGTCGGAATCCCAGTAGCCGGTGCTGACGATCTCGTTCTCGAAGTCCATGTAGTAGCCGTTAACCGTGAAGCTGAGCCGGTTGGCGCGAAAGGCCAGACCCAGTTCGTAGTTGGTGACCTTTTCTTCCTGGATCTCGGCCTCCGACCACTGCACGTACTGCACGTTGCCGTCGCCGTCGAGAACCTCGCGGCTCTGGTTGAACAGCGGCGTCTGACCAAGGTCGTCAGGACCGGCCCACACGCCCCAGTAGTCGCTGTCGGCCGGTTCGCGTTGCGTGATGCCCACGTGACCGTAGAGGCCCAGGTTGCCGCCGGCCACGTTCCAGGGCGTCTGCCAGAAGAGGCCGCCCTTGGGATTGAAGAAGTCGTGCTCCACCGAGTAGGCGTTGCGCAGATCGCCGGTGAAGTTGCCCACTTCTTCCTGGATGAAGTCGTACTGGCGGTGCTGGAACTGCAGGTTGGCCATGAGGGTGAGGCCGCGAACGAACTCCCAGCGCTCGTCGAGGTAGGCCGACCAGGCGTCCTTGTCGCCGGTGAAGTCGTGGTACTTGACGCCGCCGGGGATGTCGAAGGGCGAGACCATGTTCGCGCCCTCGTCGGGGCCTGCCATGAGCACGTCGCCCCAGTGCTTGCTGCCGAAGGTGTACCAGTCGCCGCCGACGACCATGCGGCCGCCCCCGTGCTCCCACATGAGCGACGGAACCCAGCCGGTCTGGTCCTTGCGGACCCACTTGGTGCGCACGAGGTCGGTCTCGGTGTCGGCCTGAAAACCGTCGGGACCGGCGTCGGAGTACGGGAAGTAGTAGTCGAGACTGAAGTCGGCGGCGCGGCGGTCTTCCTTGTAGTTCTCGTAATAGCCCTCGCCGTGGATGTGATAGAAGCTGTTCTTCAGGAAGAGCTTCTCGGCCAGGTCCCACTCCCAGTGCAGCTGGTAGTGGGGCTGGCGGAAGTCGTCGATGGCATTCCAGTACTTCTCCGGATTGTAGCGACGGTTGACCGCCAGGTCGGCCTCGGCGGCGGGATCCCAGGCGTGCTGGGTCCGCTCGTGGCCGGTGAAGAAGTCGGCGCGCACCTGATGGCGGTCGTTGCGCCACTGGCCCGACCAGAACACCGCCCACTGATCGCTGCCGGCGCGGTCGCGATAGCCGTTGCTCTCGAGCTGACTCAGACGCAGGCCCGTGGAGAATCCCTGCCCCAGTTCGCCGGTGGAGTAGCTGATGCGGCGGCGGTTGGTGCCGTAGCTGCCGGCCTCGAGGGTGGCGCGGCCCCCGGAATGGTCTTGGATCATGGTGGCCAGCAGGTTGACGCTGCCGCCGATGGCCGTCACGCCGCCCACGCCGTTGGTGATGCCGCGCTGCACCTGGATGTCCTGCAGGCTCGACGCCAGGTCGGGCAGGTCGACCCAGTAGACCTCGTGGCTCTCGGGATCGTTGAGCGGGATGCCGTTGACGAGCACCGCCACGCGCCGCTGATCGAAGCCGCGGATCTTCAGGTAGGTGTAGCCTATGCCGTTGCCCGCATCGCTGTAGGAGTACACGCCGGGCACGTCCTGCAGCAGCATGGGGATGTCGCGGGCCGACTGGCTGCGCTGGATCTCCTCACGGGTGATGTTGGTATGACTGAGGTGCACTTCCTCGTCGTAGCGGGAAGCGGTGACGACGACCTCGTCGCGCTGGTGGACGGTGGTGTCGGCGGGCGCGGCGGCGGACGCCGACTCGGCGGCGCCGGCCACGACGGGCAGGGCAAAAATCAGGACGCTGATTCCCGCCGCCGCCACGATCTGCAGACGTTCGAACATGACGAACCTCGCTCGTGGGTCGGTATGCGGGAGCCGTGAAAATACCGGCTCCTGGAACAGGGCCGGTGGCGGAAGATGAGAGATCCTGCGGTTTCCGTTTTCCTACGCCGGCATGATCCGGGTCAGGTGCGGAGGGTGTGATCTCAGGCTTTCCAGCCACCCCTAACGGACCGCGCTACCGTAGTTCCTCGCCCCGGCGGCTGTCAAGTCGCGGCAGGCTCTTGCGCGCGGGGCCCGCAGCGGTCAACATGAGTGGAACACACCCAGCCAGGGACGGACCCATGCCCACCGAACGCGACGATCTCGGCCAGCCCCGCCAGCTTCCTCCGGGTACCGTGTCTCTCGACCGCGACGCCCGGTTCTTCGCCACGCGCCGGGCTCTTGCCGACGAGCTCCGCCATCGTCGTCACAAGGTCCGGCTGGTCGCCGATGAGTTGCTTCACCCCGACCCTCCGTGCGATCTCGTGGTCCGGCGCGGCAACCTGCGGGTGAGCGAACTGCTCGACGATGGTCGCGAGGTCACGCGGGCGGTCCTGCAGGCCGGAGCCATCTGTCGGGTGCGCGTGGACGAGGACCCGGCCCATGGCGACCACCCGGATTCACCGCTATATACCCTCGGACACACCGTGTTGATGGCCCTTGGAGAGGTGGAGATCTGGACTCTCCCGGCAGGCGCCCTCGACGCCGACTGACCATCGCACGCGGGGAGCCAGCGCCCATGTCCGACCAGACCCGTCCGCGCCTCGTTCTCTGCATCCTCGACGGCGTGGGGCAACGGCTCGATGACGATCCCGCCCGCGGCAACGCCTTCATGGCCGCCGAGCCGACGTTCTTCAACAGCCTGTTGGAGCGCTACCCACACACGACCCTCGACGCCAGCGGTCTCGCCGTGGGCCTTCCCGAAGGTCAGATGGGCAACAGCGAGGTAGGGCACCTGACCATCGGCGCCGGCCGGATCATGTACCAGGAACTGGCGCGCATCTCCAGGAGTCTCGCCGATGGCGATTTTGCCGAGCAGTCGGGCTGGCAGGAGTTCACCCGGGCGGGTCTCGCCGGCACCAGGAAGCTCCACCTCATCGGCCTGGTCTCGCCGGGTGGTGTCCACAGCCACACCAACCATCTCTACGGCATCGTGGCCCAGGCGCGAGACGAAGGCTTCACCGATATCTGCATCCACTGCCTGCTCGACGGCCGCGATACCGATCCGCGCAGCGGCCTCGGCTACGTCCGCGATCTCCAGGCCAATCTGGACGAGATCGGCGCCGGCCGTATCGCCACGGTCATGGGCCGCTACTACGGCATGGATCGCGACAAGCGCTGGGATCGCAACGAGAAGGCCTGGAATGCCATCGTCGAGACCGATGCCCCCGGCGCCGACGATCCCCTCGTCGCCATCCAGCAGAGCTACGACGACGGGGTCACCGACGAATTCATGCTGCCCGTGGTGGTCTCGAACGACCGCATCGAGGACGGCGACAGCGTCTTCTTCTGGAATTTCCGCGCCGACCGCGCCCGTCAGCTCACCTGGGCTTTCATGGATCCCGGCTTCGAGGGATGGGGGCTGAAACGGCGCCCCAAGGTGAACTACCTCACCATGACCCCTTACGACGAGAAGCTCGCCGGCGTGCCTTCGGTGTTCACCCCCGAGCAGCCGCGCAACAGCCTGGCCGAGATCTTCGCCCAGCACGGCGTTCGCAACCTGCGCACGGCCGAGACCGAGAAGTACGCCCACGTCACCTACTTCCTCAACGGCGGCCGCGAGGAGCCCTGGCCCCACGAGGTGCGCAAACTGGTCCCGTCGCCCAAGGTGGCCACCTACGACTTGCAGCCCGAGATGTCCGCTCCCGAGGTGGCCGAGGTGGTGGGCCAGGCCTGCCGTTCAGGCGAGTACGACGTGGTGGTGGTGAACTTCGCCAACGGCGACATGGTGGGTCACACCGGCGTATTCGAGGCCGCGGTCAAGGCCGTCAAGACGGTCGACCGCCTGCTCTCGGAGATCATGCCCCCCAGCCTCGACGCGGGCACGGTCTGGCTGGTGACGGCCGACCACGGCAATTGCGACGAGATGCTCGACGAGAACGGCAAGGTGCTCACCCAGCACAGCCTCAGCCGGGTGCCGTTCGTGGTGGCCGGCAAGGAGTACGATGGCCGCCTCGACGCCATCGCCAACGAGGACTGGGGTTTGGCGGATATCGCCCCTACCGTGCTGGGTCTGCTGGGCCTTCCAAAACCCCAGCAGATGACCGGACAATCCATCATCTAAAACGGATTTCGCTTGCGAATTCTCAAGAATTTTTAACGCCGGGAACTTGGATCCCTGGGTTTCCTTGTGCTATAATGCGGCACCAAGAACTCTGTCCTCGGTACGCGGAATCCCAGGAAACGTCTGTCTTCCGGTGATGGCGCACCCCGGAGAGGGCCGGAGGTCGATCTGCACTCGTCTCGCGCAGTTCGGCCGAGGTCGCCATGCATATTGTCTCGAACGTGGCATCCTGCCTCGAACCTGAAGGAGTCCTCAGGATGAAGAAAATGCTCACTCTTGCTCTCGCCATGGCTCTCACCGCGGGTCTGGCGACGGCTCAGATTGTCGACATCGACGATATTCAGGTGTACACGGTCGCGGGGCAACCCGCCAGCCCGTACGATGGCCAGCAGGTTACCGTCAGCGGCAAGATCTACGTGGTGGCCGGCACCTACAACGGCGGTACCCACTACATCCAGGATGCCACCGGCGGCCTCACCTTCTACTCGCCCAGCCCCAACCCCTTGCTGACGATCGGTGACACCGTCGAGATCACCGGTACCATCGGTTCCTTCGGCACCGAGATCCAGTTCGGCAACGGCGCCACGTGGACCTTCCCCGTGGAGGGCGACGAGCCCGCTCCGGTCGAGACCACGCCGAGCGGCATCCTGGGTGATGTCGAGCCGTACGAGTGGGTGGGCAATTTCGCCGCCGTGACCGGCACCATTGCGGACATTGATGGCAGCACGTTCTACATGGTCAACACAGGCGGCGGCGTCGACACTCTTGAGTGCTACGTCGACAGCGACACCGGCATCGACCTCTCCGGCATGGAAGTGGGCGACGAGTACAAGGTGCTCGGCCCCCTCGTGAACTTCAACACCCTCATCGAGTTGAAGCCCCGGATGCAGGCCGATCTGATCGCCGATCCCACCCTGCCCATCATCCGCGAAGTGGATCTCGACGACTGGGTTCCCAGCGCCAACGATCCCATCGAGGTTCAGATCGTCGTCAGCGATGATCAGGGCATCGCCGATGCGACCATCACCTACCGCTCCAACAACACCGACGGCACCGAACCCGGCGCCTGGATGACCTCCAGCATGTCCATGGTCCGCAACGAGGATTGGGTCGGCAGCATTCCCGGCCAGACCAGTGACAAGGTCGACTTCTACGTGACCGTGGAAGACATGGAAGGCCAGGTGGTCTCCAGCCCGGGCAACGCACCAGATGGCTACCTCGAGTGCGCGATCGGCCTGACCTCCATCTATGAGATGCAATGGGTGCATCCCGATAGCTCCGACCAGACCAACCCCTACGACGGCAAGGTCCTGAACATCCGCGGCGTCGTGACCGCCGGCACCGGCGACACTGCCGTCCCCAGCCAGATGATCGTCCAGGAACAGGAGACGGGACCGTACGGCGGCTACCGCTACGGCGCCGTGGTGAGCCGTCTCGGATCCGGCTACGCGACGTCCTACTACCGTGGCGACCTCGTGGATATCGGCGGCACAGGCGACAACTACTTCGGCCTCGACCAGATCGCGCCCCACAATGCCAACGCCGTGAACGTGCTGGCGTTCGGTGTCGCGCTTCCCCCGGCGGAGCGAGCCACCACGCAGGTCCTGGCCGACGACAGCAACGAAGATGGCACGCCGCGGCGTGGCGAGGCCTACGAGAACGTCTGGGTCAAGACGTACGTGGCCGAGATTCTGGGTGTCGGCACGTTCTCGCCGGCCGAATACTGGATCAGCGACACCGGCGCCTGGGCTGATTCCCTCGAGGTGCAGCCCAACCAGGAGCTGACCTACGTGCCCATGGTGGCCGACGTCCTGCAGGCCGAGGGTTACCTGGACTACAGCTATAGCGACTATGTCGTGCGTCCCATTGGCGACGAGTACATCTACTTCACGGCCACGGGCGTCGAGGACATTCCCACCGTGGAGGCCGCCGGCGGATTCGTGTCCGTGTACCCGAACCCGTTCAACCCGGCCACGAAGATCGAGTTCGTCCTCAACCGGGACAACCTCACGCAGCTGAACATCTACAACATCAAGGGTGAGCTGGTCCGTTCGCTGGTCAACGAGTCGCTGCCCACGGGCACCTACGCGATGACCTGGGACGGCCGCAACGCCGAAGGTATGGGTGTGGCGAGTGGACAGTACTTCGCACGCCTCCGCATCGGCGCCGAAGTCATGCAGGTCCGCAAGCTCTCGCTCATAAAGTAGCGTCCGTTCGAGCTGACGAGCGCCTTTGGCGCTCGCAGCTCAACGGCCGGGTTTGAGGGTTGACGATAGGCCGACGGCTCTTGTGAGCCGCGGCCTATCTTTCTTGCCCCTGAGGTAGGTCGGGGGGGATTTGTCGGGTGGTGGTTAGTTGATGGGGGTTAGGGTCAGGGAGACCGCCTGCCATTGGCTCTCTTTCCATACCATGAGCGTGCGGATCTCGACCAGGCGGTCGGCGTTGCTGGTGCCTCTGGCTTGCTGCACCGCCTGCAGTCCGGGGCCGCCGGCGCTGGCGGCGACCGGGGTCAGGGACATGAGGGCGTCGCCCCAGATCTCCACCTTGTGCTGTAGGGTCCCGTGTTCGTCGTAGACGCCGGTTTGCAGGTAGATCTCCCGCCTGGCCGCGAGGTCCAGACTCTCCTGCTTTCTTGGCAGGCCGGGGGCGGTCACTTCCATCTCGGCGGCGAAACCGTCGACCAGCGCACCGGCGAATCTGGGGCGTGGGCCGGACTCGGAATCGAAGACGGTGTGCAGGGTCCAGGCTTTGCCGTCGGGACGGGCGGTCACCACGGCGGCGGCCACCATGCCGCCGCTGCCGCCGGTGTCGGCGGTGACGATGATCTCGGGGGATCCGTCGCCGGTCACGTCCACCAGTTGCAGTTGCGGACCGTATCCGCCCGCGGCGGCGCTGGGCAGTGGCCAGAGGTGGGCGGACGGGCCCACGACCAGGCAGAGGTCTTCGCGGAACGGGCTGTCTGCCGCGCCTCGGCCCACGAGGCGGACGGACTCGTCGCGTCCATCGCCGTCCAGGTCGGCACTGGCCTCGGCCAGCACGGCGAATCCCTCCGGCAGCACGGGTTCTGCGTCGCGCTCGCAACCGCCGAGGAGAATCGTGGCAACCAGCAGGATCGCAGCTCGGGACATGGGTCGACCTAGCGTCCGACGAAGAAGTCGAAGACGTTGCCCAGCATGCTGGACTCCACGGCATAGAACTCAGTGTATCGACAGCGAGCGCAAGTCACGGTGCTGTACTTGCGATTCTGGATGTCGAAGAGCTTGGAGAGGACACCGCCGGTGGCGCGCATCTCGGCCACCTCGCAGACGTCGTGTTCGCACTTGGCGCAGCGATAACCGGAGAGCTTCAAGGATCGACCTCCTGAGAATCGTGTTAAAAAACCGCCTCTGGTACCCACAGAAACGGCCTCTTGTTCACCGGCAGAACGCGGATCAGCTGCCGAGCCGCACACGCAGACTCAACAGTCCGAACGGTTCGGTGCGAGGCTGGTTCACGGCCTCGTCGGCATCGTCCCAGGTGTAGTCGTTGCGAGGATTGACGTCGTCGCCGTCGGGCTCGTAGGCCGTGTCGTGTCCCTCGAGGCGCGACTTGAAGAAATGATCGACGCCCAGCTGGAGCGTGAAATCGACCCTGTCGCTGATCTCGAACGCCGCCTCCACGAACGCCCCCACGCCCCAGGGATTGCTGACCACGTCGAACTTCTCGTTCCCGCCCACGAAATCGAAAGTCGCGGTGAAGAAACCCTTGCGGCCGCCGACGCCCAGGTGCAGCGGCGCGGAACCGAGCTTGGCGATGGGAAACATCAGGTCCAGGCGCACCTGCCAGGTGTTGGCCGACTGTTCGGGGGTGCCGTTGGTATTGTCGTTGATGAAGACTCGCCGGGCGTCCAGCGCGTTGCCGGCGTCCCGACCGGAATAGGCGCCCGACAGCCGCAGCGAGAGTGGCGCGTTGCGGGTGAAGTCATGGAAGGTGACGTCGCCCTGAACTCCGAACCCCGCCGTGGCGCCCACACCGAGTCCGAGGGACGTCTCGCCGGCAGCCGCTGGTCCGGAAACGATCACCAGCAGCGTGATTGCGACCATTGCCGTCCACGAGTTCGACCCTGAGCGCGGCTTGCAGATCATGATTCCTGCCTCCCCTGTGGGGTATTCGGATCGGGCACCATGCATGTCGGAGTCCCCTTCATTACGACAATCCGCATCCAAGATCAAGGTTCGTGCCCGAAATCCGCACCGAAACCCTTCGAGCCTTCATTGCGTCATGAATCCGTCCCCGGTAGGCTAGCAGGCATCCCCAGGCAAACGGAGGCTCCCCATGGCAAGCGAATCGTTCGGTCACCGGTGGTTGCGGTCGTTGATCCTCACAGTCATCAATCTGGTTGTCGTCTTGGGACTGATCGGTGGCGGCATATACCTCGCCCTCAACCAGGGCCCCGAGATTCCCGACAAGGGCTGGCTGGTCCTCGACCTCTACGGCGAGTTGCCGGAGTATGCCCCTCCCGGCTCCTTCCCCACGAACCTGCTGGCCGACGACACGGTGACCTTGCAGGACATGCTCGACGCCCTGGCCAAGGCTGCCATCGACGACCGGGTCGAGGGCGTGATCTGGAAGCTGTCGGCCAGCAACGGTGCCGGGCTGGCCAAGCTCGACGAACTGCGCAGCGCCACGGCGGCCGTGCGCAAGGCCGGCAAACCGGTCTATGCCTGGGGAGACTACATCAACCTCCAGACCCTGTACCTGGCCGCAGCCTGCGATTCCATCTACCAGCCCGCCGGCGGCTACTGTGGCCTGCAGGGCATGATCCACCAGCGCAACTTCTTCCGCGGCATGCTCGACAAGCTGGGCATCGAGCCGCACGTCTCGAAGATCCGCGAGTACAAGTCGGCAGCCGAGATGGTCCTGGAGACCGAGATGACCGCCCCGGCACGGGAACAGTCGCAGCGGCTGCTCGACCTGCGCTGGGAGTCGGTCACCACCACCTTCGCCGATGAACGTGGGATCCCGCGCGAGGTCTTGCTGGCACTCATGGAGAAGGCGGCACTGGAACCGGTGGAGGCGGCGGCCGCGGGCGTCATCGACCGGGTCCTCTACTGGCAGGGGTTGGAGGCGCAGTTGCTGGGCGACAGCGACGAGACGAGCCTGGCAGTGATCACGCCGGCCGACTACCGCGACGTCGACTGGTCCGATCTGGACCGAGAAGGCGACGAGACGGTGGTGGTGGTGCACGCCCAGGGCATGATCGCCGGGCGCAAGAGTGGTGTGAATCCGCTGCTCGGGATCACCATGGGCCACGAGTCGGTGGTGCGCGACCTGCGACGGGCGCGGCTCGACGACGAGGTGAAGGCCATCGTCTTGCGGGTCGACTCTCCCGGCGGCGAAGGCCTGGCGAGCGATCTCATCGGCCACGAGATCGCCCTGTGCGCCGCTGCCAAGCCCACGGTGGTGTCCATGGTGGACGTGGCCGCCTCGGGCGGCTACCAGATCTCGTTCCGCGCCACGCGCATGCTCGCCGGTCCCCAGAGCGTGGTGGGTTCCATCGGCTCCATCAGCGCCTTCTTCGACATGAGTGGCTTCTACGAGAAGATCGGTCTGAGCAAGGACAGCGTGGAAGCCGGTCCCATGGCCGGTATCGGCCGCGACGACCGGCCGCCCACCGAGGACGAATGGCGCGCGTTCCAGGCCTCGCACTACGCCGGGTTCAACGCGTGGTTGCGCGAGGTCGCCGACCGTCGGGACATGACCTTCGAGCAGGCGGAACAGCTGGCCTACGGCCGCGTGTTCACCGGCGAAGAGGCGGTGGCCAACGGGCTGATCGACGGGCTGGGCAACCTGGAAGCGGCCATCCGTGAGGCGGCGGCCCTGGCCGGCGTGGCGCCCGAGGCGACGTTGAACGTGGTGCACCTTCCCGAGCCGCAGGACCCCATCGGATCCATCTTCGGCGGCGGCAGCGACGGCGACGAGCCGGTGACCGCGGCCGTACGCTGGGCCATCTATCGCCAGATGCGCACCGAAGCGCTCGAGACCCAGCGCCTGATCCAGTTGGAAGCGACACTGCCGCAGATCGCCCGCTAGCGCGGCGATTCGTTGCCTGAATCCACGCGCGGAGATAACGAGAAAGCGGCCGGTCCAGGAAGGACCGGCCGCCTCTGTCGTCGGGGTGCGATCGAGAACTACTCGAACAGCGCCTTGACGTCGGTGAGGGTGTGAGCCTCGGTGGCCACGACCTCGGTGGTGATGCGGCCAACGACGCCGTCGGCGGGCACGCCACAGAGCACCAGGATGTCAGCGTTGGCGCCATCGGCGTAGCCGGGGCCCATGTCATTGAAGCTGCTCGGCACGGAGGGACCCATGGTCACCAGCGCGTCGAACGGAGCGGCAGGCACCAGGCAGTTCAGGGTGCTCAGCACGGTGACGGGCAGCGCCGGGATCGGCGTCTGGTAACCACAGAGGTGGTTCGTGTTGTCGCCGAAGTTGGTCCAGCCGTTGGGGCCGGAAACGGCCAGCACGAACGGGTCGCCGCCCATGAAGCCGATGCCGCACTCGTAGCCGCCGATGGTGGCGCTCGAGGGATCCATCAGCACGACGTAGAAGTCAAACGGGGTACCGGCGTTGACGAAGATGAAGTCCTCGACGTAGTCGGCCTCGGCCGAGACGCCCATGGTGTCCACGGCGAGAGCGGGGACGGCCAGCAGGGCGATGAAGAGAATCGTGAGCAAGGTCTTCATTTAAGAGCTTCCTTTCACGGGCGCGAACCTGAGTTGAATACCGAGGTTCTGGTTCGGACCGACAGCGCGCGAAACCGCAACCGCCGCTAACCTCGATGCCGGTGCGTCTGAAACCGACATCGCGGATCAAGACCGGGACAGAATACCACAGGTAAGGGTGACTTGGCTACCCCCGCGATGAGGTCTGGGCAGGATCGTTGACTACGGGTTATCCCGTATTTGACGTTACCGGATCCGGATTTGTCGCTTCGTCATGGGCAGACGCCGCCGATGGCCATGGTGAACACGACGATGTCCGACAGATTCACCATCTCGTCCAGATTGTAGTCGCCGCGCCAGAGATCGCCGCCGCCGTACAGGATCTGGGTGAACAGGGTGATGTCCGTCAGGTTCACGGCGAGATCGCCGCTGACATCGGGGCTCCGGAACGCCACCGGAATGGGCTCGGGCGCCGCGGCTGCCGCCACGAACAGTTCCGTCGCCACGGCCACGGGGCTTCCTCCCCCGGCATGCAGCGGCTGCGACCAGGTGATCCAGCCGTCGGCGTCCGAGGGACCGTCGGGGTTCGTACCACCGTTGCACTGGGCCAGGCCCCCGTCGGCGGTCAGGAACCAGATATCCTCGGCGGGCAGCCCGTCGATGGTGACCGCCTC
>PIVY01000676.1 GCA_003353795.1 bacterium
CCGGCGGCCGAGATCATCATGCCGGAGCCGTCCTGGCCACCGTAGCGGAACGAGCAATCGGTGAACCGGCAGGAATCAGCGGACGCGTCTGCGGTCAAGTTGAAGTACTGCCAGTTGCCGGCGACAGGAGTGGCGGTGCTGCCGCTGGTATCGCCGCCCTCATCATCGCGGAGCGAGGTGAAGATGACCCCGCCGGCGATCAGGCCGCCCGGCAGTCCGTTGTTGCCTACCGTGATGTGGGAGTCGCTCCAGAACTTGACGATGGTTCCCGGTAGTAGGCGGAGGACCGGGGCTGTGCCGCCAGCGATGGTCAGGTCGTGGTCGGTCTCGAACTGGTAGACGAAACTTGTGGGTGGCACGGGCCAGGTCATTGACTCGGCGACCGTGGACTGACGCACGCGGATGGCGTTGTACTTCCCATCTGGCCGTGGCGTGAACGTGTTCTGCGAAACGAGGTCCGCGATGGCTCCGGCCCAGGCCGTGGCTGCGTGCTGGATCTGTGGTTCGAAGGTGTTGCCGCTGACCAGCTGAGCGCTGGTGCCTGCGTACAGGTCCATGCCGGGATTGCAGTCTTTGAACGTGCAGCCAGTGACTGTGGGCTCACCACTGGTCACGGTCAGGCCGTCACTCGAACTGTACTCGAACTCGCAGTTCTCGAATTGGGTCGGCCCGGCGGACATCAACGCCCCATG
>PIVY01000677.1 GCA_003353795.1 bacterium
TCCTCCTGCGACGGGTGATCGCCGCGGTCGCAGCCAACGAAAACCCCGAACCATCCCCTGATCGATAGGAGTGACCGTGAATATCATGAAACGTGCGACAGTGTTCGCACTGGCCGCCTGCTGTCTGTTGTGCGCCACCGCGGCGACCGCCGGCGAGGAAATCGTCATCGATGATCGCCTCCATATCCGCAATCCGGACACCCTGCCCGAGGGCGTGCAGACCGTCGATCTGGAAGAACTCTGGCGCATCGGCGACGAGGACGACGAGTTGCTGCTGGGCCTGCCGACGGGTCTGGACACCGACGCCGCCGGCAACATCTATGTGCTCGACGCCCAACTCAACCAGGTCCACGTCATCGCGCCGGACGGCACCCTGCTCGATACGCGCGGTCGCGAGGGCGACGGCCCCGGCGAGATGCGCAATCCGAGCGACCTGATCGTCTGGCCCGACGGCGCCATCGGCATCGTGCAGGAGTTTCCGGGGTATGTGATCCGGCTGGACGCCGCCGGCGAACCGCTGCCCAGTCTGCACCCCGGTGGGGCCACCGAGGAGGGTGGCTGGGGCGTACTGATGACCGGTCGGCCGCTGCCCGACGGCGGCCTCGTGGTCTGTGGCCGCATGACGGCCGAGAACGACGAGGGCGTGCGCATGCGGCGGAATTATCTGGCCGCGTTCGGACCCGACGGGACCG
>PIVY01000678.1 GCA_003353795.1 bacterium
CACGGCCTCGAGGCGACTTTCGATCTGCTCTCCAGGCCGCGCTCCCTCGACGACCTCACCCTGGCCCTCGTGTCGGCTCGACCTGGGTTTACTGCCGGTGGCCGTCAACTGCCCAATCTCCCCGCCTCCGTGCGCCAGACCCTCAGCCTGGGACCACCCGGTGCCACCCAGCCTACTCTTGCGGCGTACCTGTTGCGTCAGTCCCGCCGCACCGGAATCATCTTGCAGGGGAACGCTGTGAAGGACGTCAGTGTCCGCGCCCAGCCTGCGCCCCGACCCGAGAAAGGCCGTCCATGAACCGCATCACTGTCACGCTCATCTTGATGACCCTGGCCTCGCTGGCGACTGCCGCCGGTCCGGCGTTCTGGGACAGCCCCGAGATCATCGCCTTCACCGACGGCGAGCTCGAGGGCGCGGCCATCGACCCCAACGGCAGCCTGGTGCCCGGCCTCATGGCCACGCCGATGCTGGCCGACAGCAGCCTGGTATTCTGGTCGGTGGCCGCGGCCGACGACGGCACGGTCTTCGCCGCCAGCGGTCACGAGGGCCGGGTCTGGCGCATCGACCGCAATGGCGACGCCTCACTGCTAGCCGACCTGCCGGCCGAAGAAGTCTTCGCCGTCTTGCCCGACGACGGTGGGGTCATTGCCGGTTGCGGCCCGGGTGGGCAGATCTATGCCATCGACAGGGAC
>PIVY01000679.1 GCA_003353795.1 bacterium
CACGAAGGCGGAGCTGGCCATCGTGGACCCCAAGAAGGGCAAGGTGAAGCTCCTCGGTAAGGCCGATCACTATGCCTCGGCCGATTTCTCCCCGGACGGGAAGTATCTCCTCGTCGAGCGCCTGGTCGGGCCCTGGTCCCACGAGGTGGCCTACTGGCGCTTCGCCACCGAGGTCGAAGTGTGGGACAAGAAGGGCAAGTTGGTGGAGACCATCGCCTCGCTGCCCCTGGCCGACAACGTGCCGGTCCATGGTCAGCCCGAAGGCCCGCGCTCCGTCTCCTGGCGCGCCACCGCCGACCACACGCTCTTCTGGATGGAAGCCCTCGATGGCGGCGACCCCGTGGCCGAGGTCGACCACCGCGACCGGCTCATGCGTCTCGACGCGCCCTTCACCGACGAGGCCGAGGAGATCTTCCGTGCCGAGCACCGGATCCTGGGCTGGATGTGGGGCGCCGAGGACGGCACCCTCATGATGTACCAGCGGGAACGGATCAAACGCTGGCGCTACGTCTGGCTCCTGGACGTGGACGAGGGCACCTCGCGCGTGTGGTTCGACCTCAACGAGCGGGACCGCTACGCCTCGCCGGGCAGTCCCATGTACCGCCCGCTTTCCAACGGCCAGTGGGTGATGCACCAGAAGGACGATGCGGTCTACTTCCGTGGCAGCGGCGCCACCGAGGACGGCGACCGTC
>PIVY01000680.1 GCA_003353795.1 bacterium
CGCGGTCGGCGGTGACGGTGACGTCTTCCTTGGCTTCGACCGCCTGGTGCAGCCCGTGCTCCCACGAGCGGTCGGGCAAGAACCGCCCGGTGTATTCGTCCACGATGACGATCTGCCCATCGACGATGTGGTACTGCTGCCCGTGCTTGTAGCAATGCTTGGCGACCAGGGCCTGGCGGACGAGTTCTTCTGCACGCCGGGTCGCGCGCCAGATCGCCTCGCCGGTGTCGGCCAGGTCGTCGAACATCTGCTCGAGCCGGTGCTCGCCGCGGCGTTTGAGGTCGGCCTTACGCTTCACATAGTCGATCTTGTAATCCGGTCCATCGTCGAGCCTGGCTGCCAGCCTGGCCGCCGAGCTGTAGATCTCCGACATCTCGTCCTCTTGCCGGCTCCGCGCGATGATCAGCGGCACGACGCCCTCATCGATCAGCACCGCGTCGGCCTCATCGACCAGGCACGCCTGCAAGCCCGGCACCAGCGGCCCGCCGCCGCTCTGGGTGAGCTGCTGCCGACCCGCCCAGGCGCTGAGCAATTGCCCCATGCGGATCTGGTCGCGCAGGTAGTCGGCGGTGATCTGCTTGGGTGTGCCGTAGATTATCTGTCGCGCGTAAACCTCGAACCGTGCCGCCGAGTCCATCTCTTGCTGGATGGCTCCGACCTGGAGCAGGCAGCGGTTGTAGATCGGGGCCC
>PIVY01000162.1 GCA_003353795.1 bacterium
GTCGAAATCGTAGTGGTAGTTCCAACCGCCGCACCCCCCATGCGCTCGCACGACGACCCATCGGTCGTTTGCATCGGCAATCTCCATGGCGTAGCCGCACGATTCGTCCTCACCGGAATGGACGTCGAGGTGGCCCGCAGCGAGCGAATCCAGGGCCGTGACCGATGTCTGATCGTAGACCGTCCAGTCGACGTCCCGGAGATAGGCATTGCCCTGCCAGTCATGGACATAGGTCCGGCGGGTCGCCAGGCCGTACCGCCCGCATCCGGCCGGGTCGTATCCTGCCGGCATGGTCACCGCCGGATCGACGGTGAATGGATCGCGGAGGTCGACGCGATGCAGGCCGCGGTGGGGAACCGCGATCAGCAGATCCTCGCCGAACGCCGCGCCCGCCGACGCGGTGTTGGCGTGGACGTGGATGGTGGCCACGGGTTCCAGGTCGCCGGCCTCGTAGATCCGGAGCGTCCGACTCGTGAGCGCCGCGACCAGATTGCCCACGACATTGAGTCCAGTGTCGACGCCATTCTCCGGGTGGCGGACCGTCGGGGTCGGCTCGAAGGGATCGGAGATGTCGATAGCCATGGTGAAGGCCGCCCCGTAATAGAAGCTATAGTAGCTGAAATGTCCGTAGAGGATCCCTTCGTGAACGACGATGCTGTTGCAGCCGACACCGTTCCACATCCCGTAGCCGGGTGGATGGAGATGGTGCGGCTCGCCGACGACCGGCTCGGCAAGGTCGGCGAGATCGACCGGCAACACTCCCCGACTCATCGCCACGAACACCATGGACCCGTTCGCCGCGGCGCGATCCGGGGACTCAGCCTCGATCACCGAGATGATGCCCGGCTCGACCGCCGCGGGGTCGTCAACCACGAAGACGCTGTCTGCGGTTGTGAGCATGAGGTAGCCGCCGTCGAAGCGGATCACGTCGCGGAGATCACCGGCCGGCACGCTGACGGGCGCGAACTGCGGGTTCTCCGGATCGGCAAGGTCCACGCGGCGGGCGGTCCCGGACCACGACATCAGGTAGACCGCATCCTCAAGGACGCGGATCCGATTTACGTACTGGTCCATGGGCACCGAGGAGATCAATGCCGGCTCGTCCTGCCCGTTGAGCCGGTAGACGTAGAACACCTGATCCTCTGTCCCCACGAGCAGCGAACCCACCACGGCCATGTGGGACAACTGGATCTCGGGAAAGACGTCGGCTAGATCGGTGGTCTCCGACCAAGGTATGCAATCTCCGCCGCGGACGACGCCAGGCAAGCAGGTTGCTCCGACCAGACCAATGACGAGCGGTATGACAACGTGGCGGTTCATGGATCCTCCCCCTCTCGGGCCGCAAGAGGGTCAATGATACCACGAAATCACCGAAGCCGGCTGAAGTAGAGAAGCCCAGGTCAGATCAATTCCCCACCCCACAACCGATCCAGAAACACCCGCCATGGCAGGATCTCGATCCCGTCATCGGTCACCCGAGGCTTAGGATCCCGAGACACGAGCACGAGCCGCTCCGCCCCAAACTCCTCCCTGAACTCCCGCAACCCCTTGAGGTGGCGACCATCAGCCCGGTCGGTCGATTTGATCTCCACGGCCACCTCGTGCGCACCGAGCACGCAGTCGACCTCGATCTGCGACACGGTCCGCCAGTAGGCCAGCGGATACTGCTTTGCCGAGTAGCTCGCGTGGGCCCGGATCTCGGTCACCAGGAAGTGCTCGAACGCGCGACCGAACAGTTCGGAACCGGGCTCGACGACGCCCCGGCGAGTGAGTTGGGCCACCACGCCGATGTCGAAGAAGTAGAACCGCGACGCGGCCACGACCCGACGCTTGGCGCGCCGCCGGTACGCAGGAACCTGGAACCCGATCAAGGTGTCCTCGAGGATCTGGTAGTACTGCTTGACGGTCGGGGAAGACACCCCGCACTCGCGGGCGACGTTGGTATAGTTGACAACCTCGCCGTTGGACAGCGCGGCCACTTCCAGGAATCGGCTGAACGCCGGCACGTTCCGGGTGAGCGCCTCGGCGGTGATCTCCTCGCGGAGGTAGTCGCCGACGTACGCCTGAAGCAGACGTTTCGGCGATCCGCTCAGGTAGTGGCGCGGCAGAAGTCCGTGATTCAGGGCGCGGTCCAGATCGAAGTCGGCGACCTCGGGATAGACGAGCGGGAACAATTCATACCGCACCGCCCGTCCGCCGAGAAGATTGGCGTGCTGTCGCCGTAGCTTGCGGGAGCTCGAACCGCAGAGCACGAACCGCAGGCCGAGGTTCTCGATGAGCCAGTGGACCTCGTCGAGGAGTTCGGGGATCTTCTGGATCTCGTCGATGATGATTGGATCGGTCTGCGACGTGGCGTCGAGACCAAGAGCGCGACACTCCTGGCGGATCAGCGTGGGATCCTGGACCAGACGCCGGTACTCGTCTGCCAGCAGCAGGTCGTAGCGGCTCGCGTCGGGATACAACTGCCGCAAGAGGGTCGTCTTGCCGGTCTGGCGGGGGCCCCAGAGAAAGCAGGTCTCCGTCGCCGACAAATCTAAATCTAATATTCGTTTTATCATGATATTTTAAAATACAGATTTCCATTCTCACGTCAATAGTGGATTCACCGAACAGCCCGGCGAATCCACCATCGATGCCGGCCGTGGGCCTACGCCGCCCTCCCCACCGCCTCACACATCGCCCCCACATGGCGATGATCCGTCCCGCAGCAACCCCCGATCACCGACAGATTCGGCAGCAACCGCGCCAGTTCCCGATACTGCTCGCCCAGATCCGCGGGATCACCATCATCCAGCGTGGTCGACTCATCCAGCTCCTCGTGGCTCTTGCACGAAGCATTGGCCCGCACGGCGCCGATCCGGTGCGCCCACGGCGCCCCTTCCAGCACGTGCGCGAAGTGCTCGGGATGCGCGCAGTTGATCATGTAGTAGACCGGCGTGGTGCAGGTGTCGCCGTCGATGCGTGCGATGGCATCTTCCAGGGTCTCGCCCGAGGGGAGCCGCCCGTCGGTCTCCACCGTGAAACCGATGACGACGGGAATGCACTCGGCGGCCGCGGCTCGCGCGACACCCAGGGCCTCGTCCACGTAGGGCATGGTGAAGGCCGTGGCCAGGTCGGCGCCCGCGGCGGCGAAGGTGGCGAGCTGGGAGCGGTGATAGCCGGCCGCCTCGTCCGCGGGCATTCGGTCGAAAGGGTTGTAGCCGTCGCCACGAGGGCCGAGGCTGCCGCTCAGCACCACGTGGGGCAGCACGTCCTCGTACTCGGCCCGCAACTCGGTCATCAG
The DNA here is from genome assembly GCA_003353795.1 of bacterium. GTDB lineage: Bacteria > Krumholzibacteriota > Krumholzibacteriia > LZORAL124-64-63 > LZORAL124-64-63 > Glo-17. The sequence continues at coordinate 3,284 of PIVY01000162.1, forward strand.
CGCCAGGGCTCGGCGGTTGATGCCGGCCATGGCCGCCGAGTGGTAGCCGATCTTGCGGCCCCAGTCGCGACTGGCGCGCCAGGTGGGGCTCTCGAGCACGAATCCCATGTCGTGCGACCGGGCCAGTTCGAGGTAGCGGCGGTAGTAGTCGCGCATGGCGTCGAGGCCGGCGTCGGTCTCCAGCAGCACGAAGGCCGCGAACTCGGGCAGTTCGAAGCCGTGGTGGAAGATCATCTCGGTCTCGAGGCCGCCGTCGGTGAGCATCCGATCGCCGTGGAGTTGGGGCAGGTGGTTTCGGTAGCGGAACATGATGGTATCCTCTCGCAGAACTGGTCCCTCGTCGTTTCCGGTTTCGGGAGTCAGTTCGTCGAAAGCGGAGAAGTACTGCCACCAATACTCTCCATGGCGAGAATGAAGAGATTCGAGTAGCCTGGAAAGCGTTGTCCACGAAGAGATTCGAGTTGCCGAAAGGATTCACGATGACCCGCAAGATACTGTCCCTCGCCGCCCTGGTCGTCTTCATGCTTCCAGGCCTCGCCCTGGCCGATGGGCCGATCAACCTGTCCCTGGTCCCGTCCATCCAGATCGTGAAGGAGACGGAGTCCGTGACCGCCTTCCGCCTCGCCATCTGGGGTCGGAACGTCGACCATACGGGCCTCGACTGGAGCATCGTGAGCCAGAACACCGGGTCCGTTACCGGCGTCCAGTGGACGGCCGTCGGTCTCGTCGACGGCGATTTCACGGGCTGGCAGGGTAGCTGGCTCGCAGCGGTCACGAATGGGAACATGCAGGGCCTGCAGGTGGGCGCCTACACGCATTCCGGCATGGGGTCCTCCGGAGTCCAGTGGGGCCTGTTCAACACGGCCGACGACTTCAGCGGCCTGCAGGTCGGCTTCGTGAATATCACCGAGAACATGCGCAGCGGCCTGCAGATCGGCCTCGTGAACATCATCAAGAGCAAAGAGAAGCTGAAGTTCTTCCCCATCGTGAACTGGTCGTTCTGACCGCTTCGCCTCGGGATTTACGCCGGCGGTGTCCCCGGGCGTCGCCGGCGTTTTTTCATCCCAGAAGCAGCAGCACCGCCGACAGCGTGAAGAACGAGAACGCCGTCGAGACCACGATGATCGTGGACGACAGCGTGGCGTCGCTCTCCAGTTGCCGCGACAGGACGTACATGGCGGTGGACGCCGGCATGGCCAGGAAGAGCATGCCGATGAGCATCTCGGTAGCCGAAGCGCCCAGCATCCGCAATGCGATGTAGCCGATCGCAGGCAAGACCAGACACTTCAGGGCCGTGGCAACCGCCGCCAGGCCCAGATGGCCGCGCACCCCGCGCAGGCTCAGCGATCCGCCGATGGAGATGAGCGCCAGGGGCAGCGTGATCGACGCGACCAGGCCGAGGGTCCGGTCCACGGCGAACGGCAAAAGCGGCCCGATCCGCGCCCAGACCATGCCGGCCACGCAGGCGATGATCAGCGGGTTGGTGAAGATGCCGCGGACGGTGAGGCGGGCCCGGGTCCGGTAGTCGAGCTGGTGCGGCGAAAACCAGACCAACGTGGCCACGGCCAGCACGTTGCACACCGGGATCGCCAGACCCAGCACCTCGCCGAGCTGCTGCACGCCCGCATCGCCCAGCACGCTGCCCACCACGGCGATGGACACGTAGGTGTTGAAACGGTAGGTGGCCTGGGAGAAGGCGCCGGCCTGATAGCGCCCCAGACGCCCGACCACGATGACCAGCAGGCTCAGGCCGAACACCGCCAGCAGCGGCCCCAGGCATCCCACCCACAGCACCAGCGGCAGCGACGCGTCGGTCGGCGTACCGCCGATCTTCCAGAACAGCAGCGCGGGAAAGAACACGTGGTAGATGAGGCTGTCGGCCCGACGCAGGAACGCGGGGTCGGTCAGCCCCACGCGGCGCAGGACCACGCCGAGGGCGATGAGAGCGAAGACGGGGATGAGGTGGTCGAGAATCATGGCCCTCGTGGGGAATGGGATCAGTGTCGGGACGCCCGGAGCATACCGCAGGGGCCGGTGGGCGCAACAATCGGCGCGGAGAACCGTTGGAGTCCGGACTGGAGGTGACCCCATGCTCGAGACTTACCGAGCCGTGAAGTTTCTTTTCGTCGGACCGCTGATCCTGGCCATGCTCGTGGTGATCAACTGGCTGACCTCGCCCGGCGACTGGTGGGTGCAGTGGGCGGCACTCGGCATCGGCATCGCCTGGTTCGTGAGCCTGCTGCGGGTGATCCGCGCGGCCCTGATCATGGGCGGCCTGACCGCGCTGATCCTGTACCTGCAGCGTCGGCGCCAGCCCGACCAGGGTCCGAACCCCGAGATGGAGATCGGGCGCTGACCCGCTGACCTACCGCACGAGCACCATGCTCCGCGTCTCGCTCACCCGTCCGACCTCGAGTCGGTAGAAGTAGACCCCGGCCGCCGCGCCGCGCGCGTGGCGGTCGCGACCGTCCCAGACGCGTTCGTGCGATCCCGACGCCATTTGCTCTCCACTCACCAGGTCTCGCACCAGCCGACCCGCGGCGTCGTACACCCGCAGGCTCACCCGCGCGGCGTCCTGCAACTCGAACCGGATGCTCGTGCGCGGATTGAACGGGTTGGGCGCGTTCTGTCTCAGGATCGCCACGGCCCGCGGCGCGTCCTCCACGCCCACCGGATCGCCGAACACGAGCTGCGCGAACTCCGGCCGGTCGATGTACGGGTTACGATTGTCCTGGAAGCCGTACACAGCCTCGTTGCGCTCGAGTTCCTTGACGCTCACCGGATCGGCGGCGTGCCACTCGAGCAGCATGTCGATGGCCCAGGGCAGGATGTCGGCGCCGTCGGTCATGTCGCTGCTCGGCCAGGCGCCGTCCTCGGTGTAGTAGCGGGTGCTCATGTAGAAGTAGCCGCGGGCGAAGTCGCCCTTGTAGGCATCGATGGGCTCGAAGACCGTGCCCGCGTAGCCGGGGTACGAGTTGGGGCCGCGCTTGCAGCCGTTGAGCGAGGTCCACTCGGGCACGGCGACCTCGCCGTAGGGGTAGCTGCCGCGGGCGCCGTTGACGTAGCCGTCGGTGGGGTAGAGCTGGAAGAGGTCGCTGTTCATGGGCGAGACCTCGCCGCCGAACCAGGCGCGCGGCCAGGAGTGCTCGCGGTTGTAGCCGGTGCCCTCGCCGCCGCCGTTCCAGTTCTGGTCGTCGCCGAAGACGTAGTTGTATGGCGGTTCGCCGCCGGGAACGTCGGAGTACATGTCCCAGACGTAGCCGTTGGGCTTGTCGTCGGTGGTGTAGAAGGCGGTCCAGGCGAAGGTGTAGCTGCGCACGGTGTGGTCGTCGATGATCTGGTGCAGGGCGAGGCGGAGCGGGTCGCCCGAGAGGCCGTCGGTGCCGTCGTAGTAACCGGCCGGCGGCGGGTAGTTCAGGAACGCGAACGTATCGGTGACGTCGACGGTGGCGTTGCCGAAGAGGTCCTCCACGCCGGTGACGGTGATGGTGTACTCGCCCTGGGCCATGGTGGAGACGGTGAGGATGACCTCGTCGCCGGAGGGCTGCAGGTCGGCGGCGCCGACGGTGAGGCCGACGATGGTGTAGTTGCCGGCGGTCTCGGCGCTGGCCTGGTCGAGATCCTCGGAGAAGGTGACGGTGACCGTGGTGACCTCGGTGGCGGAGGAGCTGAAGATGACCGGCGCGAAATCGTCGCCCGTCCAGGTGACGTCGGCGGCGTCGCGGGGCTCGATCTTGAAGACGCCGCCGGAGAAGGACAACGGACCGCCGACATCGTAGCGGCTGCCGAGGGTGGGACCGGCGACATAGGCCATCACGCCCACGCGGCCGGGACCGCTGCCGTCGTCGAGGCCCCACTCGCCGGCGCCGAGGTTGGCGTCGGTGCAGTCGGCGTCGCTCACGTTCACGAGCACGCCCTCGTAGGCCTCGGTCATGGCGACCGCAGTGGTGACCAGGCTCGCGTCGGGCAACGGGTGGTCGAAGGTGCCGATGAGGACCAGCGCCTGCGACAGGATCGTGTTGCCGTCGAAACCGCCGCCGAAGCTCTCGGTGACCACGCCGCGCAGGCGCACCCAGCCGCCCAGGGTGAGGTCGTCGTGCTCGACCCAGATTCCATTCCACGGGCCCGCACCGTCCTGGACCACGGCGAAATCGCCGAACAGGCCGGTGACGATGCCCTCGGTGACCACGGCGTCGCCGTCGTAGGGCGAGCTGGCCTGCTGGCCCTGGATCTCGGCGATGGTGACGGTGACGGGCAGTGAGTAGCTGGCGAGGTCGGAGATCGCGGTGGCCGGCACCTCGTTGGTAGCCTCGACCTGGTAGTACACGGTCACGCCGGCGGTCTGGCCTGGAATGGTCTCGTCGCTGTGATAGATGTTGCTGTGGCTGTAGCTCATGACGAGGGTGCCGTCGAGGGCGCCGGGATCGGTGCCCCAGCGGGCGATCACCGAGGTGATGGGCGACGACACGATGTTGATGGCCGCGAGGATCGTGACGTCCTCGCCCTCGGCCGGGTAGGACGGCGTGTGGTAGACCGCGGCGATCTCCGGCGTTTCGATGGGCGGTCCGGCGTCGTGGGTGCCGGGCGAAGCCTGGGTGGGATAGTCGACCGCGGTGCCGGTCCATTGGTCGGGCAGGTAGACGGTGGACGGCTCGGTGATGTCGGAGTTGCGCACGTAGTCGCGGTTCTCGAAGCGGGTGCCGTCGACCACCACGTAGTCGATGATGGTCGCCGTGGGATCCAGGAGCTTGGCGCCGTCGCCCACCTTGCCGTTCCAGGTACTGTTGCTGCCCGACCAGCCGGCGCCCGCGAAGTCGATGGGGAACGGGTCGACCGGATTGGTGCCGCCGGCCACCAGGGCCTCGCCGGGCTCGATGTCGCCGGAGAGGTTCCAGGTGAAGATGTCGTTGGTGTTGCCCACGGCCACCAGCTGCCAACCGGTGAGATCGACGGCCTGGTTGCCGGTGTTGTAGATCTCGATGAAGCGGTCGGTGAGGTAGTTGAGGCGCGGGTCGCACAGCTCCGAGACGATGAGGCTCGCGCGCGCGGTGGCGGGGACGAGTACGGCGATGACGAGCAGGAGAGAGAGAGCGGCGCGGCGTCGCATATTGACCTGGTTCCTTGGGCTGGGGCCTCGATGACATCCGGGAGAAGGCGGTGTCCCTAGTCAAAACTCCATCCGGTTGCAATCGCTTCGGTTACGTGACGGTGAGTATATCACATTTCGGTGCTCGATTTCCTCCTACACGCCTGCTTCGCCTGCTCAGCCGACCGGAATTCTAGCCGATACAATGGCATGATCTCTCTACTGCTCGGCTTCCTGCGCGACCTGCTCCGTCCCAGTCGCGGTCTAGTCATCGAAAACCTCGCCCTGCGCCAGCAGATCCTAGTCCTCGAGCGCACCAACCCGAGACCGCTGATAAACGAGCTAGACCGCACCTTCTGGGTCCTGCTGTCGCGGCTGTGGGTCGATTGGCGGCGTCCACTGCGTCTGGTGCAGCCGGAGACCGTCATCGCCTGGCATCGACGCGTGTGGCGATTCTGGTGGCGATGGAAGAGCCGGGACAAGACAGTCGGTCGGCCGCGTATCTCGGACGAGCTGATCGAGTTGATCGAGTTGATCAGACGCATGTCGCGGGAGAACCCGACCTGGGGTGCACCCCGAATCCACGGCGAACTCCTGAAGCTGGGCTACGACCTGAGCGAAGCCACCGTCGCCCGCTACATGATCAAGCGCCGGGGTCGGCCTACTCAGAATTGGACGACGTTTCTACGTAACCACCTCGGCGAGATCGCCGCCGTCGACTTCCTGACGGTGCCGACTGTCGCGTTCCGGACGCTCTACGTGTTCGTCGTGCTGTCTCTGGACCGGAGGCGGATCGTGCACATCAACGTGACCTACTTCCCGTCGGCCGAATGGACGGCACGACAGCTGTACCAGGCGTTTCCGTTCGACTCGGCGCCGAAGTATCTAGTGCGGGATCGCGACGGGATCTACGGCGACGAAGTGGTCCAGGCGATCAAGAACATTGGCATCGTCGAGAAGGTGATCAGTGCTCATTCGCCGTGGCAGAACGGATACTGCGAACGGGTCGTGGGATCGCTGAAGCGGGAGTGCTTGAATCACGTGATCGTGTTCGGCAGTCGGCATACGATGTCGGACCTGAAGCGATACCTGGAATACTACCACGGATCGCGAACGCACCTGGGGCTCAAGAAGGATTCTCCGCTCGGGCGAGCCGTAGAGCCGCCGGAGCTCGGACCGGTGCGGCGTGAGGCCATGGTGGGCGGACTTCATAGCCGGTACTACCGCGACGCGGCGTAGGCTGAGCTCCGGGACGTCAGTCTATTCGGTGGACAGGTCTGCCCGAGAACTGCCGATCGCCGAAACCTACCCGCGAGATTCCTCAAAACTGATGGCTCGGTGAACGCCCGGAGAGATTCGTGCCGACTTCCTAGCGGAATCGGTGACCCGTATCGCTTGGATATTCGTGTCGTTCTGGGCAGATGGGGTTTTGAGGAGGCACACGGGGTAGCGGCGGCCGGCGCGTCGCCTTCGCGTCGAGTCCGGAGAAGCAGCCGAGTCCCGACCGGCCGCAAGCACGAATCATTGTCGGCACGTAGCACCATACTGCGAATTGAATCCCCTTTCCTCCGGATCGCTGGAAAGTATCCCGCCCGACCGCGTTGACCGGCAACGTTCAGATCGCTAGCATCGCGGACAGTAGGGGTACAATTTCACCCCGAAGGGAGGGAATCCCATGATCGAACCAAGACGCAGTATCGCGTTCCTATCCATTCTCGCCTGCACCGCTTTCCTACTCCTATCCTGCAGTAGCGACGATGATCCCACCGATCCCGGTGGCGGCGGCGACGACGCCATCGAGAACTTCATCGAAGGCCTGCCCCATCTCAATCAGGTCGCCGAGGAGGAGTACGCGGCCACCGACACCACAGTCGTTTCCGTGGAGGGCGGCGAGTACAACTGCCAGGTGATCACGCACGAGGGCGCACCGGGCATGAACGAGTTGATCTTCAAGCGCTCCAACCTCGACGTGCTCTACCCCGGCGCCCTGCTCAACGGCGAGTCGGTCCAGGACGGCTCGTACACCCTCTGCAGCCTGCCTCGCGCGCCGGTGACCCTGACGGTGAACCTGCAGGGCCTCGGTACCGACATCTCGCGCACCATCGACGAGCCCGCCTATTCCACCATCCAGACCGCCATCGCCGAGATCCTCGATCAGGAGATCACCGTCGACCCCGGCGCCGAGATGACCTGGGAGGTGACCGAGGTCTACAGCGCGGCCCATCTCAAGGCCTCCCTGGGCCTGAACGTGGACATCGTCGATGTCTTCGGGATCTCGGGCGAGTTCGACTTCGACTCGAGCATCTCGCACCGGCACGTGGTGGCCAAATTCTACCAGAAGTACTACGACATCATCATCGACCAGCCCACCAGCGCCACTCAGTTCCTGGACCTGACCGGGGCCGATCTCGAGGACGTCACCGACGCATTCGGCGACTGCTCGCCCGCGTACATCTCGACGGTGACCTACGGCCGCATGGCCATCTTCTACTTCAAGTCGGACAGTCTCTCCTTCGACCTGGCCGCGGAAGTGGAAGGCTTCGTGGACATCTCGGCTGCCGGCATACCAGGCGACATCGGCGGCAGCACTGGTCTGGAATTCGACACCGCACTGCACCACACCGATTGCAGGGCCTACATTCTCGGCGGCTCGTCCGCCTCCGGCGTGGCCGTGACCGACCTCGAGTCCTTCCGCGACTACATCGAGTCCGGCGGTACCTACTCCCCCGACTCGCCGGGCAAGGCCATGTCCTTCACCCTGCGCTACCTCTCCGACCGCAGCCCGGTGCGCATCATCATGGCCACGGAGTACGAGGAGACCATCTGCGAGCCGACGTCCACCGACTACCGCTTCACTCTCGATGGCCTGGAACATCTGTGGATGAACGGCGGCCCCCTGTGTATCGACATCAGGGGACCGGTCGTCGTGACGGGCCAGGGACTGGGCGACCCGACCGGTGGCGGGTTTCTCTGGCCGACCGGCGGATCGCCGGGAGCCCTGCTCTGCACGGGCAGCTACTACGGTATCGACGAGGTCGCGATCATCCGCTTCGAGCCCCTGTCCGAGGCGCAACGCTACGAGGCCTGGATCGATATCGACGTGAGCGGCATGCACTACAACCACTGGATCGAAAACTACTATAACGAGCCCCACCGCAGGATCTATCTGAGCGAGATCGTCTCCGGTTCGTACCGCACGTCGTGGGACAGCAATTACTCCAGGCTGTTTCTCGACTACACGATCGAGGTCATCAGGGAATAATCCGGCCGGCGGTCTACCGTTCACCACGACCCCGGGGTGGCTCGCGACTCGGCGAGCCACCCCGGTCGCTGTCATGACCGGCGCCGTCACCTGACCAGCGATACCCGCACGAAGCTCCTTCCGTAAGCTCACCCATATCGAGGACCGGCGATAAGTGGATCTTTCTGGCATACTGCTAGCCGGGAGGTTCCGATGAAGAAGTCGCGATTCACCGAGACGCAGATCGTCTCGATCCTCAC
>PIVY01000681.1 GCA_003353795.1 bacterium
GAATTGGCGAACAGGCCCCCGGATCAAGTTCGGGGCAGGCTCCGTGGCGGATGCGGTTGAAGCCGCGCGGCAAGACGTGGATGAGGAAGCGGCGGATGAACTCGTTGGCCGCCAGGGTCATGAGCTTATGGCGGGTTCGACCCTTTTGCCGGTAGTCCTTCCATTTGAAGGTGACGCCGTTGTCGTCGAGGCCGGCCAGGCGGCTGTTGGCGATGGCGACGCGGTGGGTATAGCGGCTGAGATAGGCGAGCACGGCTTCGGGTCCGGCGAAGGGGCGCTTGGCGTAGACGACCCATTCGACCTTGCGGGTCGGCGCGAGATGTTCGGTGAATTCCGCTTCATCACTCAAATGTTGGAGATCACCGAAGAAGCGGAGCCGGCCGGCCTTATGGGCGGCGGTCAGTCTTTCGAGGAACAGTCGCCGGAACAACCTGGACAGCACGCGCACGGGCAGGAAGAAGCCGGGCCGGCAGTTGATCCAGCGCTTCCCGTCCAATGCGATGCCGCCGCCGGGGACGATGCAATGGACGTGCGGATGATGGGTCAACGCCGAGCCCCAGGTGTGCAGCACGGCGGTGGCGGCGATGCGCGCACCGAGGTGTCTGGGATCGGCGGCGATGGTGATCAACGTCTCGGCGGCGGCCCTGAACAGGATGGCGTAGACGACGGCCTTGTTCTGGTAGGCAATG
>PIVY01000682.1 GCA_003353795.1 bacterium
GTGGTGGGTTCGCGTGGTCCGACCGGCTCCTCGAGGCCGCCGAAGCCGAGGGGATCGAGGTCGAGCTCGTGACCTGGCACCACTACGTCCAGAACCCCTTCGAGGGACCGGGCCCGGCCTGCCTCTTCCCCGACATCATCGATTTCATGCAGCGGCGCAATCCCCTGGCCAACACCATGGAGTACTTCGAGGACGCCCTCACATGGGGTGCGCGCTACGCAGACAAGGAGCTGTTCATCACCGAGTGGGGCCTGTCCGCCGGGTGCGATGACCGCCCCGAGTACGAGGTCGCCGCATTCCGGGCCGCCACGTTGGTGGCCATGCACGAAGGAGGCATGGACGGCGCGGTCGAGCTTCGCTATCCGTCCGAAGGCTCACTCGCCATGGCCACGTGGATGTTCTCACGGATGGCGAGCGACACGGTCCCCGTCGAGATTTTCGAGGACCGGGCCGAGACCGGAACCTGGACCCTCGCGTCCGTCGAGGGACCGGGATTCGGCGGTCGCTCCTCGGATCAGGCCGAAGGCGATCGCCTGACCGTCCTCGCCGCCCAGTGGCACAGCCTGCTCGAGGACGCGACGGCGCGACAGCTCGACGTGGCCGTCTGCGGGCTACCGCCGGGGTCTTACGACGTTGCCGTGCATCGCATCGACCGAACCCATGACGGTGCGACCGTTCCCGATGAGATC
>PIVY01000683.1 GCA_003353795.1 bacterium
GACGATGCGCGCGGTGGATGGGTTGATCACGGTCGAGGCCTCCTGGGCGACGGGGCCCGGGTTCGTCAGGCAGCGTAGCGAACCGGCGCCGAACCGGCCACCAGGATCCGGGCGCCTCCACGGCCTGGCCTGCGATGTCCGTGTGCTTGTAGGCCGAGATCGACGACACGTAGATGTAGTGCTTCACGTTGGGCCCGAGCAGTTCCGCCGACGCTGTCACGTGCCGCGGATAGTAGCCGCTGTTGTCGATGACCACGTCGAATTCGCGCCCGACCAGCGCCGACAGACCGTCGTCCTTGTCGGGATCGCGGTCGCCCTTGAGCCGCTCGAGGTCGGGGAACATGTCCGGCTTCGACTTGCTGCGGTTGAACAGCGTGACCTCGTGGCCGCGCGCCACGGCCGCCTCCACTTCCCAGCGGCCGATGAAACCGGTGCCGCCGAGTATGAGGATCTTGAGGCCGGAGTCGTTCTTCGCGGGGTGGTCTTCGGCGGCAGCCGGGAGCGCCAGGAGGAGAACGGCGGCAGTGGCGAGGACGAAGCGGGCGATGGATGGGTTGATCACGGTCGAAGCCTCCTGGTCGACGGGTCCTGTTTCCGCCAGGCAGCGTAGCGAACCGGCGCCGAACCGGCCACCAGGATCCGGGCGCCTCCGCGTTCTTGGCAAAACATAATTTTCTGGTACGCTCCCG
>PIVY01000163.1 GCA_003353795.1 bacterium
AGGAGCTCGAACCCGTCCTGCCCGGCCCGCGCATCGTCGACGATGACGGTTTCTTCGCTTTCGACCGCGTGCCCGGCCCCGACGACATCGGCATTCATGCCTGGATGGGCAACGTGGGCGTGTGCCTGCGCGCGCTCAGCTACATCCTGCGCAACGGCTCCGACGGCCTCGCCCGCATCAGCGACATGGCGGTGCTCAACGCCAACTATCTGCTGGTGCGGCTCAAGGATCTATTGCCCGTGACCCACGCCGAGGGCTGTCTCCACGAATTCGTGGCCAGCGGCACGACCTGGAAGGAGCAGTACGGCGTCCGCACCTTGGACATCGCCAAGCGGCTCCTCGACTTCGGGGTGCATGCGCCGACGATCTACTTCCCGCTCATCGTGGACGAGGCGTTCATGGTCGAACCCACGGAGTGCGAACCGCGCGAGAGCCTCGACCATTTCGTGGCCGCCATGGAGCAGATCCGGCAGGAGGCCGAGTCCCATCCGGAGTTGCTGCTGACCGCGCCCCACGCCACCCCGGTGGGCCGCCTCGACGAGGCGCGTGCGGCCCGGCAGCCGGACCTGCGCTGGCTGGGTCCCTGCAATTGCTAGATCCGTCATGAGCGACGACGTGCTGCAGATCATCCAGGACGGCCCCCACACGGGGGCCGTCAACATGCAGCGGGACACCGAACTCCTGGAGCAATGGCGTCCGGGTGATCCCACGGTGCTGCGCCTCTACCGCTGGCAGCCCTTCACGGTGACCTACGGCTACCACCAGCGCGACGAGGACTTCGATCGCCAGGCCATCGACCGCCTCGGCTTCGACCTGGTGCGGCGGCCGACCGGCGGCCGCGCCATCCTGCACGCCGAGGAACTCACCTACAGCGTGGTCGGACCCACGCCGTCGCCGCTCTTCGGCGACACGCTCCACTCCTGCTACATGAAGATCAACGAGGCGCTGGTGGGCTTCCTCCGCGACCTCGGCCATGCGGCCGAGATCTCCGGCGGCGAGGACCGCAGCGAGATGCGCCAGGCGGTCTGCTTCAAGAGCGCCGGCCAGCACGAGATCCGGGTGGCCGGCCGCAAGATCATCGGCTCGGCGCAGCGACGCGCCGAGGGCGTGTTCCTGCAGCACGGGTCCATCCTCGCCGGGCCGCGCCACGTCGACCTGTTGCAGTGCCTGCAGCCCCACCGGCGGGGTGGTCTCGATCCCGAACAGCTTCGTGTGGTGACCACAGATCTGGGCAGCCTGCGTGGCGCGCGCCTCGACGAGGCTGATCTGGACCTGCTGGCGGTGCGGTTGGGGAAGATCTGCGGCGAGGTGTTCGGCCTGTCGTGCGAGACGGTGGCCTGGGAGGATCGGGCCGGGGCCGAGCGCGTCTGACACTCGGCCGTTTCTTGTCGACGCGAGAAGAGAACCCCGGGGACCGCATCACAGCACCATCCACGGCCCGGCCCCCGGGGTGGGGGACGGTGAGGTAGCTAGAAGACGAAGCGCGTGCTCATGCCGAAGCCGAGACCCCGGGTGGCGCCGCTTGAGAATCCGCCACGATTCATCACGGCCAGGTCCAGTTGCCAGAAGCCGGCCTGGAAGCCGAGGCCCGCGGCGGCACCGGTGCCGGCGGATCCGCCCAACGAGACGCCGGCGCGCGGCGCCAGCCAACCGAGGGGACGCCACTCGGCGCCAAGGTTGATCTGGGGCGTGGCGCTGGAGCCGGCCCGGTCCTCGAAGCCTTGCACGTAGTCGGCGGCCAGAAGCAGGCTGCCGGTGTCGCGGGCCGCGCCCAGGCGCAGACGCCGCGGCAGATCAGTGCTGTAGCCCTCGATGGCGTAGGTGGTGTCCGAGTCGGCCACCGACTCGTCGAGGTCGTCGTTGAGCGCGTTGAGGTCCGATGCGGTGACGTTGAACTCGGTGCGTTCGACGGTGCCGTTCCAGTCCAGGTTGGTCACCACGTTGTCCATGGCCAGGCCGAAGCTCCAGCCGCCCAGCGCCTGCCAGGAGGCGCCGAGGTCCAGGCCGTAACCGCTGCCGCCCTCGGCGGTCACTGCGGAGGCGTAGGCCTCGCCGGAGATCTCGGTCATGGCCGTGGTCACCGAACCGCCGGCGTCCTCGACGTGCATCTCGTAGACACCGTAGAGGTAGCTGGCCGACGCGCCCACGGCGATGCGGCCCATGGGCCCGTCCATCACCTGCATGCCGTAGCTCAGCGACGCGCGGCCGATGGCGTGTCCCTCGCCCCAGGTGTCCGAGAAGTCCACGGTCTCGCCCAGTTCGTTGCCGAACAGGACCAGGTCGAAGAAGTCTCGGTCCAGGTTGCCGCGGCCGGCGCCCATGACGCCGGTGGTGATGGCAAAGCTGCCCATCTGCAGTCCGAGACCGCCGGCGCCGATCTGCGCGTCGAGCGCGAAGCCGCCGTCGGGGATGTCGTTGAGCAGATCCTGCTTCTGGGATGAGGACAGCGTGGCTCCCGAGACCTCGTTGTATCGGGCCAGGGAGAAGCTGTTGTTGTGCAGGTCGGCGGACATGCCGACCAGGCTGATGGAGGTGCCGGGGCTGAAGGCCAGGTTGGCCGGATTCCAGCGCGCGGCTTCCACGCCCTTGGCGGCGGCGGTCTGGGCGCCGGCCATGGCCATGGATCGTGCGTCGGCCGCTGCGGCGGGGCCGGTCGCCGGCGCGGTCGCCAGCAGGACGGCCAGCGCGGCCAGGCACGTGCGTCGTCGGATTCGGGTCGTCATGTCTCTATCCTTCGCTGTGGGTCCCGGTCGGGCCGGGACGGCACTCAGTCGTTACCGTCGTGAACGTCGACCTCGACGTAGATCAGTCCCTGGATGGTCACGTAGTCGGTGGTCAGAACCCGGACGGTCTGGCCGTCGGTGCTCGGGAGCACCACCTCGAGAACGCTCAGCAGTCCCTCGGTGGCCAGCAGCTGCGTCTGCTCCGCGGTCAGCGACAGCAGGGGCTGACTGGTCCGGGGGGTGACCACCTCGTGGGTCACGGGATCGGTCTCGCCGGCGTCCACGGTCAACGGCCCGATGGCCAGGAGCGGCGAGGTCTTCACCGTCTCCTCGTCGAGACCGAACAGCAGCCGGGTCTCGATGCCCACCGGCAGGTGATTGAAGACCTCGAGCTGGAGCTCGGCAGCGCCCAGGTGGTCGGCGATGAGGTCGCGCGTGTCCGTGTCGAGGTCGAGAGGGTCGGCGTCGCCGTAGAGGTGCGAGGACGCGATGATCACCTCGACCGGCGCCACGATGCGCCAGCTGATCTCGGCGGAGTCGTCGGCGCGCACGGTGCCGACCTGGCCGTTGCCGCCGAGCTGCACGGAGCCGGCGAGGGTGATCGAGGTGGGAAGGTTGTTGAGGAAGTCCACGATGGTGCTGTTGGTCTCGTCCATCACGATGCTGGTCACCGTCGCGCGACCGGCGTCTGCGGCGGCGATGGGCTCGCTCACGGTCATCGTGCGCTGGACGCCGCTGCCGTTGGTGCCGGTGAGCACGATATCGGCGGCCGCGTCGATGCCGGCGCTGTTGGTGAGGTCGAGCACCAGGGAGGCGCGGGTCAGACTCACGCCGTTCAATTCGTCGGGCAGGTCGATCTCTTCTTCCATGGGATCGAGATCGAAGACTGTCTCGGGGACCACGCCGGTGACGCTGGTGAACTCGATACGGCCCGCGGAGAGGTCTGCGCGAAGCCCCATGGTCATGTCCATGGCCACGGCGGCGCCGCCGCTGCCCGGGCTGGTCACGTCCACCGTCGCAGTGATGTCGGTGAGCACGGTGCCGGCCGGCGCCCGCAGGATGTAACCCGCGAAGTCGAGGCCGCGCACGTCGCTGGCGCCGCCAGCCAGCGGGATCACGGCCTGCATGGGATTGCCGTCCAGATCCACCACCGTCGGCCAGGTCACCACGGCGGTGCAGGGGATCGGCATCTGATTCTGCACGCTCACCTGCATGGCGCCGGAGCCGATGATGGCGCGCTCGACCTCGTAGTCGGCGGGCAGGTCGGTGCCGAAGCTGGTCTGGAATGTCTGGGGGCCGACCACGGCCTGGGCCGCGGTGACCTCGAGGTCGGTGAACTCGGCGCCGACGGCGATGGCCGCCGCGGCATCCACGAGAACCGGGCTGCCACTCGAACCGGGGGAGCCGCCCACCAGCCGCACGGCCACGGCGCCGGGCAGGACCACGCCGGCCAGATCGGCGGCCTCGATGGCCTGTCCGAAGGCCGGGATGGGATCGAATTCGACGGTCACCAGCGCGAGGCCCGTGCCCGGATCGATCAGTTCCAGCACGAGACGGTCGGGACCCGAGAGGGCCGACACCGGCACCGGCAGACCGTTGTCCACGGTCACGGTGAGGGTGCCCGCTGCGAGGGTCGCCGCGTCGATGTCCTCGAGATCTTCGGGACTGCTCTCGGTGGTGAACCCGAACGGCGGCACGGGGACGGTCATGCCGTCGAGGCCCGTGGCGGCGGGGTAGAGATCCGAGAGCACGAAATCGAAGCTGGGCGGATTGCCCAGATCGAGGCTGAAGTTGCCCAGGTCGCCGGTCACCGACTGCGGGTCGATGTCCGCGGCAAGATCCAGGTCGAGGGCGACCAGCTCGGGATCGCCTTCCACCTCGAAGCCGAGCCCGCCGTCGGGAAGCTCGATCAGGTAGTCTTCGTCCTCGATGGCTTCGGCGATGTCGAGGCGCTCCTCGCCCAGGGGCAGGGCAAGGCGGGTCTGGTAGCGCGGCAGCTCGGGCTTCGCGATCTCGCATCCGGCCACGAGCAGGCCCAGCAGGGCCAGGGCAGCGAGAGGAAGCACCGTCCGGTGCAGCGCTGAGAGGGAATGTCGTCGCATGACTGGGTCCTCCGGTGGATGGTGCCGGATGCAGGGAACTCAGCCTTGCCTGGAAGACCCGTACCATGAGGGCGTGGAGGTAAGAACGAGACACGTTGGGGAACGTCGAGGAACGCTGGGACACCGTCGGAGCGTTTCCATCCGGACTCGGGTTGTCTTTAATGCCCGATTCCCTGGAGTGCCTGTTGCAGCCTGCACGGTCCTAGCTGGGCTTGACCGCGGTCCGATGGGGTCCCTAGTATCCCGGAGCGGTCCATGCATCCGCGTCGGCCATCCGCTCCGCCTCGAAAGGTCCGCCTTGCCGCGATACCTGCTGCGACGATTGCTGCACACCGGCCTCCTCGTCCTGGGACTGCTCACGGTGGTCTTCTTCGTGGTGCACGCCATGCCCGGCGATCCGGCCGAGATGTCCGGCGAGCAGCAGCTTACCGGAGAGGGCCGACAGCTGGTGCGGCAACGCATGGGTCTGGACGGATCGTTGTGGGAGCAATACCTGCGCTGGCTGGGCGGTGCGGTCCGTGGCGACCTCGGCGTGAGCCTGAGGCAGCAGCGGCCGGTGGCCGACATTCTCACCGAGGCCATCCCCAACACCCTGCTGCTCACCGTCACCGCCCTGGTGGTGGAACTGTCGGCGGGTCTGCTGGTGGGACTGCTGATGGCGCGCCATCCCGGGCGCCGACGCACGCGCCTGGCGAACACCTCCGGTCTGGTCCTCTACTCATTGCCGAGCTTCTGGCTGGGACTCGTGGCGATCATGATCTTCGCCCGCAACCTCGGCTGGCTGCCGGCCGGCGGCATGCACGCTCCCGATGCCGCCTGGCTCTCCCCGGGGGCCCGGTTCGTCGACCTGCTGCGCCACCTGATCCTGCCGGTGCTGGTGCTCGGCCTCGGCAACTTGGCCGTGTCCGCGAGATACGTGCGGGCGACTCTGGCGCGGATCCTGGCCAGCGACTGGGTCCTGGCGGCACGGGCGCGCGGGCTGGGTGAGGGGGCCATCGTCCGCCACGCCATGCGAGGCGCGCTACTCCCGGTGCTGACGCTGGTCGGACTGAGCCTGCCGGGACTCCTCGGGGGCGCCGTGGCCGTGGAAGAGATCTTCGCCTGGCCGGGGCTGGGGCGGATCTCGGTGCAGGCCCTCCTGGCGCGCGACTACCCGGTCATCATGGCGGTCACCGCCGTGGTGGCGGTGCTGGTGTCCCTGGGCTCGTTGCTGGCGGACCTGGGCTGTCGCTGGGCCGATCCCCGCTTGCGGCTCGAGGCTCGCGGCGAGGAGGTGCGCTGATGGAACCGTCGACCGCCGCGGCCGCGCGTGCCCCTCGTCTCGACCTGCGCCTGGGACTGATCCTGGTCGGCCTGGGAATCGTGGCCGCTCTGGGCGCGGGCGTTCTCGCTCCCGGCGACCCCGCCGATCTCGGTCCAGCCGGGGCGGCGCTCACCCCGCCCGGCGCAACGCATCTCCTGGGGACCGACGTGCTGGGGCGGGACGTGCTGGCCCGCCTGATCCATGGCGCCCGCGCCTCCCTGATCGTGGGCTGGGCGAGCATGATCCTGGCCACGCTGTTGGGTACGGCGGTTGGGCTGGCGGCCGGTCTCGGTCCTCGCTGGCTGCAGCGGCTACTCACCGCGGTGGTGGATCTGTTTCTCGCGTTCCCCGCAGTCTACCTCGTCCTTCTCCTCGTGGCGTTCTCCCGACCGTCGCTGCTGCTGCTGGTGGCGGTGCTCACCCTGTCCGGATGGATGCACGTGGCCCGGCTGGTGCGGGTGGAGGCTCTGGCCCTGCGCGACCGCGAGTTCGTGCTGGCCGCGCGCGGACTCGGGCTCGGAACCTGGACCGTCGCCGTCCGCCACGTGCTGCCGAACCTGTTGCCGACCGTACTGGTAGCGGCCGCCCTGCGCGTGGGGCAGGCCATTCTCATGGAATCGTTCCTGAGTTTCCTGGGGCTCGGCCCGCAGGAGCCGCTGGTCACCTGGGGCGGCATGATCGCGCAGGGGCGAGCCCACCTGCTCGACGGCTGGTGGCTCACGGCTTTTCCCGGGGTGGCCATCGCCTTGACCGTGCTGGCCTACAATCTCGTGGCCGACGGGCTGCGCACGCGCCTGGTGCCCGGCGGCGCCGCGGAGGAGGTGGCCGGTGCCAGTCGTTGACCTGCTGCAGGTGCGCGGCCTCACAGTCCAGTATCCGGGCGCGTCGCGACCGGCCATCGCGGACCTCGACCTTGACGTCGTCGCCGGCGAGTGCGTGGCGCTCGTGGGGCCGTCGGGTTGCGGAAAGAGCACGCTCTGCCGGGCCCTCCTCGACCTCCTGCCGGCGGGGACGGACCGGCGGGGCACGATCGTGTGGCAGGGGCGCGACCTCACGCTGGATCCGCAAGACTGGCGGCGGGTGCGCGGGGCGGGCATGGGCCTGGTGCTGCAGGATCACCGGCACGCCCTGGATCCGGTGCGGCGCGTGGGGGACCAGGTCGCCGAGGTGGTGCGCCGCCACCGGTCCGGGTGCACGTCGGCGCAGGCTCACGCGGCCGCTGACGACCTGCTGGATGAGGTCCGCCTGTCCGCTGCGGACCATGCGCGCCGGTATCCGCACCAGTTGAGCGGCGGACAGCGACAGCGTGTCTGCCTGGCAGCGTCCCTGGCGGCGGACCCGCAGTTGCTCCTGGCCGACGAGCCGACCACGGCGCTGGATCTCATGGTGCAACGCGATATCGCCTCCTTGCTGGTCGACCTGGTGCGCCGGCGCGGACTGTCGCTCGTGCTGGTTTCCCACGATCGCGACCTCGTCTCGCTCCTGGCTGATCGGGTGGTGGACCTCGCCGGTGATCCGCCACCGGGCGAGATTCCGGGTGCCGACCACGGGAATCGCGACGTCGCTCCGCCGGAAACCCGGCTGGCGGTGCGAGGGCTCACGGTGACCGTGGCTGGGCCGCGTGGTCCGTCCACCGTGGTCGCCGGGGTGGATCTGGACCTGGTGGGAGGTCGGACCCTCGGACTGGTGGGAGAGTCGGGTGCGGGCAAGACGACCCTGGCGCGCGCCCTGGCCGGCTGGCTGCCCCGGGCTGCGGGTGAAGTGCGGCTCACCGGCGGCACTGCGGTCACCGGTCCTGCGCTGCGGCGAGCGGTCCAGTTGGTGAGTCAGGATCCCGCGGCTGCTCTCGACCCGCGGCAGACCGCAGGGGCCGCGGTGATCGAGGCGGCGCGTGCTGCGGGCCTGGATCGCGACGAGGCTGTTCGCGACGCCGCCGAACGGCTCGCCGAGGTCGACCTCGCTCCGGCCCTCGCGGATCGACTGCCTGGGGAACTGTCCGGTGGCCAGCGCCAGCGCCTGCAACTGGCTCGTGCCCTCGCGGCCCGACCGCGGGTCCTGGTGGCCGACGAACCGGCCAGCTCCCTGGATCCCGTGCGCCGGGATGCACTCCTGGAACTGATGCGGCGCAGTCAACAACGCCACGCCGTCGCCCTGATGATCATCTCTCACGACCTGTCCCTGCTGGTGCGATGGTGCGATGAGATCGTCGTGATGCTCGCCGGGCATCTGGTGGAACTTTATCGCCCTGGCCTCGTTGATGGTCCACGGCATCCGTTCGCGAGGGATCTCGCCGCCGCCACACCCGCCAAGCTGTCCCGATTGCATGGGTTCGAATCGACGCTGGTCGGCAGGCCGGAGACGAATCAGCAACCACCTCCGAACGGATGCCCCTACGCTTCTCGCTGTGACCTCGTTCAGCCCACCTGCCTGACTGCTTTGCCGGCGCTTCTCGACCTCGGTGAGGGCCACCTCGTGCGTTGCCCCGAGACGGATCGCCAAGTCCGGTAGCAATTTATTGACACGCCATTACCCGATCTCTACATTTAGCCAACGGTTGCTGGTTCGAGGGCGAATGCGGCGGTTTTGCCACATCTGATGCGGTCTTCCGCGGTTCGCTCTGCAGTTCCCCCACACGAGTCGGGCAGACAAACCGGTGCTACATTCGTCGCGACCATATCGCGGGTCCATGGAGGACACGGGTAAGGCCGGAATGGTTCCCTCGGAAAGGAGCTCCCACATGCTCCGGCGTCTCCGTCCTATGCGGATCGTCCTTGGTCTCATCCTCTTCGTCGTTGCACTTTTGATGACCACCGATACCGCTTTTGCCCAGGGCGGACCCGGCACCATCAAGGGAATCGTCAAGGACGGGGAGACGGGCGATCTGCTCGACTACGCCAATGTGATCATCAAGGGAACCACCCGCGGCACCATGTCGCTGGGTGGCGGCGCCTTCTACTTCCGCGGCCTTGCGCCCGGCACCTACACCATTCAGGTCCTGTACCTCGGCTACGAACCCACCGAGGAAACCGTCACCCTGCAGGCGGGGCAGGTCATCGACCTCGAATTCACGCTCAAGGTCACCATCGTCGAGACCCTGCAGGCCTTCGACGTGGACGCGGCCCGTTACATGGTCGAGGTCAAGAACGCCACCAGTACCCGCGACATCAGTTCCGAAAAATTCGAGCGCTACGCCATCGATTCGGTGGAGGAGGCGCTCTCGCGCGAGGCCGGCATCATCATGCGCGCCGGCCAGCTGTACGTGCGCGGTGGCCGCTCGGGCGAGGTCCAGACCCAGATCGACGGCGTGTCGGTGGACAACCCCATCGGCGGACAGACGCTTTCGGTATCGACCCTCGCGGTGGAGAGCGTCCAGGCGGTGACCGGTGGTCTCGACGCCGAGTTCGGCAACGCCCTCTCCGGCGTCATCAACATCACCACCAAGACCGGTTCCCGGGAGAAGTTCGAGGGCGGCCTGCGCTTCCTGACCGATGACTTCGGTCGCCAGGACCGCACCTACACGAACTTCGACCGCTTCGAGTACGGCATCGGCGGTCCGTCGCCCATCGACAACCTCACCTACTACGTGTCCGGCGATCTCAGCTGGTCCGACGGCGAGAACTACTCGGTTGCCCATCGTCCCGAGTACGCCCTGAACATCGGCGACACCAACCTTATGAAGTTCCGCCGGCGCCAGAGCAATACGGTTCGTGGTTCCGTGAAGCTGGCCTACTTCTTCGACGAGACGGGCACCAAGGAACTCACGGGCGAGTACACCTATTCGGGCGGCTGGTATCAGAGCTACTCGCCCAACTGGTCGGTCGACGGCTACGCCCAGCGCCTCGTCTACCTGCCCCAGGTGGTGCCGGTGGCCTTCGGCGACAACCAGGACGCGTACCTCTACATCAATCGGCAGATCCCGGTGTACTACGGCCCCTGGTACGACACCATGCTGCAGGACGCCCGCCCGGCCATCGTCCTCGACAGTCGCAACAGCAGCTTCATCCGGACCACCGTTCCCATCCTCGAGGTCCGCTCGGCGGCCGACAACCGGCTCTACACCGTAGCGGCGCAGCCGACCTTCGACGGGTACAAGTATCCGTACTCGAGCTTCTCCACGGTGGCCGAGGATTCGTCCTACACGAAGTTCAACGCGGCGAATAACGACCTCGAGACGCAGACCTTCAGCCAGAGCGCCAAGGCTTTCTGGAAGCATCGTCTGAGTGAGACCACGTTCTACACCGTTGCACTGGCGCTGGTCACCTTCGACACTCGGCAGGACGTCAACGGCCAGGATCCCTACGGCTACAATCACGGCGGCGTGTGGTCTCCCGACCTCTTCTCGGGCCAGGCCAGCGTCTACCAGCAGGGGTCCGACTACTACACCGATCAGTTCAATCCCCTGTACATCACGACCAGTGATTTTCCCTACTGGTCCGAGCAGTACAGCCGCACCTACTCGCTGCGATTCGACATGACCAGCGCGCGCTGGGAGGGCCATCTGGTCAAGACCGGCCTGCAGGTGGTCTACAACGATCTGCAGCAGCTGGACATCGCGTCGCCGGCTCGAGAGACGGTCAACCGGTTCACTGGAGAATACTCCCTCGGCAGCAACCGGAACGAGTTCCATACCTACAACCCCGAAGCCTCGTGGTACCTCCAGGACCGCTGGGAATACGAGGGCATGGTGGTGAACTACGGCTTCCGCTGGGACATGTTCTCGCCGGGTTCGGCCGCCCAAATCCAGCTCCGCAACGACGATGTCGACCGGAACGTGATCAAGTACAAGACCGCGTTCTCACCGCGCCTGGGCTTCGCCTTCCCCATCACCGAGCGCGACGGTTTCAGCTTCCACTACGGTCGCTTCGTGCAGTTCCCCAGCCGCGAATACCTGTTCGCGAGCCAGGAGGTCGTGGGCAACCTGGGCACGCTGGGTAACCCCAACCTCCAGCCGGAAACGACGATCAGTTACCAGGCCGCGCTGCAGCATCAGTTCAACGACTTCCTGGCCGGATCATTCGCGATCTACTCCAAGGACATCTACGATCTCATCGCGGCGACTCAGGTCACGGACGCGTCCACGGGCAACACCCTGGCCCGGTACATCAACAAGGCGTACGCCTCGGCGCGCGGTGTCGAGGTCTCGCTGGAGAAGCGGCTCAGCAGCAACTGGCAGTTCGAGGTGGCCTACACCTTCGCCTACGCCGACGGCGTCGCGAGTTCCTCGGAATTCGGCGGCAGTCCGGAAGGCCTGGAGTTCCTGCCCACTCAGGAGCTGCCCCTGGACTGGGATCAGCGGCACACGCTGAGCATGCAGCTGTTCCTCGAGCAGCCGGGAGCCTGGAATGGCGGCATCGACGTGACCTACGGGTCGGGCTTCCCCTGGACGCCCTTCGATCGCTACTCCAAGCGCCAGAACCCGCTCATGGAGAACAGCATGCGGTTGCCCTCGACCATCGACGTCAACCTGCAGTTCCAGCGCCAGATCAACGTGTATGGTCAGCGGCTGACCCTCTACCTTCAGGGCTTCAATATTCTCAATCAGGACCAGGTCGTTTCGACCCAGCCCGGTATCAATCCGGGTATGAACAATGCCACCAACGCAGGCCGGGCGTACCTCACCGAAACGGGGAAGTTCGGCGGCGCATACCTCCAGGACGCCGACGGCGACACCTTCGAGGAATTCATCCCGATCCAGGATCCGCGGGCGTTCTCGCAGCACCG
>PIVY01000684.1 GCA_003353795.1 bacterium
GCTGCTGGCCGACAATGGCGCGTGGCACACCGTGAGCGGCGGACTGTACCTGGGTTCCTGCGTGGACGCGGACGGCGACGTCCAACCCAACCGCACAGCGACCGGCGACGACCAGACCGTGGGCGCGTCGGTGACCGGCACCTGCGCGGGCGACGACGACGAAGACGGCGTGGTCTTCCCGGACACCCTGACCCAGGGGCGGACAGTTGAGCTCGAGCTGACCGCGTCCCTGTCCGGGATGGTGGACGCCTGGATCGACTTGAACCAGGACGGTGATTGGCTCGACGAGGGGGAGCAGATCTTCGCCTCCCAGTCGGTGGTTACCGGAGTGAACACCCTCGGCTTCACCGTGCCCGGCACGGCAGAGCTTGGCACCACCTTCGCGCGCTTCCGGCTCAGCACGGCCGGCGGCCTGGCCCCCGACGGCGGCGCGGTCGACGGCGAGGTGGAGGATCACGAGGTGGAGATCGTGGAACCGGTCGACGACGGCGGTCCCTGCCTCGAGGACGGCGAGTGCCTCTCCGGGGAATGCGCCGACGGAGTGTGCTGTCACGCGGATTGCGGCGGCGGCGACCCCACCGATTGCCAGGTCTGCAGCGAAGCCGGCGGTGCCGCCGCAGACGGTGAATGCACGGTACTGCCAGGCACCCATGTCTGTAGGAGCGCGGCGGGGGATTGTGACCGGGT
>PIVY01000685.1 GCA_003353795.1 bacterium
AGCGCCAGAAGTTCACCTCGACGGTGCCGTGGTCGCCGACGTCGTAGATCGGGCTGGTCAGGGTGGTCATGCCGCCATCGACGTCGTTGTATCCGGCCGACTGACCTTCCTGGTGCTGGCCAGTGAACCAGCAATTGACGCCCGGCACCGGAGTGTGGTCGTTCTCGGTCTGGACCTGCTGGCCGTTGTACTCGGAGCCAATGGGATCGCCGTGCTCCCAGGCCCCGCCGGTGGCGTTGTCGTTGCCCTGGAGGTTGACGGTCCAGCCGGTGGGCGACTCCCCGTCGTCCTCAGCGATGACGGTTACCTGGGCGACCATGAAGGAATAGGTCGGCCAGGGCGCGCCGGCAGGCGCAGCGGATTCGTGTCCCAGATCATCACGGGCGGTGATCCAGTACTGGACCCGGGTGCCGTTGGGCTGGCCAGGAATGAGGCCGCGAACAAGACCGGTCTCGGCATCGACCACGGACAGGGGCTCGGATACCGGTAGGCCGGTGGCGCTGGAAGTGTAGACCAAGACCTGCTCATCCACGCCGGAGTGATCGGTAATCGTGGCCTCGACGATGTAGGGCCCGGCGGTGTCCTCGGTGTCGTCCAGCTGGGTGACGGCCACGATGTCGGGACCGCCGATATCCTCGAGGGAGAACTCGACCGTGGTGATCTGATCCTCGTCAATGGTCACGCCGT
>PIVY01000164.1 GCA_003353795.1 bacterium
GGGCCGGGCAGGAAGGGCTCGAGCTCCTCGGTCACACAGATGGGGCCGGCGCCGGGGCCGCCACCACCATGGGGAGTCGAGAAGGTCTTGTGCAGGTTGAGATGCACCACGTCGAAGCCCATGTCGCCGGGGCGCGCGCGGCCCATGATGGCGTTCATGTTGGCGCCGTCCATGTAGAGGCGCCCACCCGCCGCGTGCACGATCTCGGCCACCTCGACGATGTCGGTCTCGAAGAGGCCTGCGGTATTCGGGTTGGTGATCATGATGCCGGCGGTCTTGGGACCACAGGCCTCGCGCAGGTTGTCGAGATCGATGCAGCCGTCGGCGCGGCTCTTGATGGTGCGCGGAGTCATGCCCATGATCACCACGGAGGCAGGGTTGGTGCCGTGGGCCGAGTCGGGAATGAGAATCTCGGTGCGGTCGTGATCGCCGTTGGCCTCGTGCAGCTTGCGGATCACCATCATGCCCATGTACTCGCCCTGGGCGCCCGCGGCGGGAATCAGGCTGCAAGCGTCGAAGCCGGTGATCTCGCAGAGGCTGTCTTCGAGCATGCGCAGTCCGGCCAGCAGACCCTGCATGTCGGCCACGTCCTGGGCCGGATGCAGCGCCGCGAATCCCGGCATGGCGGCCACCTGCTCGTTGAGTCGCGGGTTGTACTTCATGGTGCAACTGCCCAGGGGGTACATGCCGCGCTCGATGTGGTGGTTGAGGTTGCTGAGCAGGGTGAAGTGCCGCATGACCTCGGGCTCGGAGAGGTCGGGCAGGTCGGCCGGCTCGGCGCGCAGGTGATCGGCGGGCAGATCGGTATCCACGGCCTCGCCGTCCCAGCGGGGCATGGTCAGGGCACGGCGGCCCGCGCTGCCCTTGCCGAAGAGACTGGGCTGCTGGGTTCCAAGCCAGCGCTGGCACACGGTGGGCTTCATGATCGAGTCGCTCACAGGACCACCTCCTCGCCACGCGCGAAGGCGTCGAGAGCTTCACCGAACAGTTCCAGATCCTCGGCGGTCCGTTTCTCGGTGACCGCCACCAGAAGGTCGTTCTCCGTGCAGCCGGCCACGCCTTCCAGCGGTATGCCGGCCAGCACACCGAACTGCCGCGCGTAATCGCGGAACTCGCGAGCCGACCTCGGCAGGCGGATCACGGTCTCGTTGAACGCCGCCCCCGGGAACGGCAGTTCGACGCCGTCGACGCCGGCGGCTTCCTCGCGCAGCGCCTCCAGACGTACGCGGTTGGCGTCCCCCAGTTCGCGGAGTCCGGTGCCGCCCAGCATGGCCAGGTAGACCGTGGCGCGCAGGGCGTTGAGCCCCTGGTTGGAGCAGATGTTGCTCGTGGCCTTCTCGCGGCGGATATGCTGTTCGCGGGTCTGCAGGGTGAGCACGTAGGCATCGCTGCCGTGGATGTCGACGGTGCGTCCCACCACGCGGCCCGGGATCTTGCGGGTGAGCTTGTCGCTCACGGCGAAGAAGCCCAGCAGCGGTCCGCCGGCACAGGTGTTGATGCCGAAGGGTTGTGCTTCGCCCACGGCCATGTCGGCGCCGTACTCGCCCGGCGACTTGAGCAGGCTCAGACTCACCGGGTTGACCGCGGCGATGAGCAGGGCGCCGTTCGCCTTGCCGGCGTCGGACAGCGCCTGGACCGGTTCGATGAGGCCGAGGTAGTTGGGGTTCTGGATGACCACGGCGGCCGTGTCGGCATCGGCCAGTTTCGCCAGCGCTTCGGGATCGGTGGTTCCTTCTGCAGTGGCCGGTGCGTCGACGATCTCCACGCCGAATCCGCTCAGCATGGTCTGCGCCACGCGGCGCCAGCGCGGGTTCAACGTGGCCGGCAGGATCACCTTCTTCTTCCGCCGGGCGCCCACGGCCAGCACCAGGGCCTCGCCCAGGGCCGTCGAGCCGTCATACATGCTGGCGTTGGCCACCGGCAGGCCCGTCAGGCGCGAGATGAACGACTGCCACTCGTAGATCACCTGCAGCGTTCCCTGACTCACCTCCGCCTGGTACGGCGTGTAGGCGGTGAGGAATTCGCTGCGACTGGAGATGGCGTCGCACGCAGCGGGAATGATGCTGTCGTAGACGCCTCCGCCCAGGAACGAGACCAGGTCGGCCTGGGTCACGTTCTCGGCGGCGAGATCGGCCAGGAACTGGCGAACCTCTTCCTCGGTGAGACCGGGCGGCAGGTCGAGCTCGCGGCCCAGGCGCACGGCCTCCGGAAGCGTGGCAAAAAGGTCGTCCACCGAGTCGACGCCGATGGTGTCGAGCATGGCGCGAACGTCCTCGGGTGTGTGCGGGACGTAGGGCATGTTTCCTCCCTGAACCGGTGGCGGTGCAGAGCTGTCGGACGCACGAGTCGCCGATACAGGCTCGTGGGTCGTGAATGAACTAACCGAGCAGGTCCTCGTAGGCGCCCGCGTCGAGCAGGCTGTCCAGTTCGCTCGGATCGGCCAGCTTGATCTTGAACATCCAGCCGTCGTCCATGGGGCTGTTGTTGACCATGCCGGGATCGCCGTCGAGGGTCTCGTTGATCTCGACGATCTCGCCGCTGACGGGGATGTAGAGATCGGCCACAGCCTTGACCGACTCGATGGAGCCCACCGCGTCGCCGGCCGAGTACTCGGAACCCACGTCGGGCAGATCCACGTAGACGATGTCGCCGAGCTCTCCGGCAGCGTGGTCGGTCACACCAACCATGCCGATGTCACCCTCGACCTGAACCCACTCGTGCTCCTGAGTGTACTTTCGATCGTCGGGAATCATGGCTCCTCCTCGAGGTCAGTTATTGGACTGGCTACGCTCGGCGCGCGGATCACCTTTGACCCGCGCATCAAGGAACGGCAAGGGAACGACGACACCGTCAAGGCGCTTGCCGCGCACCTCCACGGTCAGATCTGCGGTGGCGGATTCGGTTTCCACCAGGGCCAGGGCCAGCTTCTTCTGCAAGGTCGGCGTGAACGTACCGCTGGTGACGAAACCCACCTCGCGATCGCCCGCCAGGACCACGGCCCCTTCTCGAGCGATGGGTCCGCCCTGGACCTCCAGGCCGATCAGCTTGCGCGGCAGGCCGGATTCCTTCAGGGCAACCAGGGCGTCGCGGCCCACGAAGCCGCCCTTCTTCTTGAGCTTCACGGCCCAGCCGATACCGGCCTCGAGGGGCGTCCAGTCCTCGCTCAGCTCGTGACCGTAGAGGCAGTAGCACGCTTCGAAGCGCAGGGTGTCGCGGGCCGCCAGGCCGATGGGCGCCACGCCGAGGTCATCGCCCTTGCCGAGCAGTTCCTCCCACACCGGCAGCATGTCGGCGTTGGGCAGGTAGAGTTCGTAGCCGTGCTCGCCGGTGTAGCCGGTTCGCGAAACGATCCACTCGCCGCCCGGACCGTCGAGCAGGAAGTGGGTGTAGAAATCGAGGGCGTCGATGCCGGCGGCGCGTCCGGCAAGCTGGTCGAGACGCTGGACCAGGTCCTTGCTCGCGGGACCCTGCACGGCGATGAGGCCGGTGCGGTCGCTGGCATCATCCATGGCGACACCGTCGGCCGGCAGGTGCGCGCGCATCCACGCCACGATCTTGTCGTGGTTCGACGCGTTCATCACGACCAGCCAGCGCTCGTCCGCCAGATGGTAGATGAGCATGTCGTCGAGACAGCGGCCCTGCTCGTTGCACATGGTGGTGTAGAGCACCTTGCCCGGCTCGCTCTTCAACAGGCTGTTGGTGATGAGGCCGGAGATCCAGTCCCGGGCGCCGGGTCCGTCGACGTAGACCTCGCCCATGTGGGTGATGTCGAAGAGGCCCACGCGCTCGCGGACTGTGGTGTGCTCGGCCAGGACGCCCTCGTACTGCACGGGCATCTCGAAACCGGCGAAGGGCACCATGCGGGCGCCGCGATCGCGGTGCCACCGGCTGAGTGGGGTCTGCATCAGGTCGGACACGTGGGTACTCCTGCCTCTGAACGATCCGTCGCTCGCGAGTCGAAATCTAACCTCAGGCCAAGCCAAAGCCAAGTCCCGATCAGCCGCCGCACAGCCTCAATCCAGCCGGAATTGCTCGCGCAACATGGTGCCGGTATAGGACCGGTCGCTGGCCGCCACCTCGTCGAGGCTGCCGGCCACCACCAGCTCGCCGCCCGCCGCGCCGCCCTCCGGCCCCAGGTCGATGATCCAGTCGGCCTGCCGGATCACCTCGGGATTGTGCTCGATCACCAGCACGCTGTTTCCCTTGCCAATGAGGCTCGCGAGGACGTGTAGCAGTCGGTCTACATCGCAAAAATGCAGGCCCGTGGTGGGCTCGTCGAGGATGTAGAGCGTGGGTCGTGTACCACCGCGCGAAAGTTCCTTGACCAGCTTCAGCCGCTGCGCCTCGCCGCCCGAGAGCGTGGCCCCTGGCTGGCCGAGGCGTAGATAGCCCAGCCCGACCCCCTGCATGGTCTCGAGGATCTTGCGGCAGGCGGGCACGGTTTCCAGGAGTTCCAGGGCCTGATCCACGCTCATGTCCAGCACCTGGGCGATGTCACGACCCTTGAAGTGGACCTCCAACGTCTCGCGATCGAACCGCCGGCCGGCGCAATCCTCGCACAGCACCTCCACGTCGGGCAGGAAGTCCATGCTCAGCCGGCGGACGCCCGCACCCTCGCAGGTGATGCAACGGCCGCCCGCGGTGTTGAAGCTGAAGCGACCGGCGCCGTAGCCGCGGACCCGGGCCAGATTGGTCTGGGCGAAGAGCTTGCGGATGTGACCGTAGAGTCCGGTGTAGGTGGCGGGTGTGGATCGGGGCGTGCGCCCGATGGGCGATTGGTCCACCAGAACCACGGCCTGCAGGCGCTCCAGTCCCTCCAGTTCGCCGTGAGGTTCGGGCCGCTTGCGGGCCCGGTGCAGACGGCCCGCCAGCACGCGGTAGAGCGTGTCGTGGACGGCGGTGCTCTTGCCCGAACCGGACACGCCGGTGACCACGGTGAGCCGCTCCAGCGGAATCGCCAGCTCGATGTTCTTGAGGTTGCGACCGTGCAGGTCGGCAAGCCGCAGCCAGTGCTCGGGGGGCGCACCCACCAGAGGCGCCGGCGCGTCGCCGCCGGTGCGGCCGGCCAGAAAGTCGCCGGTGGCGCTGCCCACGGTGGCCATGACCTCTTCCACTGTACCCTGGGCCACCAGCTGGCCGCCGTGCTCGCCGGCGCCCGGCCCCAGATCCACCAGATGATCGGCGGCCATCATCACGTCGCGATCGTGCTCCACCACCACCACGCTGTTGCCGCGATCGCGCAGGGCCTCGAGGGTGCCGATGAGCCGGCGGATGTCCCGGTGATGCAACCCCACGCTGGGCTCGTCGAGGATGTACAGCACGCCGGTGAGCTGACTGCCCACCTGGGTGGCCAGCCGAACCCGCTGCCCCTCACCGCCCGACAGGGTCCGCGTGGTCCGTGAAAGGGAGAGATAGCTCACCCCCACACGCAACAGGAATCCCAGGCGATGCCGGATCTGCTGCGCGATGGGCGTTCCGATGGCCAGGTCGCGGGCGCCCGTGAAGGTCAAGCTCTCCGCCCACTCGGCCAGTTCGGTGAGCGTCAGGGCGTTGATCTCGCCGATAGATCGACCGCCGATGCGGAACTGCAGCGCTTCGGGTCGCAACCGCATGCCGCGGCACCCGGGGCAGGTTTCCTCGGCCATGATCTTCTCGAGATTCTGACGGATGCGCTCGCTCTTTGTCTCGCGATGACGGCGCACCAGTTCGGGCACCAGTCCGGACCAGCCCTTGAGGAAGGCCTGGTAGTGCTGATGATCATGGAGTGCGCGGTCGGTGTCGGCGTCGAGACCGTGCAGCAGCACCTCGCGCACCTCGGCGGAGAGTTCCGACCACGGCGTGACCATGGTGAAGTCGAGAGCGCCGGCCAGCGCCTCGATCTGGGTGTAGAGCCAGCTGCTTTCCTTGCCCTTGAGAAACTCCACCGCGCCACCGTCGAGGCTGAGCGACTCGTCGGGCACGAGCAGGTCGGCGGGAATGGTACGCAGGGTGCCCAGCCCGTTGCAGTCGGGGCACGATCCCACCGGGCTGTTGAAACTGAACAGGCGCGGATCCGGCTCGGGAAAGCTCTGGCCGCAACCCGGACAGCTGGAGGTTCGGCTGTACCAGCTCTGCTCGTTGCCGGCCAGCACCAGGACCGACCCCTCTCCCAGTTCGGTGGCCGTTGTCAGGCCCGCGCGGAGCCGATCGCGGACGCCGTCGCGTACGGTCATCCCGTCCACCGCAACGGCGATGTCGTGGCGCTTTCCGGACACCAGTTCGGGCGCGTCGTCCAGCGGATGCATCTCGCCGTCGATGAGCGCGCGTACGTACCCGTCCTGCCAGAGGTCGGCGAGTAGCTTCTTGTGCTGGCCCTTGCGACTGCGCACCACCGGCGCCAGCAGGTAGAACCGCGTGCCGCTGGGCAGACTGAGGATCTCGTCCTCGATGTCGGCCAGCGGGCGGCTGGTGGCGGGCAGGTCGCAGTCGTCGCAATGGGGTGCGCCGACTCTCGCGTAGAGCAGGCGCAGGAAGCTGGTGATCTCGGTCGTGGTGCCCACCGTGGACCGAGGGCTGCTGCCGAGACCTTTCTGGTCGATGGCCAGGGCCGGCGACAGACCGTCGACGCGGTCGACGTCCGGCTTCGGCAACTGGTCGAGGAACTGGTGGGCGTAGCTGGAGAGGCTCTCGATGTAACGCCGCTGCCCCTCGGCGTAGAGCGTGTCGAAAGCCAGCGACGACTTGCCCGACCCGCTGGGCCCGGTGACCACGATCAGACGACGTCGCGGCAAGGTGAGGTCCAGGTTCTTGAGGTTGTGGACCCGGACCCCCTTGAGGGTGATCTCGCCGCGGGCGTTGCCGCGTTTGTTCTCGGTGCTGCTCATGGTTTGCGTCGGCCCGCCTCGTTCGTTACCACGAACTGTCGGCGTCCGCGATCTCCTTCAGCATGCCGCGGTAAGCCGCCTGCTCGTCCTCGGTGAGGCTCGCCACGCCGGTGGACACCTCGGTCCGCATGATCTTGACCGGCTCGGCGGGCTGATCGGCGCCGCGCCGCGAGTCCTTCTCCGCGGTGATGATGCGGTCGGCCACGTCCATGCCCACGACCACGTGCCCGAAGACCGTGTACTGGCCATCGAGATTGGCCAGGCTCGCGCTCCGATGGTGACCGATGAAGAACTGGCTTCCGGCCGAGTCGACCGGCCGCGAGCGGCGGGCCATGCTGAGCGTGCCGCGCAGATGCTTGGCCGTCGGGGAGAACTCGGCCTTCAGGAAGACCGGGCTGTTCAGGTCGAGTCCCACGTAGCCCCTGGCGGACAAGGACGCGGCGATGGCCTCGAGCTGCTCGCGCTCGGTGTCGGTGACCACATCCGAAAGCTTGGGATTGCCCTGGCCGTCATTGCGCGGGTCGAAATCCTTGGTATTGGGGCACCCGCCCTGGAGCATGAAATCCACCATGATCCGGTGAAAGTACGTGTCCGCGTAGTAGCCGCTGGAGGCGAGTTGCAGGAAATTCGCCGTGTGATACGGCGCCAGGTCCGGGAACAAGGCGAGAAGGATCATCCCCTCCTCGGTGTGTAGCCGCACGAAGGGCGCCTCGTCGTCGGCGGGAAAGGCTCCGGCTCCGGCGACGGTGAACAGCAGGATCCCACACAGGAGCGCGTACTTGCAAAAGCGGTGCATTCGAGTCCTCCTCTGGAAACTTGGCGGCGAGTGGCCAATCAACCGCGGGATGGTAGTGGCCGGCGGCCCGAGTGGCAAGGGGGGCGATCTTGCTTCCTGCGATTCGGGGGAGCATAATTGGTAGGACATCCCCGTCGTCCGTCCGCTTGACCTGGTCCCGACCCGGAGCTTCTCGCCAGCTGCGGTCGTCGAGCCGAGGAGCCAGCATGAGTGACCTGATCTACCTGGACAACGCCGCCACCGCCTTTCCCAAGCCGCCCGTGGTCATCGACACCATGGCGGGGTTCTACCGCGACTACGGCGTGAACCCGGGTCGCAGCGGCTACGACCTGGCGGTGGAAGCGGGCCTCATGCTCGACGGCGCCCGCCGGTTGCTCGATCGCTTCTTCAACAATCCGGCCCAGGATTTCAACCGCGTCTGCTTCGCCCTGAATGCCTCGGCGGCACTCAACATGATCATCCAGGGCGTGTGCCACCCGGGCGACCACGTGGTCTCCACCACGCTCGAACACAACTCGGTTTTGCGCCCCCTGTACGAGATGGAGCAGGCCGGGATCATCACTCACGACCTCGTGGGATGCGACGGCGACGGATTCGTCGATCCCCAGGACATCGCCGCGGCCATCAGGCCCGAGACGCGCCTGGTGATCGTCAACCACGGCTCCAACGTGCTGGGCACCATCCAGGACGCCGCGGCCATCGGTGCGGTCTGCCGCGAGAAGGGCGTGCTCTACGCCCTGGACGTGGCCCAGACCGCGGGCATGATTCCCGTGGACATGGCGGCCTGGAACGTGGATCTGCTGGCTTTCACCGGCCACAAGTCGCTCATGGGTCCCACCGGCACCGGCGGCATGGTCGTCGGCCCCGACGTTCCCATCCGCAGCACCCGCTGGGGCGGCACCGGCGTGAAGTCGGCCGTGCGCACCCACCTCGACTATTTCCCGTACGTCGGCGAGGTCGGCACCGCCAACACCGTGGGTATCGCCGGGCTCAAGCGCGGCGTGGAGTGGGTCGAGGAGCAGGGACTCGACGCCATCCGCAAGCACGAGATGGACCTGACCCGCAAGCTCATCGAAGGCCTGCGCGAGATCCCCGAGGTGAAACTCTACTGCGACGGCTGGGACGACCGGTATCTGCCGGTGGTCTGCGCCAACGTCGAGGGATTCGAGTCCATGCAGACCGGCGAGATCCTCGACGTGGAGCACGACATCGCCACCCGCATCGGGCTGCACTGCGCGCCGCTGGCACACGCGGAGATCGGGACGACGCCCAAGGGGACGGTGCGGTTCTCCGTCGGGCCGTTCAATACGGCGGAGCATATCGAGGCGGCGGTTGCCGGGATGGCGGACGTGGCGTCGATGCGGCGGGTGTCTTGATCCAACCCTGACCATGGGATCGCTCGAAACCGCCCGACATGCGTCGGGCGGTTTCTTGCTATGGGGAACATGAATCCCACGGTCAGGGTTGAATCAAGACACCCCCCACATCGACGGCGGGGCGGACTGAGTGACAAACGAAAGCCCGGCCGGTGGAACCCGGCCGGGCTTCTGCGTTCGCGTGCCGACTGATCTCTAGTAGTCGGTGATCTTCTCGAGGCGGATGACCACGCGACGGTTCTCGCCACGACCCTCGGCCGTGTCGTTGCTGGTCAGGGGCTGGAACGGGCCGTAGCTCACCGACGCGAAGCGCTCGGCGGGCAGGTCCAGATCGTTGGTCAGGTAACGGGTGACCGCGGCGGCGCGGAAGGCACCCAGCTCCCAGTTGCTCGGCCAGCGCTCCTGGAACTCCTCCATGATGCCCTTGTCGTCGGTGTGACCCTCGACGTAGACCTTGAAGTCGGAGCGGTTGCGGATGGTGGACGCGATGGTCTCCAGTGCCGGCACCATGGTGTCCAGGACGATCCACTGGCTGCTGGCGAAGGTGACGGCATCGGTCATGGTGATGTCGATGTAGCGGTTATCGCGCTGCTCGATCGTCACCGCGTTCTCCATCTCGGCCTCGCGGATGTTCTTGCGCAGCTCCTCGGTGAGGTCGTTGCACTCGGCCAGGGTGGCCTCGCGCTCACCGAGCTGCTGCTGCAGGTCGGCGACCTGCGAATCCAGGGCCATGATCTGCTCCTCGTACTCCTTGCACGAACAGCCGGCCAGGACGAATGCGGCCGCTAGCACGACCAGCAGAATCAGGTTCCGAATCTTCATCGTGTCCCTCCTTCGGGATTGCCGCGCCGCTGGATCCGGGGCTGGACCGACTAGGCGCGCGAACGCTGAAATCCGTTTCCAGGCGAAGCTGAAGGTCGATCTCAGCTGAGCTGAAATCTGTTTCCAGCCAACAAACATCAGGTGGTGCCATCCTGACACCACCCATCGCATGCGCAACAAGATACCGTGGAGGGCGATGGGTGCAAAGTATTAATTCGGTCCCGTGAAAGGGATTCGAGCCCCTGCCGGCGCCCGCGCCGACGACTGTGGTCGCGCATCACGGATGTCCGGACCCGCCGACGCGGTCGTCCGTGCAAATCGCCCGGCCGGGTTCCTGTTCACCGTCGAAGCACCATCTCGCCTCCCCCCGATTATTCGCCTGAGGTGGCGTGGACAAATCCCTCCCAGGATGCGAGTTGCAGAATCGTCCGGCGAGTCGGCGCCCGGCCGCTCCCCATCTCGGAACGACGGGGCACACTGGGACCCATCCGGCACGAACATTGATCCTTCAGACCCGCAGGAGGAACGACGTGGCGTTTTGCCACCCCGGAACACCTGTGGTCCCGTACGCCCGGACCGATCCGGGCACCGTACCACCGAGAGGCAGTCAGCGACGTGAAGCGAATCCTTCGCCAGACCTCCACCGACCTCCGCCGCCACGGCACAGCAGCCCTGGCGACGGCCGGATTGTTGCTGCTGGTCATGACCGTGCCGGCAGCCGCGCAGTCACGGGGATCCGCCCCGCTGGACACGCTCGAGACGGCACCGCCGAAGCCCGTGGCCGCGGCCAATCTCAACATCTCGCGGAAACTGTTGCCGGACGTGTCGACGACCACGGTTCCCCGCGCCGCCCCGCCCACCATTCCGCCTCGCCTGGACGATCCGGCCGCCGGCGAGCGTCTGTTCCGCAGCGCACGGCACGCGGCCCTCGACGGAAATCAGGAATCCGCCGCAACCAGTATCCGCGCCGCCCTGGCCGCGCGCCCCGGAGACAGTCGTTTGCCCCTGTGGCAGATGATGCAGGCCCTGCGCGACCGGGATCCCGGCGCCTTCGTCTGGCATCTGCCGGGCGCCCTGCGCGCATCGCTGGCCGACCCTCTGGCAGCGCCCAGGCTGGCCATGCAAGCTCACCAGGCGGCGACCCTCGTGGTCACCGTCTTCTGGACCGTCCTGGTTGCCGCCGGCTTGCTCGCGTGGTGGCGCCACATCGCCCATGATCTCAGCGCTACCATGTTCCGCGACGCGACCCATCGCGTTCGCAGGGCCACCCCGATTCTGCTGGTGCTCGCGGTCATCCTGGTGCGTCCCGGCTGGCTCGGCGGACTGGCGTTGCTCTCCATCCCGCTCTTGCTGCAGGCCCGTGGCGGCAGCCGGCATCTGATCCTAGTCACCTGGCTCGTGGCCCTCGGCCTGAGCTTCCCCAACTGGCCGCCCTTGCGCGAAGCCGTACCGGTGCTGGACCCCGACAGTGAGACCACGCTGCTCGTGCGTGCCGGCCGGGACCACGCGTCGTCGTCGTTGATCCAGGATCTGCGGGAACGTCTGGCCAGAGCCGAGGACGCCGACCGGCGACTCCGACTCCGCCTGGCGCTCGGATTGCAGGAAGCCCGCCGCGGTCGCTACTCCGCCAGCAGCGAGCAGTTCCGCGCCGTGCTCACCGAACGGCCCGAGGACGTGGTCGCGCTCATGGGTCTGGCCAACAACGCCTACTTCACCAGCCGATTCGACGAGGCACTCGCCGGCTATCACCGCGTCCGCGAACTGGCGCCCGGCCGTGGCGAGATCCCCTACAATCAGGCCCAGGTCTACTTCAAGAAACTCTTCGTGCCGGAGGCCGGGCAGGCGCTCGAGGACGCGCGCAAGCTGGGCTTCGATCCGCCGCTGCTGCAGGAAGGCGACGAGGCCACCGGCGACTTCTCCCCCGCCATCTACCTGGACCTCATGCGGTCGGACCTTCGAGC
>PIVY01000686.1 GCA_003353795.1 bacterium
TGGTACCACTTCCGAATCGAGGTGGAAGACAGCGTCATCCAGACCGACATCCGTGTGAAGGTCTGGGCCGAGGGTGACGCGGAGCCCGCGGGCTGGCAGGCCGAGGCATCCGACAGCGGTGCGAATCGCCTCACGTCCGGGACCGTGGGTGTCTGGTCGATGTCCTCCGGCCAGAAGTACTGGGACGACTTCGCCGTCCGTCCGCTCTCGCCGCCGCCCACTGATCTCACGCTGGACGTCACGATCGTCGGCAACGGCGGCGTCACGAAGACGCCCGATTCGGCGCTCTACACGCTGGGCGACGTGGTTACCCTCGAGGCAACGCCGGCGGCCGGCTTCGTCTTGGCGGGCTGGAGCGGCGACGTCACGAGTCAGAGCAATCCGCTCGACGTCACGATGCTCGCGAGCAGCAACATCACGGCGACCTTCACTGAGATTCAGCTCCACCCTCTCACGATTGCGACCACGGGGACCGGCGTCGGGTCCGTCGTCGCGAATCCCGACCAGCCATCCTACCTGACCGGCGACACGGTCAGCTTGACCGCTACGGCGGCGCCGGGGTCGGTCTTCAAGGGTTGGAGCGGCGACGCCAGCGGAAGCGCGAATCCCCTGGACCTGGTGATATTGGGACCCACCGCGGTGACGGCCAACTTCTCCTCCGGTGGCTATGCTAATGATTTCAATAC
>PIVY01000165.1 GCA_003353795.1 bacterium
GGCCGACCCCCGAACATCATCTACATCCTGCTCGATGATCTGGGATT
The DNA here is from genome assembly GCA_003353795.1 of bacterium. Classification (GTDB taxonomy): domain Bacteria; phylum Krumholzibacteriota; class Krumholzibacteriia; order LZORAL124-64-63; family LZORAL124-64-63; genus Glo-17. The sequence goes on from PIVY01000165.1 coordinate 48, forward strand.
CGGTGAGATCGGCATGCCCGGCATGGCCGTGACTCGCGGCTACAAGACCCCGAATCTCGACGCGCTGGCCAGCGAGGGGCTCAGCCTTCAGCGCATGTACACCGAGCCGTCCTGCACGCCCACGCGCGTGGCGATGATGACGGGGCGCCTCCCGGTCCGGACCGGCGTCGTCGAGGCCAAGGCCACTCTCGCGGGCGACGGTTTGCCGACCGAGGAGATCACGATCGCCGAGCTGCTCGTCGATGCCGGCTACGCCACCTCCCACGTGGGCAAGTGGCACCTGGGCGACATCCAGGAATCCTGGGCCAACAACCAGGGGTTCATGGAGGCTCATTTCCCCATCCACCAGCAGGCTCAGCTCGGCCTGATGCACACGGAAGCCGAGCAGTCGGACATCACGCGCGGGATGGGCACCGACGGGGTCGCGCCCCAGACCTTCACCCTGGACAACCAGTTCATCCCCAACGCGAGTCACATGGTCTTCGGGGTCGAACTGCGCGACGGCAAGATCTACGAAGTGGACATGGAGCCCGGCGAGCAGTGGAACCAGCAGAAGTATCGGGAGATGAACGAGAGCTACCAGCGACGCGCCATGGACGAGATCCGGCGCCTCGCCGACCAGGACTCGCCCTTCTTCCTGAACTACTGGCCGCTCTACCCGGTCACCTTCGCGCGCAGCCCCGAGGGCGAGTTCAAGACGCTGAATGGGGGAAGCTGGGCCGAGAGCATCGTCGAGGTCGACGCGTGGATCGGTGAGATCGTGGCCGAGGTCGATCGGCTGGGGATCGCCGGGAACACGATCATCATGGCCATGGGCGACAACGGCACCATGACGCAGTACAAGGGCCTGACCGGGGCCTATGATCGTGTCTATCGCGGCGGCAAGGGTGAGCATCTGGAAGGCGGCGTTCGCGTCAACGCCTTCGTTCGCTGGCCCGGCGTGATCGAGCCCGGCAGCTACGCCGAGGACATCATCCACGTCTCCGATCTCTTCACGTCCTTCGCCCGCCTGGCAGGCGCCACGGACGGTATCCCCACCGACCGGGTGATCGACGGCATCGACCAGACCGGCGTGCTGCTCCTGGGCGAGAGTCACGGCCGCCGCGACTACGTCTTCGTCTACGAGGGCACGGAATTGAAGTCCGTGGTGAAGAACAAGTACAAGATGCACCTGGCGCCTCCCGGACAGAACCCGATCCTCAGCGCGCAGTTCTTCGACCTCTGCCGCGATCCCCGCGAGGAGCTGACGGCCGATTCGATCAAGTACGGCACCTGGGCCGGCGGGCAGTTCGCGAGCATGGTCAAGCGGCACATGGCCACAAGGAAGCAGTATCCCGACCGGGACCCGATTCACGACATCCCATACGAAGGGATCGAGAATCTACGGCCGGAGACCACGGCCCTGGTCGAGGCGTTCCTGGCGAGCAAGCCGAAGAAGTAATGTCGACCGGGCCGGGCCACCGTGCTTGGCAGGATCGATAGCGTGGTCACGCAGCGGCGGCCCGGGAGGCGCGTTCTCCCGGGCCGCCGCGTTGGCAAGCGCAGACGTGACATTCGCGCCGATCGTTGCGACATTCTCAGCCTCACGACGTCGACGACTCACTGAAAGGAACGGTCCATGGAAACCATCGAACTGGTCAGGAAGCTGCTGGCCTGGTCCACCGCGATCAACCTGGGAATGCTGGTCGTCGCATCCGTCATGCTGGTCGGGGCGCGGAAATCCTTGTCGGGAATACACGCCCGGATGTTCGGCCTGACCGAGGAAGAGGTGTGCCGGCAGTACTTCCAGTACCTGGCGCGGTACAAGATGACAATCCTGGTCTTCAACCTGGTGCCGTACATCGCGATCCTGATCATCACCTAGCGGATCGCGTGTGCCGGTGGGCGTGACGGTGGACATGGCGCGACGATTCAGGCATTCTGGCCGGAATCCGCACTATCGTTCACCCCAGCCCCCAGGTCAGGTCCCATGAGCGACACCAACGCCACCACCGCCCCCACCGGCTTCGCCCAGCGCTTCCTCGACTGGGTCGAGCGCGCCGGCAACAAGCTCCCCCAACCCGTCACCCTCTTCGCCGGCATGATCGGCATCGTGCTGCTGGCGTCGCTGTTGTTCTCGCTGCTGGGAACCTCGGCCGTGCATCCGGGCACGGGCGAGACCATCAAGGCGGTAAACCTGCTCGACTCGGCCGGCATTCGCCGGATCTTCACCGAGATGGTGACCGTGTTCACGAGCTTCCCGCCCCTGGGCCTGGTGCTGGCGGTGATGCTGGGCATCGGCGTGGCGGAGCGCTCGGGACTCATCGCGGCGGGGCTGAAGGGTTTCGTGCAGATAATGCCGCGGCGGCTGGTGACCATGGCGCTGGTGACGGCGGGCATGCTGTCGTCGATTGCGGCCGACGCGGGTTACGTGGTGCTGATTCCCCTGGGCGCGGTGATCTTCCGCTCCATGGGCCGTCATCCGCTGGCAGGATTGGCGGCGGCGTTCGCGGGCGTGTCGGGCGGTTTCGGAGCCAATCTCTTCCTGACCGGGCTCGACCCCTTGATGGCCGGCTTCACCGAGCCGGCGGCGCGGATGATCGACCCGAACTACGTGGTGGACCCCACCGCCAACTGGTACCTGCTGGCCGCCTCGGTGCCGATCGTGGCGGTGTGCGGCACCTTCGTGACCGAGCGGATCCTCGAGCCGCGGCTTGGCAAGTGGCGCCCCGAGGAAGGTCAGGAAGTGCCGGGCGAGGGAGACGAGGCCGCGACTCAGGATCTCACCGCGACCGAGCGCAAGGGGCTGACCCTGGCCAACATCACCGGCGGCGTGCTGCTGGTGCTGGTGGCGCTGGTATCGTTCCGGCCGGGCAGCGTCTTCCGCCTCGAGGACGGCAGCTTCGGGCCGCTCTTCGCCGCCATCGTGCCCTTGATGATGGTGCTGTTCTTCATCCCCGGCCTGGTGTACGGACGCGTGACCGGCAGCGTGAAGGGCGACAAGCAGGTGGCGCAGATGACGGGCGGAGCGATGTCAGACATGGGCGCGTACATCGTGCTGGCCTTCGTGGCGGCGCAGTTCGTGGCCTACTTCAACTGGTCGAATCTCGGGGTGATCTTCGCGATCTCCGGGGCGGAGTTCCTGAAGAACATCGGGTTCACGGGGATTCCGTTGATCGTGACGTTCGTGCTCGTGTCGTCGTTGATCAACCTGTTGATCGGGTCGGCGTCGGCGAAGTGGGCGATCATGGCGCCGATCTTCGTTCCGATGCTGATGTTGATGGGATACTCGCCGGAGCTTACCCAGGCTGCGTACCGGATCGGCGATTCTTACAGTAATATCCTGACGCCGTTGCTTCCTTACTTCCCGCTGATCATCGTGTTCGCGCAGAAATATCAGAAGAACCTGGGGATCGGGACGATCATCTCGTTGATGTTGCCGTTCGCCATCGTGTTCGCGATCGCGCGGATCTTGATGCTGGTGATCTGGATGCTGCTTGGGTTGGCGTTGGGGCCTGGGGCGCCGTTGGAGTACACGCCTTAGGATCCGGACGATCGCCAAGGGAAGTTGACGCCTGCCTCATGAAGATCATCGACCAGACGACCTGGAAACGCCGAAGCCATTTCGAGTACTTCAATGCCTTCGACTATCCGGAGTTCAATATCGTGGCGGAGGTCGACGCCACGGCCTTGCTCGCGTTCTGCAAGGACCGCGGGCTGAGCGTCTTCCTGGCGACGGTCTATCTGCTGACCAGGGCCGCCAACGAGGTCCCGGAACTCAGGACCAGGGTTCGTGACGGCAACCAGGTGGTCGAGCATGACCTGGTGCACCCGGCGTTCACCATCATGAACGATGACGAGCTGTTCAACTTCTGCACGACGACCCTGCACCCGGACAGCCGTCTGTTCTTCGAGGACGCCCGCCGGCAGATAGAAGCGACCAAGCAGAAGCGGGAACTGGTCGAGGACGAACCCGGCCGGGATGATCTGCTGTTCATGACCTGCATTCCCTGGGTGGCCTTCACCGGACTTCAGCATCCGATCAGGCTCGGGGGAAACCATTCGGTCCCGAAGCTGGCCTGGGGAAAGATCACGCGTGCGGGGGGACGGTCGGCGGTATCGGTCGGGCTCCAGGCTCATCATGGGCTGTGCGATGGGGTTCATGCCGGGCGGTTCTTCGAGCATCTCCAGCGGGCGATGGAATCGCCGGAGGTCGCGATCTGCTGAGCTTGGTGGGTGGTCACCGAATCCATACATCCCCAGGCGAGGGCCGCTACCAGCCCAGGCCGGCCACGAGCTGACTCACCAGCGGACTCGGCCGGCTCCGGCTGACCACGACCACGTCGAGGCCGGCGTCCCGGTGGATCGTCAGGGCGCGAATCATGGCGTCGAGGATCCAGCGCGGGTCGTTGCCGAAAGCGCCGCCGCCGAGGAGGGTGAGGTAGACCGTGCGGGCATCGTGCATCTGCGCGTTGTGGATGGCGGCGGCTAGGGTCGCCTCGTAGGCGGCCTCGAGGACCAGGCGGGCGAAGGGGGCCCAGAGTTCTGATGGGTGCCGTTTGTAAGCGACCGGCATGGCGGAGCAGTAGGCCTGCGAGACGCGGTGCGTCGCGCCACCAAGGGTGACCTGGGTCTGCCACTGGATGCCGATGCAGAGCCGGGAGCGAAGATCGTCGAGTTCGGATTCGCCGGCGGCTTCCAGACGCGCGGCGATCTCGGCGAGGCCGGGTTCGCTGGGCAGGGCATAGCCGTTGCGCATGGTCCAGAGGCGGTCGTGGTCATTGCCGAGGGCGGCGCCGAGATCGGCGAGGCAGTCGATCTGGTTGGCGGCGGACTGGCCGATGCGGCCGTTCACCTCGGCAAAGTAGTTGCGGTAGATGGTGCCGGCGCCGGCGGCGATGGCGCAGGCGGGGCCCTGGGTGTGGTCGTTCTCGTAGATGCCGACGCCGAGTTCCGGGGTGCGGTCGGACCCGACCATCTCGAGGAGGTTGAACTGGGAGGCGACCTGGAAGAGGGAGCCGGCGCTGGCGGGATCGCGGTGGAGTTTTTGGACGTCGGCGATGGCCTCGCGGATGGTTGTGGGGCCGGGGATGGCCGGGACGGATTTGTTGCGCCGGCGCAACTCGGCGAGGGATGGGGTTTCGAGGCGGCCGCATTCGTAGGTGGCGCCGGTGGTCGGTGAGTGGAGCGTGGTGCCGTCGAGGGTGAGTTGCTCGCGGACTTGGGTGGGTGAGTCTTCGGTGATTCCTGTTAGTTTCTGGAACCAGGTCATCTTCGACTCCTTACCGTCAGCCCGAAGGCCCTTCGATCTTATCTAGAGCCTCGTGGGCGAGAGCGACGAGGTCTTCGCGAGATCGATCGAACGGACCGTCGCCACCCGATTCCGGACTGAACGACGCGACACGGCGTAGGTCGCCGACGGCCCGCGCTTCCCTGAACTCACCCAGCTGCCACACGACGGTCTCCTCCGAGGAGGTCCCCATGGGGTACTCGGTTGGCGGCTGCTCCTCGATCGTACCTACGAGAGCGAGCAGATGCCGGCGGATCTCTTCGGTGTCCGGCGATGGTTTCCAGAATCTCCGATCGCCGAGGGAGTTGCCTCGGAAGACGGGGCCGATCGTGATCGGGTCGCGGTCCGGTCGGCGGTGGGGGTGGTTGCCGCAGTACGTGTAGAACGGGTCGGAGAGCGGCAGATCCCGGATGGTGCAGAAGTCCGGGTCGGGATCGTCGACGTGATCGTAGCCTGGTTGGTTCTTGTTCTTGGCGTTGAACCAGCAGGTTCCGCAGCAGTCTGAGCCGCCGCTTGGCATGTGGATTCTCCTGTATTCGCCGGACGGTTTTGACGGGGGTCGCGGCTCTGCACCGGCCGTGACGGAGCCGACTGTCAGATTGAACGGATTGACAGGCAACGTCGTTGCCTATCGGCTCCCTACCGCCCCACCATCCCCCCAACCTCCCCAACCAACCACTCCCCCATCACCCGATGCGCCGCATGATTCCAGTGCCCACGCTGCCCCGTCACATCCCACCACCACGGGTCCTCACCCCGAGCCTCCATCCCCGCCCACACCGGCGCCAACTCAACCACCGGCATCCCCGAGTCCACGATGACGTCGCGATTCGTCGGCCGCACCTCCCACTGGATCACCGCAGCCACACGCCCCCGCCCCGCCAGATCCTCCAACACCCGCACCGAAACCTCCGGCAACACCGGCCCAGGCTTGGCCAAGGCCGAAGCCGACAACGGCCCCGGCACCTCCCCCAACTGCACCCCATCCCCAGCACCCCACTCCGGCGCCAGCTTCCCCAGCAGCATCCCCTGCCACTGCCCGCTGTCGATCACCTTCAGCAAGTTGAAGCCCAGTCGCGGCAAGGCCAGCGTCGTGAGCACCGGCTCCAGCCGCAGGTACAACCGCCGCTTGCCACTCTGCAGGAAGTCACGATTGGTGCGTAGCAAACCATCGACGTACTCGGTGTACGGATACATGGCGGGATCGGCGGGATAGCCCGGCGTCAGATCACCGTCGGACAGGAAGAACAACGTCAGATCCGGATCCCACTCCAACACATAATCCACGTAGTGCTGGTGCATGTTCCAGAGGCAGTAGTCGGCACGCGCGAAGTTGAGCACCTCGACGGGCCGGCCCAGCGTCGCCGCCAGGTCGCGGGCCAGGTACTTCTTGAAGTGGTGGCGCTCGAAGACGGTGTGCCCAAGCACGAAGGAGTCGCCCATCAAGGCGATGCGCACCGTGCCCGGCGTGCGTTCACGCGGCGCGCCCCGGCCCAGGTAGCCCCACTCGTTGGCGCCGCCCAGAAAGAAGCCCTCGCTGAAGCGGCTGAAGCGGACGTTGTCGCGATAAACCGGTCCTAGTCCCTCGTCCGCTCGGTTCTCCAGGGGCGGCTGGATCTCCGCCACCTGCAACCAGAAATCCAGGAATAGGAGCGTGACCAGCGCCGTCACGGCGAAGAGCAGAATGCCCTTCAACGCCGTCACGGCAGATCGCCCGCCGCCGTCAGGTCGGCGGCCAGCGCGTGCCCAACGGCCACGTGCGTGCGGTGGTTCCAGTGGCCGCGCTTGCCGGTGACGGGCCAGAGATACGGGTCGACCCCCTCGGCGCGCAGGCGATCGAACACCGGCTCGAGGTCGAGGGGCGACGCGCCCAGGGAAGACACCGTCTCCTTGTGCCGCGGCGCCACGGGCCCGGTGTAGACCAAGGTCACGCGAGGGTCGGCGGCCAGGTCACGAACCAGCGCCTGGCTGTTGTCGGGCAGCGGCTCGGTTCCGTCGGCCCGGCCCAGTTCGGCCGGAGGCGCGCTCGGCCCCGGCGCTAGCTTTCCCAGCACCACACGCGGCAACTCCCCGCGTAACCCAACCTTGTACAGATTGAACATCAACCGCGGCACGGCCAGTCGCGACAGCACCGGCTCCAAGCGCTTGGCCCGCGCAAACGAGGCACTTTCCCGGAACGAGTAGTCGGCCACCACCGAGTCGCCGTCAGCCAGGCTGATCGGATACAGCTCCGTCCCCACCTGTCGCGACGGCACCAGATCCGGCTCGCCCACGAACAGCAGCGCGCGATCGTGATCCCAGCGAGAAGCGAAGTCGCGGTAATACCGATGCATGTTCCAGAGGTTGAAATCCGGCCGGGCGAAGTTGAGCACGACGACGTCGCGACCCAGCGCAGCCTCGAGATCAGCCTCCATCACGTTCTTGAAGTGATGCCGCTCCAACACCGTATGCCCGAGCACGAACGAGTCGCCCACCAGGAGGATGCGCAGTTCGCCATTCCCGTTCCGCTCCGGCCGCCCCTCACCCAGCGTGCGCCACTCGTTGGTGCTGCCCAGGAAGAAGCTCTCGTTGAAGCGGCTGAACGACCGGTCGGCATGGTAGAGCGGACCAAAGTCTCGGTCGGCATACGTCTCCAGCGGGCTCTGGATCTCCGCCACCTGCAGGTACGCGTCGACGACCAGACCCGTGGCCAGGCCGCTGAGCAGGAACACCACGATGCCGACCACGAGCCTCAACCGATCCTCCTAGAACTGGAAGTAGACGAAGGGCATGGGCTCCACCGTCGCCATGAAGAGCAGCACCACGATCATGACTGCGGTGCAGATGCCGGCCGCGGCGGCGGGGCGCAGTTTCAGCACCCAGACGTGGCTGCGGGTGAAGTACTCGAGGCAATCGAGGAACACCATCATGCCGCCGAAGCTGAGCACGATGCCCAGGAATCGGCCGCTGAGTTCGCTGCCCTGCCAGTGGGCGAACTGATCGAGGAAGTACCAGGCCTGATCGAAGTCGGCGGCGCGGAAAAACAGCCACGTGAGCAGCACGATCAGGTTGGTGCCGATCACGCCACCGACCCATTTGACGGCGCTGGCGGGACCGGTGTAGGCCAGGCGGTCGGCTACCTTGCGGTCGCCGATCACCATCTTGTGCACCGCGAGATAGAGCCCATGCAGACCGCCCCAGACCACGAACGTCCAGGCCGCGCCGTGCCACAGACCGCCCAGCAGCATGGTGGTCAGCAGGTTGATGTATGTGCGGCCGTTGCCGCGGCGGTTGCCGCCGAGGGAGATGTAGAGGTAGTCGCGCAGCCAGCTGGAGAGCGAGATGTGCCAGCGGCGCCAGAACTCGGTGATGTTGGCCGACAGATACGGCTGCTCGAAGTTCTTCATCAGCTCGATGCCCAGCAGCTTCGCCAGACCGCGGGCGATGTTCGAGTAGCCGGAGAAGTCGGCGTAGATCTGGATCGAGAAGAGGATCAGCCCGGCCAGCAGCTCGGGCGATTTGTAGAGCTCGGGCTGGCCGAAGATGTGGTCGACGATGCGGCCGCAGGCGTCGCCGATGAGCACCTTCTTGAAGAAGCCGACGGTCAAGAGCGCAAGGCCCTCGGACACCTGGGTGCGCGTGGGTTTGCCCAGCCGGGCGATCTCGGGCAGCAGGTTGCGGGCGCGTTCAATGGGGCCGGCGACGAGCTGCGGGAAGAAGCTCACGAACAGCGCGAAGTCGATGAACGAGTGGGTGGGCTCGAGCTTCCGCCGATAGATGTCGATGGTGTAGCTCATGGTCTGGAACGTGTAGAACGAGATTCCCACCGGCAGGATGATGTTGAGGTGCAGGAAGTCGACGTTCATGCCCATGGACGCGGCGGTTTCCTGGATGCTGGCGGCAAAGAAGTTGAAGTACTTGAAGACCGCCAGGATGCCCAGGTTCACCGCGCAGCTCACCCAGAGCAGGCGCTTGCGGCGGGTCTCGTCATCGGCGGCATGGAGGGCGCGGCCAACGAAGAAGTCGACCACCGTGGAGATCAACAGCAGCGAGCAGAAGCGCCAGTCCCAGTAGCTGTAGAAGACGTAGCTGGCGATGAGCAGCCAGCTGGCCTTCTGCCGCTGCCCGCGCAGCAGGTAGAAGACGGGCAGCACGATGGCCAGGAAGATGAAGAAGATGAACGAATTGAAGAACATGCCTAGTCTACCACCGCCGTCACCAGGGGCAATTCGCTGAAGAAGCCGGCCACGCGCTGAAGATCGGCCAGGGTGACGTCATCGTAAGCGGAAATCGCGGTCAGGTAGGCGAACACGTCGCCGCCCAGCTCCGCCATGGCCAGGTAGTAGGCCCGGCTGATGCTGTCGAGGCGGCGCATGAGCAGGCGGCCCTGACGCGCGGCGCGCACGGTGTCGAGCTCTTCCTGATCGATGGTGGCGGCGTCGAAGTCGCGCAGGAAGTCGGCCAGGGCGGTCTCGCCCTCGGCCAGGCGCGGCGTGGGCGGATTGATGGTGGCGGAGAAGACGGCCTGGTCGCCGTACACGCCGATGCCGGCGCCCACGCGGTAGCTCAGGCCGCGGGTCTCGCGCAGGTCCATGCCCATGCGGTCGGACAGGATGGCCACCAGCAGTTCCAGCGCCGCCCCGTCGTCGGGATCGATCTGGCGGACCGCGCCCATGCGCACCGAGCCCATGCCGCTGCCCACCGTGGCCTCCACGCGGTAGGGCGCGGTGGTCAGCGGCAGCGGCGGCAGACCCTCGCCGGGCGTTCCGGATCCGCCGGTGAGCTCGGGCAGCATGCCCTTGATCTCCTCGTGACTGAACGGCGACACCACCGAGACGATGAGGTTCTCCGGCAGGAAGGCGCGCCGGTAGAGACTGCGTGCCTCGTCGTAGGTCACGGCTTCCACCGAGGCCACCGTGCCCTCCGCCGGCTGGGCCAGCGGGTGGTCGCCGAACAGGGCGCCGTCGAGCAGCGTGCGGGCCTGGGCGCCGGCCGATTGCTCGCGCCGGGCCAGGATCGCCACCTGGTTCTCACGCTCACGCTCGAGGTCGTCACGGGTGAAGGTCGAGAATTGGGCCACCTCGCCCAGCAATTCGAGCACCTCGCGACCGCTGCTCGCGGGGCACTCGACGCGAACGAAGCTGAAGCGACCGTTGGTGTAATAATCGTCCATGGGGAAGCGCGGGTCGTCCATGCGCTTGACCATGGCACCCAGGCGGCGCACACGCTGGGCGAGGCAGGCCTCGTCGCAGCCGCTGATGCCGGTCTCGAGCATGTGGTGCACCAGGTTGAGGGCGCCCGGCTTGCCGTAGCGCTGATCGAGCAGGGCCCGGCCGCGTACGGTGAGGTGAATGGCCATGAGCTCGCTGCCCGGGCTGGTCTGGCTCACCAGGACCGCGCCGCCCGGCAACTCGGACCGCTCGACGGTCATCTCGCCTGCCGGCGTGTCGCCGGTGTCGCCGTCGGCAGCCGCCGGCTCCACCAGCAGCGCCACCACCGGCTGATCGACGAACCAGTTGCGCAGCATGCGCTGCACGTCGTCGGGGGTCACGGCGCCCAGCCGCTGGAGATACGACACCGTGAAGTCCGGGCCGCCGAGCACCAGCTGCTCGGCCAGGTAGATGCCGGTCATGCGCAGCTGCTCGCGCTGCTTCAGGGTCCCGGTGCGCATGAGCGCCATGACGTCGGCCAGGTCTTCGTCCTCGAGACCCATTTCCAGGGTGCCGGTGACCGCGTCCTGCACCAGACGATACAGGAGATCGGGATCCGCGCCGTCGGGCAGGTCGAACTCCACCACCACGTGTCCGAAGCCCGGCGCGGCCTGCCACCAGAGCGAGAACTCCGGCCGTTCCTCGGCGGGCAGATTCTCGAGGGCGCGGCTGACGATGCCCGAGCCGTCGGCGCCCAGCAGTTCGGTGGCCATGAGGAAGGGCATGTAGTCCACGGAATCGTAGTCGGGCGCCTCGAATACCATGGCCAGCTTGCGCGAGTCGCCGCCGCGGCGGGTCCGGGTGATGGTGCGCTCGAGGTGCGGCTGCACGCGCAGGTCGACCCGCGCCAGGGACTGCGGCGGGACCTGGCCGTAGTACTGCTCGATCAACGCCAGCGCCTGGTCGCGATCGAAACCGCCGGCCACGGTGATGATCATGTTGTTGGGCACGTACCACTGCTTGTAGAAGTCGTACACGTCGTTACGCTGCATGGCGGCGATGGTGGACGTGGTGCCCAGGGTGGGCAGCTCGAGGCTGGTGCCGCGGTAGAGGAGCTGGCGCAGGCTGTTGTCGTAGAACGGGTCGCCACGATCGCGGCTCTGGGCCAGCTCGCCCAGGACGATGCCCTGCTCCTTGGGGAATTTCTCGTCGGGAATCAGCGAGTGGAAGAGCATCTGCGACTGGAGGTCCAGGCCGGTCTCGATGGCGCCCGACGGCAGGATCATCATGTAGTCGGTATAGAAGTCGGTGGTGTGGGCGTTGTTGTAGGCGCCGGCACGATCGGCGAGAGCGTAGAGATCTTCC
>PIVY01000166.1 GCA_003353795.1 bacterium
GACCCCCGCGTGATCCTGCCGCCCAAGGAGAAAGTGTACGGCAGCATCGAAGGCGTTATGAACCAGTTCAAGCTGGTGTACGAAGGCATCCAGGTGCCGGCCGGCCGGGCGTATGGGTTCGGCGAGGGTGCCAACGGCGAACTTGGTTTCTACTGCGTTTCCGATGGCACGGGTCGGCCGTATCGGATGAAGGTCCGTCCGCCTTGCTTCCCCATCTTCGGGAGTTTCACGGAGTTGACCCGCGGCGGCATGGTCAGCGACGCCGTCGCTACCTTGGGCAGTCTGAACATCATTGCCGGCGAGCTGGATCGCTAATCGCAGAAACACCCGGCGGCCGGGTCTGCGGCGCCGGACCGGAACGATCGACACGGAGCTGAGGATGGAAAATCCCGATACCGCCACCGCCCTGCAGTTGAGTGACGCCGCGCGCGAGCGCATCGAGGCGCTCAAGTCGCGGTACCCCACGTACCAGAGTGCACTGATGCCGTGCATCTGGACGATCCAGGAAGAGCTCGGCTGGATCTCTCCGGCCGCGGTGGATTTCCTGACCGAGACCCTGGAGGTCACCCGTGCGCGGGTCCAGGAAGTCCTCACGTTCTACACGATGTTCCGCACCGAGGAGCCGGCCGAGTACGTGCTCGAGGTCTGTCAGAACATCAGCTGCCACATCCTGGGTGCGCGCGAGCTCATCGCGCACCTGGAGAAACGGCTCGGGATCCGGTTGGGGGAGACCACGCCCGACGGCAAGTTCGCGCTGCACGGCGTGGAGTGCCTGGGCGCTTGCGGGCACGGCCCGGTGATCCAGCTGGGCAAGCATTTCTACGAATACCTGACCACCGAGAAGGCGGACGAGTTGCTGGAGAATCTGCGCAAGGACGTGGTGCCCCGCGCGGACACCGATCGCCAGCTCGAGGAGGATTCATGAGCCGCGACGGCTGCAACATTCTCTCGGCGCGCTTCGGCCGCGCCGACGGACACCTCCTGAAGACCTACGAGGCCGAGGGCGGCTATCGGGCCCTGCGTATGGTGCTCGACGGCATGAAGGCCGACGAGGTCATCGACGTGGTGAAGGAGTCGGGACTGCGTGGACGCGGCGGCGCCGGCTTCCCCACGGGGGTCAAGTGGGGCTTCGTGCCCAAGGACGCCGAGCAGGTCTACTTCTTCGTCAACGCCGACGAGTCGGAGCCCGGTACGTTCAAGGATCGTTACCTCCTCGACTACGATCCGCACCAGACCATCGAGGGCACGATCATCAGCTGCTTCGCCGTGCGCGCGAATCTCGCGTTCATCTACATCCGCGGCGAATTCGGCTGGCTGGTGGACCGGGCGCAAAAGGCCGTGGACGAGGCCTACGCCGCCGGATTCCTGGGCGAGAACATCCTCGGCAGCGGCTACAGCCTGGACATGATCGTCCACAAGGGCGCCGGCGCCTACATCTGCGGCGAGGAGACCGGGCTCATCAACTCGGTCACCGGTACCAAGGGCCAGCCCAGCATCAAGCCGCCGTTCCCGGCCGTGGCCGGCTACCTCGGCAAGCCCACCATCGTCAACAACGTGGAAACCGTTGCGGCGGTGCCCTGGATCATGAACAACGGCGCGGCGGCCTACCAGGCCACCGGCACCGAGAAATCGGCCGGCACCAAGCTATGGTCGGTGTCGGGGCCGGTGCGCAATCAGGGCGTGTTCGAGGTGCCGCTCGGTTTGCCGTTCGCCGAGTTCTACCGCGACGAACTGGGTGGTATGATCGACGGCGAGGAACTGAAGGCCTGCATCGTGGGCGGCAGTTCCGTGCCCGTGCTCACCGCCGACGAGATCATGGGTTGCACTCTCGACTACGAGTCGCTCCAGCAGGCCGGCACCATGCTGGGGTCGGGCGGCATGATCCTGATTCCGAAGAGCGCCGACATGGTCGAGCTGATCAAGGTGCTCATGCACTTCTACTGGGACGAGAGCTGCGGACAGTGCACGCCGTGCCGCGAGGGCACCGGCTGGCTGCACCGCATCGTGGGCCGCCTCCTCAAGGGAGAGGGCGTGCCCGAGGATCTGGACCTCCTGGACAAGGTCTGCAATGGCATGGCCGGGCTCACCATCTGCCCGCTGTCCGACGCTGCGGTGATGCCCATGCAAAGTTTCCTGCAGCGCTTCCGTTCCGAGTTCGAGGCACGCATCCACGAAACCGCCGCCCCGGGATCGCCGTCCCGCTGGGCGCGCGGCGAGTAGCGAGGGACCGACCATGGCCAAGCTGACCATCGACGGCAAGCAGATCGAGGTACCCGACGGCACCAGGCTATTCGACGCGTGCCATGAGGCCCGCGGCGAGGCGTTGCCGCACTTCTGCTACCACCCCGATCTGAGCATCGCCGGGGTCTGCCGCCTCTGCCAGGTGGAGGTCGAGGGCATGCCCAAGCTGACCATCGCCTGCAACACCACCGTGCGCGACGACATGGTGGTGCACACCCGCAACGAGCGGGTGCAGACGGCGGTCAAGCAGATCCTCGAGATGCACCTGATCAACCATCCGGTGGACTGTCCCATCTGCGACCAAGCTGGTGAGTGCGGTTTGCAGGACCAGTACATGGACTACGGTTTGTACGAGTCCGAGATCGAGATGGGCGACAAGGTCAACAAGGAGAAGGCCCAGGTCATCGGGCCCCACGTGATCCTCGACAAGGAGCGCTGCGTGCTTTGCAGCCGCTGCGTACGGTTCTGTGAAGAGATCACCAAGACCGGCGAGCTGGGAATCTACAACCGCGGCGATCGGGCCGAGATCGGCACCGCGCCCGGAGTGGAGCTGGACAACAACTACTCGCTCAACACGGTGGACATCTGTCCGGTGGGCGCGCTCACCAGCCGCGACTTCCGCTTCCAGAAGCGCGTCTGGATGCTGCGCGCGACGCCTTCGATCTGCCCCGGTTGCGCCACCGGCTGCAACGTGCGCGTGGACCACGAGGGTGGCCGAGTCTACCGGCTGAAGCCGCGACGCAACGACGACGTCAACGGACCCTGGATGTGCGACTCGGGGCGCATGATCTACAAGGACGTCCATGCGGAGGGCCGGCTCGGCAGCGCGCTGGTTCGCCGTGATGGCGGGCTCGAATCCCTGAGTTGGGCCGATGCCCGCCGGGAATTGCTGGGCATGCTGAAGCCCGGTAGCGTGGCCTTCGCCCTCGCCGATCCGTCCCTTTCCCTGGAAGAACTGGTCCTCTTCCGTCGCCTGGCCCGCCGCCTGGCCGGGGAAGTCCAGATCGCCGGCGGCGTCGCCGGTGACGGTCTCGGCGAAGGCGACGAGATCCTGCTGTCGTCGGACCGCCGCCCGAATCGCCACGCCCTGTCGTGGCTCGACCTCGCCGAGGTCGCCCCGGCCGACCTGGCTGCGGCGCTCGAAGGCGCCCGGGGAACCGTGCTCGTGCTCGGTGGCGATCCGGTTGCCCACCTCGAGGTGGCCGCCGCCCTGAAGGGCGTGCGTCTGGTTTATCTGGGCACGCGGCACAATGCCACCGCCGCGGCTGCCGATCTGGTGATTCCTCTCTCCATGTGGCCGGAGAAGGACGCCCTCTGGGCGAACAAGCAAGGACGCATCCAGCGCGGTCAGCGGGCCGTGGCCGCGCCCGGCGACGCCCGGGAGGACTGGCGACTCCTGGTGGACATGCTCGGCCATGCCGGAGACGACCTCGATTTGGCCGGCCTGCCCGCCTTGCGCCGCTTCGTGGCGCAGGAACTGGGACTGGCCGACGAGGATTCCCTGAACCGCCTGCCTGCCGCGGGACTGGTGCCGGACGTCGCGGTCGCGTCGCCTGGTTCCGCCCCGACTGGAGGAGAATGATGCTGCCGGTGATCCTGGAAGCACTACTGAAGATCATCTTCTTCTTCATCCTGATCATGGGATTCGTGGTGGTCCTGATCTGGGGCGAGCGCAAGGGCTCGGCCTTCATCCAGGACCGCACCGGCCCCAACCGGGCCTCCATCGGTGGTATCCGGCTGGCCGGCCTGGTCCATCCCGTGGCCGACGTGTTCAAGCTGTTGTTCAAGGAGGACGTGGCGCCGTCGCAGCGCCACCCGTTCCTCTACGCCTTCGCGCCGTGGCTGGGCATGGTGGTCGCCATGACCACCTACACGGTGATCCCCTTCGGCGACTTCCTGCAGATCGGCGACAAGGTCTACCCGATGGTGGTGGCGGACCTTGAGATCGGCATGCTGTTCGTGCTGGCGATCAGCAGCCTTGCCACCTATGGCATCGCCCTGGGCGGTTGGGCCAGCAACAGCAAGTACACCTTCCTGGGCTCCATGCGGGCCACCGCCCAGATGGTCAGCTACGAGATCACCATGGGCCTGGCGCTCATGGGTCTGTTCCTGGTGTTCGGCAGCCTGCGCCTCACCGACATCGTGGGCGGCCAGGGTGAACTCATCTGGGGCTGGCTGCCCAAGTGGGGAGTGGTGGTGCAGCCGCTGGGCTTCCTGCTCTTCATGGGCGCCATCTACGCCGAGACCAACCGTACGCCATTCGACATGAGCGAGCGCGACTCGGAGATCGTGGCCGGTTACCACACCGAGTACAGCAGCATGAAGTTCGCGCTTTTCTTCATGGCCGAGTACGCCCACATGGTGGTGGCCGCCGCGCTCATCGCCACGCTCTACTTCGGGGGCTACCAGATACCCTGGCTCCCGCGACCAGTCCTCGAGGGTCACGCCGGACCGATCCTCACGGGTCTGCTCGTGGCCGGTGGGCTTTGCAGCATCTGGATCGGCACTCTCTATTTCCGCCGCGCTCGCCGCGAAAAGGGCTGGTACAACGATGCTCGCGAACGGGAGCCCGGCGTCCTGGGCACCGCGGCCGTCGTCGGCGGCCTGGTCATGCTGGGATCGCTGCTGCTGCAGCCGTGGAACATCGGCGCGGGCGGCGGCTCGATCTTCGTCTCCCTGATCCAGACGGGCGCCTTCATCGGCAAGCTCGTGTTCTTCGCCTGGCTCTTCATCTGGGTGCGGTGGACCGTGCCCAGTTTCCGTTACGATCAGGTCATGCACCTGGGCTGGAAGATCATGCTGCCCGCAGGACTCGTGAACCTGGTGGTCACCGCGCTCTGGTTGGCCGCCGTGCACCGTTGACCGGAGCCCGTCGCTCTGGGCGCCGCATCGGCCAGCCATGCCGCCGGAAGGAATCGTTGCGATGAGTTACAAGGGACTCCCCGAGGTCGTCACCACGCGCAAGCGTAGTTTCTGGGAGAGCGCCTATTTCGTGGAGATCTTCAAGGGTCTGGTGGTCACCGGCCGCCACGTCCTGAAGAACCTCCGCCATACGGACGAGATGCCGACCATCCAGTACCCGGATCAGAAGCGCGACTACGGTCCGCGCTTCCGGGGCCGGCATCGGCTCACCCAGCGCGACGACGGTTCGCCGAAGTGCGTGGCCTGCCAGATGTGCAGCACCGTGTGCCCGGCCGACTGCATCGAGATCGAGGCCGCGGAGCATCCCAATCCGGCCATCGAAAAGTTTCCCGAGACGTTCACCATCGACCTCTTGCGGTGCGTCTACTGCGGACTCTGCGAGGAAGCCTGCCCCTGCGATGCCATCCGCATGGATACGGGCATCTACGAGATCGCGGCCGACACTCGCGAGGCGTTCATCGTGGACAAGGAGTTCCTCCTGAACAACGACAAGGACGGGACGCTCTGATATGGAAACCTTCCTCTTCTACTTCTGCGGGGCCGTCATGCTGCTGGGAGCCGTGGGAACGGTCGCCAGCCGCAGCGCCGTGAGCGCCGCCTGCTGGCTGATCCTGTCGCTCCTGGGACTCGCCGGGGTCTTCGCGGCCGTGGCCGCGCCGTTCCTGGCAGTGATGCAGGTCCTGGTCTACGCCGGCGCGGTGATGGTGCTCTTCCTCTTCGTGATCATGATGCTGGAGGGCCCGGTGCTCGAGGGCGAGACCCGACGTCCGCGCTTCTGGGTCCCGGTGGCCGCCGTGGTGCCGGCTGCGGTGATCCTGATCGCCGCGGTGGTCTGGGTGCGCCGCGCCGCGTTGCCCGGATTCTCCAGCGCAGCGCCCGAAGGCTTCGGCCAACCCATGCGCATGGCCGAATTGCTCATGGGCAAGTACCTGTTCGCGTTCGAACTGATTTCCATCGTGCTTCTGGTGGCCCTCATCGGGGCCCTGGCCCTGGGGCGGAACGAGAGGAAGCTGCCGTGGAAGTAGGGCTGACCCATTACCTGATCCTGGCTGCGGCACTCTTCCTGATCGGCATGGTGGGATTCGTGGTGCGCCGCAACACCATCATCATGCTGATGTGTGTCGAACTCATGCTCTCGAGCGCCAACATCGTGTTCGCCGCCTTCAGCCGAGAACTCGGCAATGAGGCGGGACACGTGTTCGTGCTGATGAACTTCGCCGTGGCCGCCGCCGAGGTGGCCATCGGGCTGGCGATCCTGGTGGAGATCTTCCGCCGGCGCCGGTCCGTGGATGCGGACGACCTGACCACGCTCATGGAGTAAGACTGTGATCGAGACTTCACTTCGATGGATCGTGTTCGTGCCCCTGCTGGGCGCCGCCGTCAACGGCCTGTTGAACCGGCGGATTCCGCGCCGGCTGGCCGGACTGCTGGGGTGCGCCACGCTGGTGGTCAGCTTCCTGCTCTCGGTCAGGGCGGTCGTCCGTCTGGCCGGTCTGCCGGCCGAGGAGCGTCTGCTCACCGATACGGTGGCGACCTGGCTCTCGTTCGGGCCATTGCACGTGGACATCGGGTTCATGCTGGATCCGCTGTCGGCGGTGATGATCCTGGTGGTCACGGGGGTGGGGCTGCTGATCCACATCTACAGCCTGGGCTACATGTCGCACGACAAGGGCATGGCGCGCTTCTTCGCCTACCTGAACCTCTTCATCTTCGCCATGCTGACCCTGGTGCTGGGCGAGAACCTGCCCATGCTGTTCGTGGGCTGGGAAGGGGTAGGGCTCTGCAGCTACCTGCTGATCAGCTTCTGGTTCAACGAGGACGAGAACGCCAACGCCGGTCGCAAGGCCTTCATCACCAACCGGGTGGGCGACTTCGGCGCGCTGCTGGCCATGTTCCTCGTGGGGACCACCCTGCTGCCGCACCTGGGCGGCGGCGAGGGTCTGTTCAGCTTCGGCGTCATGAAGCACCACGCGCACGAGTTGACCGGCATCGCCACGGCGGCTGCGCTGCTGCTGTTCCTGGGCGTGACCGGCAAGTCGGCACAGATCCCACTCTACATCTGGCTGCCCGACGCCATGGCCGGACCGACGCCGGTGTCGGCGCTCATCCACGCCGCGACCATGGTCACCGCCGGCGTCTACCTCATGGCCCGCATGAGCTTCCTATTCGTGCTCAGCCCGGTGGCCATGGGGATCGTGGCAGGAGTTGGTATCGCGACCACGGTCATCGCGGCCACCATCGCCCTGTCCCAGACCGACATCAAGAAGGTGCTGGCCTACTCCACGGTGAGCCAGCTCGGCTACATGGTGGTGGCGTGCGGCATCGGCGCCTTCGCCGTGGGTATCTTCCACGTGATGACTCATGCGTTCTTCAAAGCATTGCTCTTCCTGGGCGCCGGCTCGGTGATCCACGGCATGAGCGACGAGCAGGACATGCGGATCATGGGCGGCCTCAGCAAGAAGATGCCCATCACGTTTGCCACCATGCTCATCGGCACCATCGCCATCGCCGGTGTCTTCCCGCTGGCGGGCTTCTTCTCCAAGGACGAGGTCCTCTTCGAGGCGTTCCTCGGGGCCCGCGGCGGCTTCCCCTGGCTCTGGCTGCTCGGTTTCCTGGCCGCCGGTCTGACCGCCTTCTACATGATGCGCCTCATGGTGCTGACGTTCTGGGGGAAGAGCCGGGCCAGCGAAGAGGTGCAGAAGCACGTGCACGAATCGCCGGCCACCATGACCATGCCGCTGGTGATCCTGGCGATCTTGTCCGTCGTCGGCGGCTGGATCGGGATCCCGAGCGCCATGGGCGGTGGAGCCTGGTTCCAGAAGTGGCTCGCACCGGTCTTTGCCAGCGGCCACGGTGATGCTCACGGCGGCGGTCACCATGGAGACCCGAGCCTGGAACTGACCCTGGCGGCGGCGTCCACGGCCATGGCCCTGCTGTCGCTCGGCCTGGGCTACTACTTCTACACCCGCAAGCCGGATCTGGTGGCTGCGGCGCGCGGCTGGATGGGCGGCCTGCCCAACCGGGTGCTGACCAACAAGTACTACGTCGACGAACTCTACGGGAAGCTGATCTATCGGCCGCTCGGCTGGCTGGCCGACGTGGTCTGCTTCCGCTGGGTCGACCGCGGTGTCATCGACGGCATCCTGGTCAGTGGCTCGGCGGTGGTGGCGCTGCTCACCGGTTCCCTGTTGCGACTGTTGCAGAACGGCATGGTTCGATTCTACGCCTGGGTCTTCGCCCTGGGCGTGACGGCGTTCACGGTCTATCTGACGTTCCTGGGCTAGCGATCGACTAAGGCCCCAACGGGCCGGGAGGATTCGGGCTTGTCACTCGTCACCGACCACATCCTGAGCTGGATCACCTTCCTGCCGCTTGCGGGCGCGCTGGTGATCCTGCTGGTCATGAATCGCCATGCGGTTCTGGCCTTCTGGACCGCCATGGTGGTGGCCCTGGCCGACCTCGCACTCTCGCTGGTGCTCTGGTTCGGCTACGATCCCGCGCCGGGCACCGATCAGTTCACCGAACGGGTGGCCTGGTTCCTCGACGGGCGCGTGCAGTACCACCTGGCCTGCGACGGCATCAGCCTGGTGCTGGTGATGCTGACCACCGTGCTGGGTCCGCTGATCATCCTGTCGACGCGCCGGGCGCTGGCGGACAGGGTCCCGCTGTTCCTGTCCATGTACCTGATGCTGCAGACGGCCATGATCGGCACCTTCCTGGCGCGCGACATGCTGCTCTTCTACGTGTTCTGGGAACTGATGATCATCCCGATGTACTTCATCATCGGGATCTGGGGCGGCAAGCGCCGGATCTACGCCGCGGTGAAATTCTTCATCTTCACCATGGCCGGTTCGGTCTTCATGCTGGTGGCGATCCTCTACTGCTGGTTCAAGGCCGGCTCCATGGATCTCGCCACCTGGCTCCAGCTGGAGTTGACCTACTCCGAACAGATCTGGCTCTTCGCGGCCTTCGCCCTGGCCTTCGCCATCAAGGTTCCCATCTGGCCACTGCACACCTGGCTGCCCGACGCGCACGTGGAGGCGCCCACTGCGGGCTCCGTGGTTCTGGCCGGCGTGCTGCTGAAGATGGGCACCTACGGCCTCCTGCGCTTCGCCATCCCACTGTTCCCCGAGGCCACGGTGGCCGCGGCGCCGGTGATGGCGATCCTCGCGGTGATCGGCATCATCTTCGGTGCACTCGTGGCCTGGGTGCAGACCGACGTGAAGAAGCTCGTGGCCTACAGTTCGGTCTCGCATCTCGGCTTCGTGGTGCTGGGGCTGTTCAGCCTCACGGCCCAGGGCGCTGCGGGCGGCGTGTTCCAGATGCTGGCGCACGGTCTTTCGACCGGTGGACTGTTCCTCCTGGTGGGTATCATCTACGAGCGCCGACACACCCGCGAGATGGCGGAGTTCGGCGGCCTGGCGCACGGCATGCCCGCCTTCGCCACCATCTTCATGATCACCACCCTGGCCAGTGTTGGCCTGCCGGGGTTGTGCGGATTCGTCGGCGAATTCATGATCCTGCTCGGCACCTTCGGCAGCACGACCCTGCCGCACGCGAGGCTGATGACCGTCCTGGCCACCACCGGCGTGGTCCTGGGCGCCATCTACATGCTGTGGATGTACCAGAAGGTGTTCCTCGGCGCGCTCAAGGTGGAGAAGAACCGCGGCCTGCCCGATCTCAGCCTGCGCGAGTGGGTGGTGTTGGTGCCCCTGGTAGTGTTCATGTTCTGGCTCGGCGTGGGACCGGGGCTGGTCCTCGACAAGATCGAACCGAGTCTGCAGCGAGTGCTCGCGCCCCTGGCACTGGAGCAATACGAAACTCCCCACGAAACGCCCCAGGTGGAGCACCATACGTTGCACATCCCTGACAACGTCCCGGCCGACGGCCACGCGGAGGTGGTCCGATGAACATGCCACTGACTGACATCAACTGGGCCGCTCTGTTGCCCTACCTGGTCCTGGCCGGCGGCGGCATGCTGGTCATGCTGGTGGACGCCTTCGTGAGGACCCTGCGCAAGGACCACCTCACGGCTCTCAATACCCTGGTCTTTCTCGCCACGGCCGTGGCGCTGATCACGGTCAAGCCCGAACCGGGGCCGATCATGGGCGGCGCCTTGTCGGTGCAGCTGTTCACGCGCTATTTCGACTTCCTGCTGCTGGGCATCGGTATGGTGACCACCATCTACGGCAGTTCGGTGTACGCGCAGGACGGGAATTACCGTCCGGAGTTCTACCCGCTGGTGATCTTCGCGGTGCTGGGCATGATGATCCTGGTGGCCGCCAACGATCTTCTGATCGTGTTCCTCGGGCTGGAGACCATGAGCCTGTCGGTGTACGTGCTGGCCTCGGGCCGGCGCGGCGACATCCGCAGCAGCGAGGCCGCCCTCAAGTACCTGCTCCTCGGTAGCTTCGCCTCGGCGTTCCTGCTCATGGGCATGGCGCTGCTCTACGGTTACGCCGGAGGCACCGGCTACGCCGAACTGAGCGCCGCCATCGGGGCCGGCGAGGGATCGGCGCTGCTGCTTGCGACGGGCATGGGACTGATGCTGGTGGGATTCGCCTTCAAGGTGGCCGTGGTGCCGTTCCACATGTGGACTCCGGACGTCTACGACGGCGCGCCGGCTCACATCACCGGTTTCATGGCCACCGCCGTGAAGGCTGCGGCCTTCGCCGCGCTCATCCGCTTCTGCATGCTGGCCCTGCCCGATCTGGCCAACGTCTGGTACGGACTCCTGGTGGTCCTGGCCGTCTTGACCATGACCGTTGGCAATCTGCTGGCCCTGGTCCAGTCGTCCATCAAGCGCATGCTTGCCTACTCCAGCATCGCTCACGCCGGGTATCTCATGCTGGGTCTGCTGGCCATTATGGCCCCGTCGCGCGGCGGCGCCGACCTGCAGCTTCGCGGTCCCGAGGTCATGAGCGCTGCCGGCAGCGGCATGCTGTTCTATCTGCTGGGCTACAGCCTGATGAACTTGGCCGCGTTCGGCGTCATCAGCCAGCTCGGCCGCGCCGGCGGGATCGAGGCCGACCAGGTCGACCACTATCGCGGTCTGGCGCGCCGGCAGCCCATGGCGGCCACGATCCTGGCCGTGGCCATGTTCTCTCTGGCGGGTATTCCCGGCACCGTCGGTTTCCTCGGAAAGTTCTACCTGTTCGAGGCGGTCGTGCGGGCCGGACTGGTGCCCCTGGCCATCTGGGGCGTGATCAACTCGCTCCTGTCGGTCTACTACTACCTGCGGATCACCGTGGTGACGTTCATGAGCGAGTCGGACCCCGAGCCCTTCGACGGTCGCAACTGGGAGACCACCGTGCTGGCCGGCTGCATGGCCGTGCTGGTGCTGTTGCTGGGGATCCTGCCGGCCATCGCGCATCGAATCTCCGAACTGGCCTTCGGGACGGTGCTCGGCTAGCCGACTCTCTCGCCGATCGGATACGGGCGCCGCTTCTCGGGAAGCGGCGCCGTTTTTTTATTGCCGCGCCTCGCTCGAATTCCCGGACTGGCGTGCACCTGACCGTTGCCTTATGGTCGACCGCGCCACCAACCACCGGGAGACCGAACATGGCCACCTTCCACACCCGCAACCCCGCCACCGGCGAGGAACTCCAGCCAT
>PIVY01000687.1 GCA_003353795.1 bacterium
GTTGAAGCTGTTCTCGGGGCAATTACCGGCCGCCCGCGGGCTCTCATCGCCGTCCATCTCGTTGGTCTGTGTGCGGATATGCAGGCCCTGCGCGCGGTAGTGCCGCAACGGGTGGCTATCGTCGAAGATGCCGCCTGTGCCGCCGGCGCGGCCTGGCACGAAGAGCCCGCGGGCTCTTTGGGTACGCTGGGGTGTTTCAGTTTTCATCCACGCAAATCCATCACCACCGGCGAGGGAGGAATGCTGACCACCGACGATGGGCAGCTGGCCGCGCGCATGCGCTCACTTCGCAATCACGGTGCCGTGACGACCATGTCCGCTGCCGCCGGGCCCGGGACAATGCCCGACATCGACAGCTTGGGGTTCAACTACCGCATGACCGACCTGCAGGCGGTTATCGGCCTCGTGCAGCTGGAAAAGCTCGATGGATTCATCGACGAACGCGCCCGGTGGGCGCGCTGGTACATGGACCAACTCGCCGATATCGAATGGCTGACCACACCGACGGTGTCGAATGACTACCGGCACGCGTGGCAAGCCTTCGTCACCGTCGTGGACGAGCACAAAGCGCCATTACGGCGCGATGACATCATGGTGCGGCTCGAAGACTGTCGCGTCGCCGTCAGCGTCATTGCCGGCGATGCTCCCATCGGACATCGGCGCGCCGGACTCGAAGACCACGG
>PIVY01000167.1 GCA_003353795.1 bacterium
CCACAGAGGTGGTTCGTGTTGTTGCCGAAGTTGGTCCAGCCGTTGGGGCCGGTGACGCCGAGGACGAACACGGTGGGATCCAGCAGGACGCCAACCTCGTAGCCGCCGACGCTCTCGACCGTGGGGTTCAGGAGCACGACGTGGGCGAAGAAGGGAGCGAAGGCGTTCACGTGGTTGGTGTTCTCGCTGACGAAGGGCTCGGCGAAGAACATTCCCATCATGTTGTCTTCGGACGTCTGAGCAAGGGCGCCGCCGGCGACCATGACGATGAGTGCGAGCGCTAGCAGATTCTTCATGTGGGCTCTCCTGGTGCTTGGCAGGTCACGAGAAATGAGCCGGGGGATCGCGATCCCAGCTGCTCCGCCTCCTGCATCGGCGGGGCAGAACACCGACCCGTTGTCGAACGACCCGTGGATCCTACCATTGTTGGCATTAGCGAGTCAATCTGTCCGATCTATCTCACCAGGGTCAGTTTCTGTGCCGCAGTCCACACGCCCGCCCTGACCCGGGCCACGTAGACACCCGAGGCCAGCGCGCGGCCGGCATCGTCGTTTCCGAGCCAGAGTACGGTGTAGGGTCCGGCCTCGTGGGGCTCGCGGTTCAACAGTCGTCGCAGGCGGCGTCCCCGGAGGTCGAAGATCTCGATATCCACGAACGCTCGCTGCGGCACCTCGAATCGGATGGTTACCTGCGGATTAAACGGGTTGGGGTGGCTCGACAGCTGCAGCGTCCGTGGCAGTCCGCCGGGCTCATCCGTCACGGACGAAACCACGTCGATGCACGGGGTCGGGATGAAGCCCACGCCGTCGTCGCGACCAAGCCAGACGAGGTCGCCGACGGCCCTGGCGCGGTAGACCCAGCCGGTGTCGTAGCCGCGGTAGAGGTGGCCGCTGTAGGTCGGCGCCAGGGGATCGGCGACGTCCAGGAGTTGCACGCCCCAGCCGCCCTGGGTGGCCAGGAGCTGGTTTCCGTGGACGGACAGGCCTCGGATGTAGATGCCTTCCTGGGCGGTGGCGAATGCGGGGTCGGTGGGATCGCGCACGTCCATGATCCAGAGCAGGCCGTTGGCGTAGGCGGAGTTGCAGATGTAGGCGTAACCGTCGTGTACGGCCACGCTCTCGCCATCGGGCTGGTGAGTCTGGCCGAGCTGCGGCAGATTCACGGGATCGGCGAGGTCGAGGATGTGGAGTGCCGTGTCGGTGAGGGCGTAGAGCAGGCCGGCGTCGATGGTGACGACGGACGTGTCGAAGGCTCGGCCGCCCAGCGGTTGCGGACTGGCGGGACTGCTGATGTCGAAGGTCAGGAGACTGTCGGCGGTGTCGACCACGAGAACGTCGCCGGCCACGTACAGCGGTGGACTGGAATTCCACCAGGGACGCTCGAATGCGGTGATCGCGGACGGCATCGCGGGGTCGTCGATCGAGTACACGGTCAGAGCGCGGTCGCGGGTGGCGTAGAGGATCTCGCCGGCCATGGCCACGGCGGCGCTGCCGTTCTCGGAGAAGGACACAACGGGCGCGGTGTAGTCCGAGACGTCGAATGCGAAAAGACCGAACTGGCCGCCCACGTAGACGTGGTCGGCGTGGCGTTCGGCGCTGAACGAGAAGCCGTAAACCCAGTCGTGGAAACCTGCCTCGGGGTACGACAGGTGAGCGCCGGTCGTGTCGTACACCGAGAGAACGGCACCGTCGGCGCAAACGAGGTGGTTGCCGGTGAGCGCGGCCGCGGTGGTCGCGTCGCCCACCAGCGAGCTTCGGTAGACGGGGGCGTCGAAATCGGCCAGGTCGTAGAGGTCGACGGCGCCGGAGTTGAGCGGGAAGTAGGCGAGATCGCCAACCATGATCGCACCGGCAATGGAGTAGCGGAGTCCAAACGTCTGCGCCACGAACGGGGCGTCGGGATCGGCGACGTCCACCACGGTGGCCTCGGCGGCACTGGCGCCCGGCGCGAGTAGCAGAGACGTGCCGTGAAGAACCATGCTGGTGCCGACGAAGAACCCCGGAAGGTCGACGGTGCCGCGCTGTGTGGGCCACACCGGGTCGCTGAGATCCCAGACCTCCAGGCGGGTGCGGGTGCGGATGTAGATCAGGTCGCCGCCGTTCGAGGCCAGGGCCTGGCCATCGCGAGAGATGCTGGACAGCACGGTCATGTCGGCGGGATCGCTGGCGTCGACGATGTCGATGATGTCGGCGAGATGGCGCTGCACCACCAGAAGGTCGCCGTGCGTCATGAGGATCTGGGTACCTTCGGTCACGCTCAGGTAGCCCACCTCCACGGGCGCCGCGGGCATCGAGACGTCCACCGCGTAGATCCCGACCGCGTAGCCGTGGCCCGAGGCGAACACGTACTGATCTCGCTGGACGAGGTACTCGGGTCCGGGAACCAGCGGCACTTCGCCCACGGCCCGGGGCTGCAGGGGGTCGCCGATGTCCATGACCACCAGGGAGTTGTCGAAGGTGGTCGCGTAGGCGTGATCGCCGTCGGCCACGAGGTCCTTCATGAAGAACTCCATGGTCTGGCGACTGATCAGGTGGGCATGCTCGGTATAGTCGACACACTGGGCGGCGACCGGCGCGGCGAGAGCCAGGAAAGCGACAGCCGGGAGCCAGATTCGGCTTGGGTTCGACATGATGACCTCCGATGGACGGTCGTTGACGAGGATCAATCCTATCACGGATTGGTCGGCGACTCCGGCCGCCGTCCCCGAATGCGGCTACAAGCGATCGGAACTAAGGTTTCGAGCGTTAGGGATCCGGCGCCGCGATCCGCACTCGATACTGGAAAGAAGAGATCCGTGAAACGTACACCCATCGGGACCACCATCATGGTTCTCTGCCTCATGACGGCTCTTGCATCGAGTCCGAGCGCCGCCATGCCCACCGGCGGCTGGATCGGCTGGGCGTACATCGGCGAGGGCGGCGACCTTCCGCTTCGTGTCTGGCTGGAGGAGGGACCGGAGGGGCCGGCCGCCTGGTTCGACGGCGTGCCCTGGCGACGTCCGGGCTGGCCCGCGCGGCTCGAACAGGCGCACGACCGGGCAACGCTCACGCTGGAGGCGCCCAACGGGACGCCGATCCGGCTGGAGGGGGTTCGGGGCGATGGCCGCTGGAGCGGAGACATCGAGTTGCTGGGCTATGCCGGCGAGTTCGAGTTGCTCCACGCGCCCGGCCTGGCGTTCGTCGATCCCGAGCACTACGCCGATCGTCCAGGCTACTACCGCATGTCCGACGGCGACGTCCTCGAGGCCCGCGGGCTCGGCTGGGGCGAGGTGGTGGTGCGGTCGCTGCGCACCGGCGAGCAACGCACCCTGCTACCCACCGGCGCGGACCGGTTCATGGTCGGCCCGGCGCGCTACGTGCCGGCGCCCGTGGAGGCTCGTTACCGGGTACGGCGCGACGGGCAAGGCTCGGTCGTCTCGCTGGAGCGGACGACTGCCGGCGGACAGACTACACGAGGCGAGCCGTTCAAT
Source organism: bacterium (assembly GCA_003353795.1). Classification (GTDB taxonomy): domain Bacteria; phylum Krumholzibacteriota; class Krumholzibacteriia; order LZORAL124-64-63; family LZORAL124-64-63; genus Glo-17. Next base: position 3,470 of record PIVY01000167.1, read on the forward strand.
CTGCGCGTCGAGGACATCGCATTCATCAGCGACGGAACGGCCCTTGCCGGTAGCGTGACCCGGCCTGACGACGACCGGCCGCGATCGGGCATCGTGGTGCTCGGCGGATCGTCGTGGGAGACCCGGAGTTCGCACCTGTTCCAGGTGCGCAGCCTGGCGGCCCTGGGCTTCGCGGTGGTCTCCTGGGACAAGCGCGGCTTCGGCGAATCGGGTGGGAAGGATCCCGTGTCGTTCGCGGTCACCGCCGCCGATGCGGTGGCTGCCGCCGGCTGCCTGCGGGCTCGCGGCAACGTGACCGCGGTCGGATACTTCGGCGTCAGCCGTGGAGGCTGGACGGCGCCGCTGGCCGTGACCCGGGACGCGGATGCCGCATTCTTGATCCTGTTCGTGCCGCCGGCGGCGAGTCCCGCCGTGCAGGAGCAGGGCGGTCGTCTGGCCCGCATGAGCGAGGCCGGGTTCGCCGACGCCGACGTCGAGGTCGCGCGGCACATGCTGGAGGCCGCGTGGCGATACATCGCCAGCGGTAGCGACGCCGACTGGGCGACCTACGCCGAGGGGCGAACCGCCGCCGTCGCTGTCGGCGTGCCCGAGGATGCGCTGCCGCCGGCCTCGCGCGAACCCGAACAGTGGCAATGGTCAAGCCTGAACATGCTCTTCGACCCGGGCCCCGTCCTGGGCGCGGTCCAGGTGCCGGTGCTGGCCGTGTACGGAGAGAACGACCTGGACGTGCTCACCGCCGAGCACCGTCCCCGGCTCGAGGCCGCCCTCGCGGCCGCCGGTAACGAGGACGTCACCGTGATCACCATTCCAGGTGTCGATCACAGCCTGGCGCTGCCCTGGAACGGCCCGTTGCACCGGTCTGCAGGCCGCGGATCCGAGGGATTCGGCGACGTGATGGAATGGTTACAGGGGCGCGACCTGGCCGCTGGACGATGATTTTCAGTTCATTCTTGTAAAAATTCGGACTGAATCGGAACTCATAGGCTGGCGAGACGTATTGCTCATTCCTACTCTGAGTCCCTGAGATCGACACTCATTCGCGTAAAACGGCACCCGCTGTTCAATAAGGAGATAGAGACATGAAGAAGACTCTGGTGATCCTGGCCGTCCTGGCCCTGACCATGAGTGCCTTCGGCACTGCTTCGGCTTGTGACGGCGAGAAGGCCAAGGCCGCCAGCGCCAGCGCCTCCTGCAACAAGGCCGCCACGGCCACCACCGCCAGCGCCGCCGGCGCCACCTGCGACAAGGCCGCTGCCGCGTCCTGCAACAAGGCCGCCGCTACCACTGCCAGCGCCGAGGGCTGCTGCCCGACCACCGCTGCCAAGGCCGCCTACGCCAGCACCCTCGAGACCACCGGCTGCGAAGAGACCGCCAAGGCTGCTTACGTCAGCACCATGAGCGAGACCGTCTACGCCAACGCTCTGGCCGAGTCCCACTGCAGCGCCACCGCTGCCAAGGCGACCTACGCCTACGTGAAGGAGCAGACCGGCTGCACCTCCACCGCTGGCATGGCTTACACCCACGCCGTGGCCAAGGCTGCTCACGACCAGACCCTCGAGGCCACCGGTTGCGAGAAGACCGCCACCGCCGCCGCCGACAAGGCCACGGTGACCGCGGCCGCCGATCTCGAGAAGATCGAGAAGGACGCGTCGTAACGTCGCCTGGCGACACACCGACGGTTCGTTGAACGAGGCCCCCGCGATTCGTCGCGGGGGCTTTTTCGTATCACGGACGGGACTGATTCAATCGCTGCAACCAGCTGACGATCTCCACACGCTGGGCCTCGTCGGGGCCGAGCTCGAAGGCGTGTACGAAGCTCTGCTCGGATTCGTCGCGGCGTCCGGCCTGGAACAGGAGGATACCCTGGTTGAACCAGCCGGCGACCGACAGGGGATCGAGTTCCAGCGCCGTCGCCATGACCTCGAGAGCCTGCTCGATCTGTCCCTTGCGTCCCAGGGCCACGGCGAGGGAACGCCAGGCCATGGCCGGATCATCGGACGCCCGGATCGATTCCCGGAAGTACTCCTCGGCGACCTCGGCGTCCCTATCCAGGGTGATGAACCCCAGCAGGAGACTGGTGCCGGCGTCGGCTGTTCCGGCCGCGGCGAACAACTGGTGCGCGGCCAGGAGCTCGGTCTCGGCCCGAATCCAGTCGTCCTCGATGAAGGCGAGCCGGCCGCGCGCCGCGTGACAGAAGTCCGGTCGCACGCCGCGCGCTTCCAGACTCGCAACCATGTCGTGGGCCCGGGCGCCGGCCTCCTCGGCCGCCGCCGTGCCCAGGTTGTCGACCATGACGTCGATCTGCTGGATCAGGTAGGAGAAGGGGGAGCCCCAGAGATAGTTGCCGCCGAATGCACTCACGTAGGCGAGCTGGTTGTCGGGCAGACCGCCGATCACCGGTTCCCGGCGCGGACCGAGCTCGTACTCGTGGAAGAAGAGGAACCCGCCCACGTGGGGCCGGGCGACCTGGTCGTAGGACCGTTTGGCGGACCAGGGATCACCGTCGAGCTCGAAGAGAAGGCCGACGTCGTTCCAGTACTGCCGGTAGAACGGCAAGGCGCGCCAGTCGCGCTGGTCTTCCAGGAGAGCCTGATTCAGGGATGCCAGCGCCAGCGCGATGTTCCCTTCCTTCAGGAACACCTGCGAGGCGATCCATTCCTTGGCGAACAGCGACGGCTGCTTGACGGCCTGCGATCCCAGGCGGGTCTGGTGGCGGAACTCGATGGTGGCATCCCGGCTCGCCAGCCGGTTGGCCTCGGCGCCCCGTCCCGCGCCGGCCAGCAGCAAACACTTGACCACGGTGAACGCCTTGGAGTTCGGCCGGTATGCGAGACCGTCCTCTGCCGCGACGAGTCCTGCTTGCCACTCACCGAGCTCCCGATGCGTCCAGGCCAGGTAGATGCAGGCCTGGAGATCCAGGTGCTCCGCCGGGCCCGGGTACGGCGCCATCAGGCCCTGATCGGCTCGCTGCAGGATCGCCCGGACCAGGGTCAGGTGCGGGAGGGCCTGGCGTCGTCGGCCGGTCTGGTAGTAGAGGATCGCGAGGCCCAGATGCGCCTCGAGGTACGAAGGGTCGGTGGCCACGGTGGCCTCGAGGTCGTCGACGGCGCGGCGGAGGATCTGGTCGTTGGCCTGATCCTCGAGCTTCACGTACCCGGCCATAACCTTCAGGAACGCGCCGCGGAGCGAGCGTTTCACCTCGTCATTGTCTCGGATGTAGTACTTGAGCCAGCGGTCGGAGATCCGCCGGGCCTGCTCAGCGCGCTGGTCGCGCACTCCTTGCGACAGATCCGCGAAGCTCTCCCACTGGTCTTGCAGAGAATCCACCTGCCCGGCTGCGACCGCGGGTAACGCCAGGCAGATGACGAAAACGATCCATCGTTTCAACATGTCGATCACCCCCGTATGACGGAATGAAACCCCGACAGCAGCGTCAATACAATCCCGAACAGGACGTGTTATCATTGATGACCGATCCGAGCCGCAGGCCGACCTCCCGGGCAGAAAGCACCGACCGACCATGAACCTCCGCAGGCCGACCATCCTCGCCGCCGCCCTCGCCGCCACCGCCCTGGCCACCGCCGCGGTCGCCGTGCCGGTGACCTTCCAGGTCCGCATGGCCCACCAGGTCGAGCTGGGCGCCTTCGATCCCGGCAGCGACTTCGTCGATCTCGCCGGCACCTTCAACGGCTGGGGCACCGACCCGCTGACACCGCTGGCCGACGCCGACGGCGACACCATCTACGAGGTCACCCTCGACGGCTTCACCGCGTCCGACTACCTCGAGTTCAAGTTCCGCATCAACGGCCAGTGGGACGGCAGCGAGGAGTTCCCCGGCGGCGGACCCAATCGCAGTCACGTCGTGCAGGAGTCGGACAACGAGATTCTCGTCTGGTACAACGACGACGCGCCGGGCGACGGCGGACCCGGCGAGCTTCACTGGTGGAACGACCGCGTCTTCTACGAGATCTTCGTGCGCAGCTTCAAGGACTCGGACGGTGACGGCATCGGCGACCTCGTGGGCCTCACCCAGCAGCTCGACTACCTCAACGACGGCGACCCGGCCACCGACACCGACCTGGGCGTCACCGGCATCTGGCTCATGCCCATCAACGACTCGCCCAGCTACCACGGCTACGACGCCACCGACTACCGCTCCATCAACCCCGACTACGGCACCATGGCCGACTTCCAGGCCTTCCTCGCCGCCGCCCACGCCCGCGGCATCAACGTCATCGTCGACTACGTGATGAACCACTGTTCCACCCAGCACCCCTGGTTCGCAGACTCGGCCGCCAACGATCCCACCTACCGCGACTGGTTCCGCTGGTCGCCGACCGATCCCGGCCAGACCGGCCCCTGGGGTCAGGACGTGTGGCACTGGAACGCGTCGGGCTGGTATTACGGACTCTTCTGGGGCGGCATGCCCGACCTCAACTACGAGTCTCCCGCCGTGAAGGCCGAGATGTTCGACACGGCGACCTGGTGGCTCGACACCGTGGGGGTGGACGGCTTCCGCCTCGACGCCGTGCTCTACATCATCGAGGAGGGCGACCAGCTCCAGAACACCGCCGGCACCCTCCAGTTCTGGCAGGATTTCAACGCCCATGTGAAGGCCGTGAATCCTGAGGCCCTCTCGGTGGGCGAGGCCTGGACCGCCACCGGCATCGTGCTGCAGTACGTCACCGAGGACCGCCTCGATTTCTGCTTCGAGTTCGACCTGGCCGGCGCCACTGTCGGCGCGGTCAACGACGCGGACGCGGGCTACTTGGGCTGGCGGGCCGACCAGATCTACCAGCTCTATCCCCACCTGCAGTTCGGCACCTTTCTCACCAATCACGACATGGACCGCGCGCGCACCGTGCTCGGCGAGGACGACGGCAAGGCCCACGTCGCGGCCGGCATCTATCTCACCCTGCCAGGCATTCCCTTCGTCTACTACGGCGAGGAGATCGGCATGACCGGCAGCGGCGCCCACGAGAACATCCGCACGCCCATGCAGTGGACGAGCGGCGCCGACGCGGGCTTCACCACGGGTACGCCGTGGTACCCGGTCAACGGCAATTACCCGCAGTACAACGTGGAGCTCGAGGACCAGGATCCGGCGTCGCTGCTGAGCTGGTACCGGCGACTGATCGCGGTGCGTAACCAGTCGCCGGCGCTGCGGCGCGGCACGCACGAAGCGCTGGGAAGTTCGGCGGCGCCGACGCTGGCCTTCGTTCGCCAGTCCGAGAACCAGACGCTGCTCTGCCTGGCCAACACCGCCTCCCAGTCGCTCGGCGGCATCACCGTTACCGGCGATGCGAGCAGCCTCGAGCCCGGCGACCACACGCTGGTCAACCTGCTCGATCCGGGCGACGTGATCGAGATCACGGTGACGCCGGAGCACGAGATCCACGGTCTCGAAGTGGCCGGCCATGCGGTGGCGATCTACCAATTCGAACTCGCGACCGGCGTGGGCGATGGCGACGGCGTTTTGCCTCCAGTCGCCCTCCGGCTCGAGCAGAACGTCCCCAACCCGTTCAACCCGTCCACAGTGATCCGCTTCGAGTTGCCGGCGGCCCGCGCCGCCACGCTCAGTGTGTACGACGTGACCGGTCGCCGGGTCGCGACACTGGTTGCCGGGTTCCTGGCTGCCGGTGGTCACGAGGTGTCGTGGGACGGCAGGAACGAGGCGGGCCGGACGGTGGCGTCCGGCGTCTACGTCTACCGGCTGGACGCCGGCGATGTCCAGGTGAGTCGAAGGATGCTGCTGGTCAAGTAGCGGCGTGACGGCGGTCCGTTCGCACCGTAGATTCACGCTTGGGATGGCCGTTCATCATCAGGAGGGGGACCCATGTCGCGCCGGGTTCGAACGATCCGATTGCTTTGCTGGCCCGCCGCCGTCGTGCTGATGCTCGTCGCGGCCTGCGGCGACGACGATTCACCGACCGATCCGGGCATCGCTGCCACCGGAACCGTCATCCTCGATCCATCACCCCCAGCGCTCGCGCCTCCCTGGACGCTCTCCGGCCCGAACGGCTATGTCGAAACCGGCGCCGGCACTCATCATGTGAACGACGCGGCCGTCGGCGAGTACTCGGTGACCTGGGGCGACGTCGCTGACAGGGCGACCCCGGCCGGCGAGACGAAGATCCTGACGGCAGACGGCGCCGCGATCTTCAGCGCGACCTACCGCGAGATGGGTGTCGTCGTTGTCGATCCTTCGCCGGACTCGGTCGATGCGCCGTGGTCGCTCACCGGGCCCGGAGAATTCACCGAATCGGGAACCGGCGATCGGACCATGGCCGGTGTCGTCGCCGGCGTTTACCGGATCACCTGGGGCGCCGTGCCCGACCATGTGACGCCACCGGTCTGGCGCCTGCTTCTCGTGGGGGGCGAGACCGTCACGTTCCGGACCATCTACCCCCGCCTCCGTCAGGTAGCCGCCGGCTCGTTCACCATGGGGAGCCCACCCTCGGAGCTCGGCCACGAGGCCGATGAGGCGACGCACGACGTCGTTCTCACGACACCGTTCGTCGTCCTCGAGCACGAGGTGACGAATCGGCACTACATCGAGCTGGCCCAGTGGGCCTTCGACACCGGACTCTGTGCCATGATCAACGGCAGTCTTCGCGACGCCACGGACTTCTCGTCCGACCGGTTGCTCGACCTGAACGTCGCCACCAGCGAGATCTCGTTCGCGGATTTCGACTTCGCCGTGGACGCGGGCAAGGAAGACCATCCGGTCAAGCACGTGACCTGGCACGGCGCAGCGGCCTTTTGCAACTGGCTGAGTCTGCAGGCCGGGCTGACGCCGGCATACGACCAGGACAGCTGGGAATGCAATGGCGGCGACGCCTACGGCGCCACGGGCTATCGCCTTCCTACCGAAGCAGAATGGGAGTACGCCTGCCGCGCCGGCAGCATGTCGGCATTCGCCAACGGCGAGATCACCGAGACCGGTTGCGGCGATCCCGTACTCGCGCTCATCGGCTGGCATTGCGATGACGGTATCGACTCCTCCCAGCCGATGGGACAGCTCCAGGCCAACGCCTGGGATCTGCTCGACATGCACGGCAACGTCTTCGAATGGTGCCACGATCTCTACGGGGTCTATGCCGGCGGCGAGACCAATCCGACCGGCGCTCCCTCGGGCCTCAACCGGGTGATGCGCGGCGGTTCATGGAACACCAACGCGCAATTCTGCCGGTCGGCGAGCCGGGCCGATTTCGCGCCGTTCCAGAGTGCGCCCGCCATCGGTTTCCGGCCGGTGCGCAGCGTGGCGCGCTGACCGGAGGCTGGCGTGCCGGGGCCAGGAACCGGCACATTCCTGACCCTGTGACTAGTGTGTTCTCCATGATCCAGGGGAGGACCACATGAGCCTGAACGTGATCCTGGGTGCCGGCCCGGTCGGGCTGACCCTCATGCGGCAACTCCTGGCCCTCGGCCGCCCCGTGCGATTGGTCACTCGTAGCAGCCGGCCCGATCTCCCCGCCGGCGTCGAACACACCACCGCCGCCATCGACGATCCCGCAGAGGCCCGCGGCGCCTGCGCCGGCGCGGCCGTGGTGTTCGGCTGCGTGGGCATGGATTACACCCGCTGGCCCGAGCGCTGGCCGCCACTGATGGCGGGCATGCTGGCTGGCGCCGAGGGCGCCGACGCGCCCCTCATCTTCGCCGACAACCTCTACATGTACGGTCCGGTGAACGGGACGCTGATCGAAGGCATGCCCCTCACCGACTACGGCAAGAAGCCCGCGACCCGTGCCGGAATCACCCGGGTCTGGCAGGGAGCCTGCGCCTCGGGCCGGGTTCCCGTGGCTGCCTTGCGTGCGTCCGACTTCTACGGACCCGGCGTCACCATGGCGATGCTCGGGGAGGCAGTCGCCAGGGCCGCGCTGGCCGGTGGGACGGCCAACCTGGTGGGCGATCCGTCGCAGCCGCACACCTTCAGCTACGTGCCCGACTTCGCGCGGGGTCTGATCAGCCTCGCCGACGCCGCGCACGAGGTGGCCGGCCAGGCCTTTCATCTGCCCAATGCGCCCGCGTCGCCGGTGGCCGAGGTGGTTGCCATGATGTTCCGCGAGTGCGGGCACGAACCGAAGCTGCGCATCGCGCCCGACTGGATGCTACGCGGGATGGGTCTGTTCAACGGCAACATGCGCGAGATGGGCGAGATGCTCTACCTGTGGCGGCGGCCGTTCCTGGTGGACCACTCGAGTTTCGCGTCCCGGTTCTGGAGCGATCCCACGCCTCTTGCCGAGGGTATCGCCGC
>PIVY01000688.1 GCA_003353795.1 bacterium
ATACGCAGAGCCGGCGGCGTGCGGCCGTCGCCGATCGCTTCCACCAAGCGCTCAAAGACCAGGGATGTGATCCGATACTTGGGATGATTCCGCGGCAGGGCGTTGTCTTCACCATGGGCCATTACGGCGCCGCAGAGCAGTGCCGCTGCGATGAGATACTTGCGCTTCATCGCAGCCACATCGCTTCCACGATCGTCTCGAGTTGAGCGTCCAGCGCGTCCAGTTGCAGCGGATCGTCAACGCCATCCTCGAGCCGCTGCGCCAGATCGAGCAGCTGACCTGCCAGCACGGTCTCTGCGTCCTGCGCCAACAGATATGCAGACAGGTGGCGCGCCGTTTCTGCGTTGGCGGAAGTGTTGATCGGGGATCCTGTTCCTCGTCGGAAAATCGCCACGGTTGCCCGCAATCGCTGTGTCCAGGCGCCCAGATAGAAGTACACTGCCAGGTCGTTTGCAACAGATTCCGTCGACTCGGACAGCGCCGACTCGGCGCCGGCGGTGAATGCTTCGCGCTCGGGCGTGGGAGCCGTGGCGATCCCGTACGTGCCGACGGCCTGGTTCAACTGCCCTATGTCACGTTCGGCGTCGGCGTCGAGATTTTCCAGGGGAACCAGTTGCGCATGTCCGGGCAGGCGCAGCCCACGCACTCTGCCGCATGTGTGAGGAAGCGGAGGCCGCGGT
>PIVY01000302.1 GCA_003353795.1 bacterium
GGCCAGGAGCGGGCCGAGGTCCAGACCGTAGCTGCGAGGTTCGCGCGTGGCGAAGACCAGGTCCAGGATGTAGGTCTTGATCTTCTCGTCGACGAAGACGCTTTGGGCCGCCTGGCGGAACTCGGCGATGTCCCCGGGCGTGATCACGGCGACCGCGTCGGGAGGCGTGCCGCCGCTCATCCGCTCGAGAATGACGCGCTCCTCGTCGCGGTCGGGATAATCGATCCGCAGCTTCAGCAGGAATCGGTCGACCTGAGCCTCGGGCAGCGGGTAGGTACCCTCCTGCTCGATGGGGTTCTGGGTGGCGAGCACCAGGAAGGGGTCGGGCAGCGGGAATGTCTCCTCGCCGATGGTGACCTGCCGTTCCTGCATGGCCTCCAGGAGCGCGCTCTGCACCTTGGCCGGCGCCCGGTTGATCTCGTCGGCCAGGATGATGCTGCTGAACACCGGGCCCTTCTTCACCGTGAACTCGCCGGTCTCGCGGCGATAGATGGTGGTGCCCACGATGTCGGCCGGCAGCAGGTCCGGCGTGAACTGGATGCGCTGGAAAGGAGCTTCGATCACCTGGGCCAGCGTCCGGACGGCCAGGGTCTTGGCGAGACCGGGCACGCCCTCGAGAAGGATGTGGCCGTCGGCCACCAGCCCGAGGATCAACCCCTCGAGCATGTCGCGTTGCCCCACGATCACTCGGCCGGCCTCCGCGATGGCGGCCTCCAGACGCCCTGCGACCGCCTCGGCCTGGGCCTGATCCAGGTTGTTCTCCTGCATGAGTACCTCTCTGCTCCACGTCCTGAAAATCGTCTCGCGATGGGCCACGTGACCCGATCCCGTTCTACGCCGCCCGGCCGGCGACGGTTCCCTGCGGATTTCCACCTCGCCAACCGTCCGTGCGGGCGCTGGCCAATGTACCGCCCCCCTTTTCACTTGCCAAGACCGGTTGATCACCGTTGAATTGTCGCCGTAACGTAACGGCACCGCCAAGGAGATCCGATTGAGACTCTCGCCGAACAAGATCGAGTACCTTGCAGACCGTCTGGTGACGGTCATGCAGGAGGACGGCGCGATCCACCTGACGAGCAACGTCGACACGGTGTGGAAGACCGTCGCGGACGCCATCTTCGCCAACATGCGCGAGGAGGAGGCGCTCGACGCCGAGGTGGACGACCTCATCGCCAAGCACAAGAACGAGATCCAGGGCATGGAAATGGACGTGGGTGACCTGAGGCACAAGTTCAAGCGCGAGATAGCCCGCAAGCGCGGCTTCACCATCTGACCGGGAGACGATGATGCGACTGTCCGAAGATCGCGTGGCCGTCATCGCCCGCGAGGTCACCAATACCCTGCTCGACGAGGAACTCGTGGACCTCGAGATCGAGGAGGACCGATTCATTTTCATCATCGAGAATGCGATTCTCAAGGACCTGCGCATCGAGGACGAGATCGACGAGGAAGCTACCGAGTGGATCAAGAAGAATCGGCGGCACGTCGAGGAGAACTCCACCGAGTGGGAAGTGGAGATGGATCGCGTCAAGGAGGAGCTGGCCGTTTCCAAGGGCTACGTCATTCGGTGACGTGGTCGCACGCCGGCGTGGTCGTTCGCTAACGTGGTCGTTCGCTAACGTGGTCGTTCGCTAACCTGGCCTACACACAACCCATGCGGATCCTGATCGTCACACCCTACCTCCCCCACGCGCGCATCGGCCACGGCGGAGGCACCGCCGTCCGATCGATGACCGCTGCGCTGGCGCGACATCACGACGTCGAACTGGTGAGCTTGCTGAGGCCCGGCGAGGCTCCGTACCTGGGCTCGGTGCATGAAATGGGCGTGGCGGTCCACCCCGTTCCGTTCGTCGATCGCACGGTTCGCGGCGCCGGTCGCCTCCCCTTGGGTTTGAAGCGACTCCTGGCCGCCGGACGATCCGTCGCGTCCGGCCACCCCTATTACGCCACCAAGTACGCAGACGCCGATCTGGCGAGGACCGCCATCGCCGCCACCTGCGCCTTCGAGCCGGATGTCATCCAGGTCGAGTACCTCCAGCTGGCGCATTGCCTGCGCGCCTTGCGCCGCTGGCGCGATCACACCGATCCGGTGCCGGCGCCGCGGTTGATCCTCGACAGTCACGAACTCGGCTCTCTACCCAGGCGCCGGCGTGCGGCCACGGCGAATTGGCCTCGCAACGCCTGGCTGCGGGCCGAGGCCGCCGCCTGGGATCGACTGGCCCGCGACGCCAGTCGGTGGGCCGACGCCACGCTCTGCGTCACCGAGCAGGATCGCCGTCTCTACCACGAGGCCGGCGGCGCCAATCTGGTCACCGTGCCGCTGGGCGTGGATACCCGGTCGATCTCGCCGACCCGGGACGGGACGGTCCCTGAGCGCATCCTCTTCGTGGGAAGTTTCCAGCATCCTCCCAATCGCGATGCGGCACGCCTGCTCTGTCAGCGCATCTGGCCCATGGCCAGCCCCCGCCTGCCGGGGTGGGAACTCGTGCTGGCCGGCCCCGGTTCGGATCGGTTCCTCGAGCAGTTGCCGGCAGCGCCCACCGGCATCCGAGCCACCGGCTTCGTGGACGACCTGACCGACCTGTTCCGGTCCAGCGCCATCTTCGCCGCACCGCTCAACGAGGGCGGCGGCATCAAGATCAAGATCCTCGAGGCCATGGCCCGGGGCATTCCCGTGGTCACCACGCCCATCGGCGCCGAGGGCATCACCGAACGCGACGATCAGCTGGTGGTCTGGGCCGAGGATCCCGAGAGCTTTGCCGAGGCCTTGGTGGCCACCGCCCAGCAGCCCGTCGAGGCCGCCCGCCGG
>PIVY01000689.1 GCA_003353795.1 bacterium
GACGCAGCCATCTGCCGAGCCCGAGCAAGGCCATCGACCCACCGCCCATCCACATGAGCGCCACGACCGTGTCCGATTCAACAGCCCCACCGGCGACCATGACGGCCGTGAGCGCCAAGACGACCACGATCCCCATCAGGCCCGCGAGGAAGAGCAACGTGCCGAAGCCAGACGCCAAGGCCCGGCCTGCACGGCGGAGCTTCTGGCTCCGTCGGACCTCTACGGCGGACACGAGACGGGGAGGCATCGTTGGGGGCTTCTCGAGATCTCAGCCGTCGCGCGACACGACTCAGGGTTATCCTTTACCACACACGAGGCAGGTCCGGTCGACGAGGCGCTCGGCGCCCTCGTAGGTGCGTGGGCCGACCCAACCCGACGGGAGGCCCCTTGTCCACTCCGCTCAAGCCTGGAGATCCCTCGCCGCGACCTACAGGTGGACCCTCGCGGTACGGCACAACGCGATCCCACGAACCACGCTGCGTGTCCATGAGCCCTTCTGCTGCGACCGCCCAGAGCACGTCATCCAGCCGTCCGCCCTCGCAACGACGTGTCACGAAGGATCAGATCTGAGAGCTCCGCTCGGATACGATGTCACGCGCCTGTACTGGACCGTGGGCGGTGTGCTGCGCCACCTTCACGGGCTCGAGCGCGCCGAGGTCGTTTCGGCGCACCCGTGGATC
>PIVY01000690.1 GCA_003353795.1 bacterium
TGCCCGGCCGGCACCCCGGCGGCCAGCGCGATCGACTACGTCTTCGCGATGGATTACGACGCGGCAGGCAACAGGCTCCTGGGAACGTCCTGGAACAGAGGAACCAACCAGACCAGCCTTTATACCTTCAACACGACCCCCAGCCCCGCGGTGGGACAGGCAACGTTGATTGGCCCGACGGGCGTAGACAGAACCTCTGACATATGGTTCCCAAACGGGCCAGCGGAGCTCCTGGGAACCGCTCGCGACGGGCGCATCCTGGACATAAACACCGCCACGGGAAACGCCTCGGTTGGCCCAGCCGCCGACGAGGTGAACTTCTACGGACTGGCCAACGCCGCCGCCGGCCCGCCTCCGCCGCCCGCATTTACGACAGTTCCGCTTACTAATCTCGCGTACGAAACGTACGTTTACGCCGATATCGACTCATTTGTCAGCCTGCCCACGGGCGCATCGGATCCCGCCAACGGCGACGATGACGACACCGGCGTGAACCAATTCTCGCTCGTTGACTTCGGCGTTCGAGCCGAGGTCCAGAACGGCGTCGCGCCATGGCAGAACACTAACGCCGAGATATACATGGGGCCCTCCGGGGCGCCAACCGGCATGCTGCGATTCTCGTCGGACATGATCGCAACGGCCACGGGCTCGGACGACGGCCTCCTCGGCGTGACTCGAC
>PIVY01000303.1 GCA_003353795.1 bacterium
ACCACGTACGCCTCGATTCACGCGATCCCCAGCGACTGACCGCGGAGCAATCGCAGATCGAAGGCGAGCTGGCGCTTACCCTCGACGAACTGCGCGAGCGCGCGGGCTGGCTGACCAGCCTCACGCAGCCCTTCGCCGAGCACGGCGGCGCCGACCCGCAAGAAGCCATGGCACCGGCCGTCGCCGAGCTGACCACGCACATCGACTCCACCGACGCCCGCTTCCCCCGCGGCCACACGCTGCCCGAAGAGATCCGGGTCTTCCACGAGACCCTCGACCGCGCGTTCACCATCGCGGCCGGCCGTGGCGCCGACCTGGGGGCGGAAATCAGCCTCAAGGCGCGTGCCGTTCTCATGGACGAGGTGCTGATCCCCTACAACTACCTGCTGGGCCAGCGCAAGAAGAACGACTCGCTCGTGGGCATGGTCGCCATTGCGCAGAGTGATTTCGCGGGCTGGGCCCTCACGCAGCTCGAGCTCGAACGTCCGCAGGAGCGGCGGATCTTCTTCGTCTTCCAGACACTCTGCGACATCGTGGAAGAGCAACGCCGGGTACTGCGCGACCGCTGGGAGGACTCGCGCCTCGTGTGGCTGCCGCTCCAGTTCGCGCTCACTCCGGACCAGCACGATACGCAGGCGGAACTCGACGACATCATCGCCCGGGCCGCCAGAAGCGAGTTCACCCGCGAGAACCGGGTCTGGTACGTGATCAACGAGGAGTTCCAGTGGGAGATGGCCCGCTCGGTGCGGGTGGCCGAGGACTACCACGTCCTCTGGATCCACGACTTTCGCGGCAAGAACGGCCAGGGCGACCCCGACGCGGTAGCCTACTCCCATACGATCAACTACCTCGAGACCTTCATCGAACGCGTGAAGGCCTTCGACGACGTGGGCAAGTTGCCCCAGTACTTCATCTTCCTCGACCAGCACTATTTCGAGATCAACAAGTCCCGCCTTTTCCTGCGCCTGCTCCTCGACCCGCTCGATTACGAGCTGTCGCTTCCCGGCGAGTTCGCCGAATGGGAGGAACGGATCCGCGCGACGCAGGCTCGGCTGCGCGAGGCCATCGACGAATCCATGCTCCTGCGCGTTGGCGAGAGCCAGTACGGTCGCAAATGGCTCAATAACCAGATCAAGGTTCACGTCAACATCACCAACCCCGCCGACCCGTCGTTCTGGAGCTGGCACATCGCGGGCATCATCCCCGTCCCCGACAACATGATGCGCGACCACCGCAAGATCGCCTTCTACGACGTCACCGAAGAGGACCCCTTCAAGGGCACCGCCATGTTCACCGGCATGGGCATCGGCGAGCATTACGTGGGCGCCAACTGGGAGGACCGGGCCATCATGATCCAGGGGCCCGGTGCCCTGGCCGTGAAGGACGCGGCGCGCGGCTTGCTGCTGGCGCAGGGCTACGAGCCTCACGAGATTCCGTACCCGCTGCGTTACCACGAGCGGCCGGACGACTACCAGGCCCGGCTCGACCAAGATGAGGCCGCTCGCATGCCCACCTGGATGCTCGACCGCGGCGGTGTGCTGCAGTTGCACAACGAGACCGGATTCCAAGACAAGCCCATCAATGCGTCCAAGGCCGTGCTCTACTCGCTCATGCCGACGGGTTCGGTACTCAACGTGCCCGACTCTCTGTGGCAGAGCTACATCTACGGCTCGCTGCTCGCGGGTAGCGCCCTGCGCGGCTGCAACGTGATGGTGATCGCTCCCACCAAGGACTCGGCACCCAGCGGCGCCGCGCCCACCCTGGCCCGTGCCCACGGCCTCATGGGCCGGCTGATCGTGTTCTCCAACGAGATGGACGGCTATATCCAGGACCAGGGTGGTATCCTCAAGGTGGGCCTCTACAATCCGCAGCAAGGCGTGGCCGACATCGCTGGCCGCTTCGCGCAGGCGCAGCAGAACATCCCGGAGTGGACCCGCCGTGTGTACCCCGGGAATCAAGTGGCCAACGCCGTGCTCGACCAGGTTCCAGCGATCCTCGACTCCCTGGGTTACGAGGTGAAGTACCTATCGGGTGACACCGAGGCGGCAAAACCGAAGATCCATCTCAAGGCTAACTTCTTCGCCTCCTGGACCGCCTGGGAGGCCCTGGCCGTGCGACCCGAGGCTGCCGACCTGATCTACGAGCACATCGTTTACCTCGCGCGCCAGGCCGGTGGCAAGCAGGACGACGGCACTGAGCCCAACGTGCGCGACATCCCCCAAAAGATGATCGAAGTCTGGACACGGCTCATCGAGAATCTGGTGGCCGACCTCACGCCCGCCGAGCGCGACGAGCTGATCTACTACTTCACCGTGGGCAGCACCAACATGGACTACCGCAGCATGGTGATGGACGGCGAAGTCCAGGTGCTCATGAGTGGCTGGCAGGCGCTGTACGGCTTCCTGGATTTCCTTCTGCTGCCGGGGCTGTGCGAATGGGTCGAAACCACCGAGGAACTGGACGCCTTGCTGCCGCCCCCGAGCGGGATGACGCGGCGCATGGCTGGATTGATGAAACTGTCGATGTAGCGAGATGAAGGGAAACACCATGCAGAGATCATTCCTCACGGTCGTGGCGCTGACGCTGATCCTGGTCGCCACGGCCCCCGCCCAGCAGCCGACCGCCCGGCAGCTCTTCGCCGAGATGCCGGCTGCGGAGGTGGGTCAGCGGGCGTCCGACCTGCTCGCGGGCATCCAGGAGGACATCGTCGCCATCGACTACTACGGCGAGCGCCTCACCACGGCCAGTCGCGAAGACAGCCTGGTCCTGCGCCTGCAACGCTTCGATCGGCGCGAAGCGGTCAT
>PIVY01000691.1 GCA_003353795.1 bacterium
GCGTAGGCGCCGGAGTCCATCATCAGGATGCCGATGAACAGGGCGACGAAGACGACGGCACTGAGCAGGGCGAACCGGTGGAACGGCTTGTCCCAGCGCAGGTGCATGAAGATCTCGGCCACGAGCACACCCTTGATCACGGCGATGATCAACGCGACCCCGAGGTTCATGCGGCCGAGGTCGACGTAGGTCACGGCCACCGTGAGCACCGTCAAGGCGATGAGGGCTGCGAACACGGCGGCCAGCAACCACAACGGGACCGGGTGGGCGTGGAGATCGCCGCCGTCGGCCTCGTCGAGGACGGTGCCGGTGTCTTCAGGCTGCAGGATCTGTCCAGGCTCGTGCATGGCTATCTCCGAATCAGTGAATCAGGTACAGGAGCGGGAACAGGAAGATCCAGATGAGATCAACCAGGTGCCAGTAGAGTCCGCCGAGGTCGACGGCGGTGTAGTTGCGGGTGCCGAAATCGCCGCGAATGGCGCGGATCAACAGCCAGATCATGAGGCCCATGCCGGCGATCACGTGGATGCCGTGCAGTCCGGTCATGACGAAGTAGATGCCGAAGAAGATGTGGATGTTGCGCGGGATCTCGTCGGCGGCGTGACCGTGGGCGACGGCGACGGCGGCGTCGGCGTCCAGTTCGGCCATGACCCCGGCCGCTTCGACCTCGTGACCGGC
>PIVY01000304.1 GCA_003353795.1 bacterium
ACATCTCCCGGCTGCCCATGTACAAGCGGGCCCGCCTGGGCATCGGCTACCTGCCGCAGGAGTCGAGCATCTTCCGCAAGCTCACCGTCGAGCAGAACATCCTGGCCATCGCCGAGACGCTGAAGCTCGGCCGCAAGGAGCGGCGTGCCCGTTGCGACGAGTTGATGGCGCTCATGGGCGTGGCCCACATCGCCAAGAGCTACGGGTACCAGCTGTCCGGAGGGGAACGCCGACGGGTCGAGATCGCCCGCGCGCTGGTGACCGAGCCCAAGTTCATCCTGCTGGACGAGCCGTTCGCCGGCATCGATCCCATCGCCGTGGCGGACCTGCAGTTGTGCGTGGCGCAGCTCAAGGACCAGGGCCTCGGTATTCTGATCACCGATCACAACGTGCGGGAGACGCTGACGATCACCGACCGCGCCTACATCCTCTTCGAGGGGCGCATCGAGCTCGCCGGCTCGGCCGCCGAGATCGTCGCCTCCGACAAGGCCAAGGCCATCTACCTGGGAGAGTCATTCCGGCTCTAGTGGGCCGGACGCCGGCTGCCCCGCCGGCACGAGGGAGCGCTGCGATGGACATCAAGATGGGCATGCATCAAGGTCTGTACCAGAAGCAGCAGATCGTGATGACCCAGCGTCTGCAACAGGCGCTGAAGCTGCTGCAGGTCTCGACCCTGGAGCTGGAGCAGATCCTGCGCACCGAACTGCAGGGCAACCCGCTGCTGGAGGAAGCCGATCCCGACGAGGATCCCGAGGACGCCAGCGATCGCGACGACGTCGAAGCTGCTCCCGACAAGGCCGAGACCACCGTCGAGGTCACCGGCGAGGACGTCGACTGGGACGAGTACTTCAAGGACGGCTTCCGCGGTGCCGCCACCGAACAGGGTTTCGACGACGACGACCAGCTCGAACGCCCTCCTGTGTACATTCCTTCAGGGCAGGAACACCTCCTCGATCAACTGCACCTCGCGGTGCGTGACGAGCGTCAGCGAGAGATCGGCGAGTACGTCATCGGGTGCCTCAACGAAGACGGATTCATGTCTGCGCCCCTTGCCGAGATCGCTGCCTACTTCGAGATCACGGAGGAGGAGGTGGCCGAGGTTTTGGAATTGATCCAGGCCTTCGATCCGCCGGGTGTGGGCGCCCGCAATCTTTCGGAGTGCCTGCTGCTGCAGCTCAAGTCCCGCGGCCTGGAGGATTCGCTGGAAGCCGACGTGGTGCGCGAACATTTCGACGCTCTCAAGAATCGCAAGTTCACCGACATCGCCCGGGCGCTCAAGATCACGCCCCACGAGGTGCAGGAACTGGCTGCGGCCATCGGCGAGCTGGATCCGCGACCCGGCCTGAGCAGCGAGGGCGAGGGCGCTCGCGCGGTGACGCCGGACCTGGTGGTGGAGAAGGTCGACGAGGATACCGACGAGTTCGTGGTCTACCTCAACGACGGCAACCTGCCGCGGCTGCGGGTGAGCAAGGCCTACGACGGCGCGCTCAAGGATCCGTCGGCCCGCCAGGACGA
Organism: bacterium; assembly: GCA_003353795.1. Classification (GTDB taxonomy): domain Bacteria; phylum Krumholzibacteriota; class Krumholzibacteriia; order LZORAL124-64-63; family LZORAL124-64-63; genus Glo-17. The sequence goes on from PIVY01000304.1 coordinate 1,516, forward strand.
CGCGGCCACGTTCATCGACGAGAAGCGGCGCTACGCCGAGTGGATCATCAAGACCATCGAGCAGCGGCGCCGTACCATGATCAAGGTCATGGAGGCCATCGTCGCCGAGCAGCGGGAGTTCTTCGAGCGCGGTGCCATCGCGCTCAGGCCGCTCACCCTACAGCAGGTGGCAACGGTCATCGGCATGCACGAGAGTACGGTTTCTCGAGTGACACGGCAGAAGTACGTGCAGACGCCACGGGGCGTGTTCCCGCTCAAGTACTTCTTCTCCGCCGGCCTCGACACCGACGAGGGCGACGAGGTGGCGGCCAAGGCGGTCAAGCTCATGATCCAGGAGATCGTGGAGGCCGAGGACACCAGTCGGCCCCTGTCCGACAAGAAGATCGCGGATATCCTGAGCGAGCGGGGATTGAAGATCGCCCGTCGCACCGTGGCCAAGTATCGCGAGCAGTTGAACATCCTGAATGCGCGCATGCGCAAGCAGTTCTAGGCCGCCGGCACGCGTCCGGTCGGCCGCCTCCGGCAGCGAACCCTCACGAGGAGTGCAAGCATGAACCTGGAGATCAAGACCCGCCACTTCCAGCTCTGGGATGAAGTTCGCGAGAAGATCGAGACTCAGTTCGAAAAGGTCGAGCGGTTCAGTCCGCGGCCGGTGAGCTCGATCCGACTGCAGATCGTGCACGAGAACAACGTGTTCCACTGCGATGGCCTGCTGGTGATCAAGAGTCAGGAATTCCGGGCCGAGAATACCGGCGGCGAGCCTGATCAGGCGGCCCAGGGCGTGGCCGACAACCTTCACCGCCAGCTCGAGAAGTTCAAGGGCAAGATCAGCGGCAAGCAGCAGCGTGATGCCGGTGGCCTGGGCCATGCCATGGACGCGGGCGAGGCTCCGGTTCACTTCGCTGCGGAGAAGTTCGAACTGCGCGACATGGATTCCCTCTCCGCGCGCGATGCGTTCACCGATTCCGACGGCCCTTTCCTGGTCTTCCGGAACGTGGACAGCGGACAGATCGGCGTGGTTTACCGTCGCACGGACGGCGAGCTCGGCATCATGGAATCGACCAACGGCTAGCGCGCCGCGGGAGAAATCATGACCAACCCCTCGGTCCAGCAGCTCTTTCAGGACCTGCAGGAAGCTCTCGCGCTGGAGGCGCTCACGCCGCTTCCCGAGCAACCCGTGCCCATCGTCGCCCAGGACGTGCATCGGCCGGGCATGGCGCTCATGGGATACACCGAGAACTTCCTTTCCGAACGGATCCAGATCCTGGGCGAATCGGCGAT
>PIVY01000305.1 GCA_003353795.1 bacterium
GCGGCGGCGGCGGCCTCGCCCCCGGCGCCCAGAGACGGGCGGTCTCGTGGAGCGCCGCCGGCCCGGCACAAACTATGGGTGACGGCAGCGCCGACGGTGGGGCGGACGCTGCGGGTGGCGCCCGCCGCGTGTGGCATCCCGCCCCCGTCCTCGCCCCGTTATGGTACGTGGTCCCCGGCCAATCCGCTTGGGTCCTTTCACAGAAGGCCCTTGAGTCTGCCGGCTTCCACGTTACACTTGCCCCAACCTCCGCCACCATCACCACCCCCTCCGGCGGATTGTTTGAGCTCCGCACCACGCCATATGGCAAAGCCCTGCCCGGTTGTGTTACCGAACCGGGGCGCTTTGTGGCCGGGGAGGGTGTTGGTGGGGGCGGCGGTGTGCGGGAGGGGGGCGCGGAAGGCGGCGCTCGCGGCAGTGTCTGGGGCGTTGATGACGGGGAGTGCAGCGGCCCCTCCGCTCTGCTGGTGGACACCTGCGCCTCGGTGTGCGTCGCCGGGTTGGGAGCGGCGGCGGCTCTCACCGGCACAGACTCGGTCCACCGACGCCTCGTCGGCGTCGGGGGCACCTCTGTCCTGAGCACGGGTGTGGGGCACCTGCGTGTCGTTTTCCCGGTCCTTTCCCCACCCACCTGCCTTTCTCCCGACCGTGCTCCGGTGGACGCCCCCACCGACGCCGACCCTGGCGTCGTCCTCACGGTCGGCGCCCCGCCCGAGGTCGGTGCGGAAGCCGTCGACCTGGCGTGGCTCCGCGAGTTCGAGCCCGACGACGAGGGCAGCGGCCACCTAGGCGGCGGCGCCGATTCCGCAGCCAGCGGCGGATCGCCGCTGGCGCGGCAGCTCGGTGCGCGCATCAGGGGGCGTCTGCGGGCGTGCATCGGCGTCTGGCGCCGGCACACGACGAGCGCGTTCATTCTCGGCGTGATCGAGAACGACCTTGAGCTCCCCCTCGTCGACGGCGTGTGGCCGATGCCCTTTCGGTGCCCGCGCAACTTCATCCACCCGGGCGACATGGAGTGGACGCGCAGCGCGGTCGCCGAGCTGGTGGAGCATGGCGCCGTCCAGCGGTGGGACGACGTGCGGGACGAGCTGCGCGCGCATGGCCTGCGCCCCGGTGCCAAACCTCACCTGGTCATGCCCCTCATCGTGGCGGAGAAGCCGTCGAGCACCCCTGCGGAGCGGAAGCTCAGGCTCATTCATGATTGCAGGTACCTGAACAAGCTCCTCCACCGGTGGCCGTTCTCCATGGAGCAGCTGGGGGACTTTGCGAAGGAGCTCGAGCGGGAGGACAAGGTCATCACCCTGGACTTGAGCTCGGCGTACCACCACGTCGGCATCGCCCTGCGACACCGGACCCTGCCGGGCTTCGAGCTCGACGGCACCTACTACGTCTACGCATGCCTCCCGTTCGGCCTGCTCACGAGCGCGTACGTGTTCTGCGCCTGCTCGGGGGTCGTCGCCGAGAGCCTCCGTGCACGGCGGGACCTCGTCTCTGGCGTCCTGTGCTACTGCGACGACTACCTAGTCAACCTTGGCCAGGACGGCACGGACGAGGGGGGGGCGCAGGTGGCGGCCCACGTCGAGAGCTTCGGTTTCCTGGTCAACTACCCCAAGTCCGATCTGCGCGCGCGCTGCCGTGCCGAGTCCCTCGGCTTCCTTGTGGACACGGTGGCCATGGACTTCGACGTGCCGGCTCGCCGCGTCGAGAAGCTGCAGCGGTCGGCCTCTGCGGTGCTCGCGCAGTCCGCCCCCACGCCGCGACTGCTGTGCGGGCTCTCGGGGCAGATCTGGTCGATGCAGCTGGCGCTCGGGTTCATCTGCCGCCTTCGCGTTCAGTTCCTCCAGCGGGCTGTCTTGGACGCGGTGCGCGGCGACGACTACGACACCCCGCTCACCCTGGACGCCAGTGCCCGCGCGGAGGTCGAGTTCTGGGCGCGCGACCTCGCCGGCATCCGGCGGCGGCCCTTGCACCCCCATCGCCAACGGCCCGTGCTCCAGTTGGTCTGCTCCGTCGCCGACGTCCACCACTGCACCCTCCTCACGGTGCCGCGGCATGCAGCGGACGGCCCCTTCGCGGAGGTCGACGGCTCCGCGCTCCGCCTCCGGTTGGACGACAGCCTCCGCGGGACCTCCGCGAGCTTGCGCGAGGTGCGGGGCTGCCTCCAGGCGCTGAGGGTCCTCCGCGACGACGGCGTGTTCGACGGCCACGGCGGCGGCGGGCGCCTCCTCGTCGAGATCGCGCTCCGAACGGAGGTCGGCTCCACGGTCTTTTCGCGTCGCGCGCGTGACGAGGTGCCCGACCCGGACGAGATCCCCATCCTCGAGGCCCTTTTGGAGGTGGTGGCCCTCGGCGACCGCGCTGGGCTCGAGCTCGGTTTCCGCTGGGTGTCACGCGGGCGGTCGGCGAGGGTGCGCGCCGACCGCACGGACTTCGGGCTCGGAGCGGACGTCCTTGACCAGGTGCGGCGGGAGTACGGTGACTGGGACGTGGACCGTTTCGCCTCGGACCACAACGCGACGTGCCCGCGCTTCAACGCGCTGGCCCCCTCGCGCTACGCCGAGGCCATCGACGCGTTCGGCCAGGACTGGAGCGAGGGCGTGAGCTACGTCCTGCCGGACTTCCACAAGATCGACCGCGTCCTGGACATGGTGGAGCGGGACGACGCCGCCGCCGTGCTGGTCTTCCCGAAGTGGACGGCGGAGAAGTGGTGGCGCCGGCTCCATGCCCCCTGCTGGCAGCGCCGCGTCACGCGCCAAGGGGTGCTGCCCCCCTTCGCGCTCGTCGCGCGGGACCCC
>PIVY01000168.1 GCA_003353795.1 bacterium
GACGATCACGCGCTCGAAAGTGGCGCTGGTGCCGGCGAGATGAATGCCGCTACCCGATTCGTCAGCGCGGTTCTGGGCCAGCGTACAACTGGTCAGGTCGACCGCGCCGAACTGGCCGTACAGCGCACCACCCCGGGGGCTCGAGTTATCGGCAAGGGTCGAGTGGGAGATGGTGGCGAGACCGTCTCCGCCAACGAACAAGCCACCGCCATGCTCCTGTGCGGTGTTGGCAAGGAAATCGCACTCGCTGAATATCGGCGAGGAATCCAGACTGATGAAACCGCCGCCGTCGGCAGAACAGCTGTTTCCTACGAAGCGGCAGCGCGTGATCGTCGGAGTCGAATCGAAGGAGAACATGCCGCCACCGTAGCTCGCCGTGTTGTTCTCGAAGTTGCAGTCGACCAGGGTGGCGGCGCAGTCGCGGTAACAGTTGACACCACCGCCTGTGAGGCCAGCGTTACCCGTGAAGTCGCAAGAGACCAGGGTAGGCGACGACCGATTGAACAGGATGGCGCCACCCTCGAGACCGGACACGTTGCCGGTGAACGTGCATTCCTCGAGCCGCATCGAGGAATATCCACTGCACAAGATGGCCCCGCCGAACTCCTCGCACGTGTTGTCCGCGAAGACACAATTCTTCAACACCGGGGAAGCGCCACCGGTGCACAGGAGGGCGCCAGCCTGCATCAGGGCGTATCCGTTCCGGATCGTCACGCCTTGCAGGACAGAGCCGGACTCGCTGGCAAAGTTGAAGAGGAATCCGCGATGGGGAGCGCCAGCTCGCCCCTCACAGTCGATGATACATCGCAGCGGGTCGTCATTGATCGAGCACACGGTGAGAGCCTTGCCCCGGAAGCGCAGATCGCGGTTCCCGGCCCCGGTGAAGACGCCATCGCCCAGCAACACGGTATCGCCGGCGACCGCTGCTTCGATGGCCGCCTGGATCGTCTCCATGTCCCCGCTGCCGTCGGGATGAACGACATGGGTGGCAGCCGACGCGGCGGTGATCGGGGCCAGTGCCACAACCGCGGCGACGGTGATCAGTGTCAGGAAGTCACGTGATCCCGGGTACGATCCGGTATCCATATCTAGTCCTCGCTCACGTCACCCGACAATTCAGCCAGGAACCCGGTGGCGCCCGCAAAATCGGGGTTGAGGCTCACCGATTTCTCGCAGTGCTCGCGGGCCAATTCGGGCCACTCCAGGGCGTCGTAACCCCTGGCGAGTAGATACTGAGTGTAGTAGCCGTACTCGGCGTCAGGGTAGAGGTCGACACAACCGAGGAGGAACTCGCAGGCGTCCGAGTAGAGTCCCCGGTGGTAGAGCTTGCCGCCGATGCTCAGCAGCACGGTTTCGTGCTCGTCATATTCCAACGGCTCGGTTTCCTTCAGGCGCCGATAACACGCCACCGCAGCTCCGGCACCATCGAGCTTCCAGGCCGCGAAGACCGGCTTGCAGATGTCCTTGCGGGTCTCCCTGGGCACGGTCAGGGCGTCCTCCACGTAGACGATCCAGTCGTCGGTTCCCACGTAGCTGCCCGCGTACTGCTGGAATTCATCGATCGCGCCTGCCGCCTGCAGTTCCTCCACCGTCTTGCCCGCGGTCAGCCCCTCGCGCACGATCTCCACCGTGGACATCATCATGTCCGCGTAGGCCGGCAGTTGCTCCCAGGTGCCCACAAAATCGAAGCCCGTGGCTTGCCCGTTGTGACCGGACACCAGACGCACGTCCGGCGGCAGCAGGGTCATGAGGCGGCGGACCTGGGGTTCAAACTGCATCACGTCGCCATCTCCGTCGACGGACGGGAAATTGAAACCGTTGACAACCGAACTGACGTGAGCGATGCCGTGCCGCTTGAAGTGCACCATGATCTCGTTGTCGTCGTGGCTGCCTCCGATGGCGACGAGGCGGATGGTCTCGCCGTTGAACTCGATCTCCAGCGAGTCGGCGAAGGTGATGTCGGGAAAGGCATCCGGAGGGTATTCGTTGAACAGGAAGGTCCCGCTGCGCAGCTTGTCGGGAAAGAGTCGATGGGCCACGCCGATGGGATCCGGGCCGAACAGAGCGTTGCCGCCGATGTGCTCCACGTGCCGGTGAGTGTTGATGATGTATCGCGGGGCGCCGAGTCCCAGTTTGTCGACGAACTCCTCGAAGGCCTCGGCGTCAGCCGTGCCGTGAGTGTCGACCAGCAGGACGCCATCCTCGCCCGTGAAGACCAGGGAGTTCGTGCAGTAGCTGCCCTGGTCGGTACTGAGCATCAGCAGGTCGGGCGCCAGGGTGGTGACCTGGAAATGGTCCTCAGCGGCGAGAGCCGGGACGAGGATCAGGGCCAGGATACAGGTCATGAGACAGCGGATCGTCGTGGTCATGACGGGAACTCCTCGATCGACTCGGAACATTCGGGTTGCACGCTCTCCGTAACGGTGTTACGAAACGTAACTACGTTGCCAGATACAAGCTGGTTTCAGATCGAGCAGGCACGCGGTGGGATTATCTGAGCGGAAGCAGCGAGAAACCGAGGCCCTCAGACAGCAGGTGCTGGACGAGGCGGAGGACATCTTCGCCCGGGAGGGAATCCAGCACGTCACCATGCGTCGCGTCGCCGCCAGGATCGACTACGCCCCCACGGTCCTCTACCGGCTGTTCGCCAACAAGAACGACCTACTGGATCACCTCATCGCCAGGGGCTACGAGGGGGTGCGTGGTCTCTACGCCGAGGTTCTCGAGCGGGCGGGCAAGGACCCCCTGGAAGACCTGAAGCGGATCCTGGAAGTGTACGTCGAGTACGCACTCGACCACCCCAACCACTACTGTATGTGGTTCGACACCGGACGGCTCCGTCGGGATGGAAGTGAACTGCGGCTGAGCCACGGCCGCCTGGAGTTTGTCGTCTTCCAGCCCTGGCTCGACCTCGTCACGGCCTGCACCGAATCCGGCCTCCTGCCGGAGCGCGATTCGGTGGAAATGTTCCAGATCCTGTGGGCCAGGGTGCACGGCCTGATCTCCCTGCGCATCCAGCAACCGGAATTTCCCTGGCTGCCGGTCGAGCAGCATCTGACCGAGGTGCTAGACCTCGATTCACTGGGGCGTCGCCACCGCGGATGACTCGGGTGTGGTCTGGACGGGTCCGAGGATTTCAACCGGAGTGTTCTCGGCTTTCTGAACGATCTGGCCAGAGAATAGCCCCCCGGGGGGCACCCAGGGGGCTTGGATATTCGGGGCGGCGCCGGGATCACTCCTCGAGAGGCTGCGGCAGGACCGCGGCGTACGCTTCGTCATCCATGAGCGCGCCGGCGGCGATCATCTGCCGGAATTTCACGAAGTCGATGGTGTCCTTGCCGGTCTGCTTGCGGCTGTTGAACGCCGTGAAGCCCAGGAACGCCTCACCCGACATGTTCGCCGCCAGCCAGTGCCGGTTGGCCAGCTTGGTCTGGTCCCAGAAGTACTTCTTCTTGCCGCGGATTCCCTCGATGGACTTGATCAGGCAACCGGGAAAGAGATTGGTGAAGCGCCAGACGATGCGATCGATCTCGGCATCCAGGTCGGCGAAGTCCACACTCCCCGACTTGAGCAGCGCCTTGGCTTCGCGGGCCTCGTCGCCGCCCTTGGACTCGCCGTATACCACCTGGCCGCCGTTGACGTAGCGGTCAGTGATCACCAGCGGATTGGGAACGAACTCGCCGTCGACCTTGAGGGTCGGCACGGCCGCCGTGATCAATCCCTTGAGCTTCATCTTGTAGGCGCTCCACATCTCGCAGGAGATGCAGTTCCACATGGCGTCCTCGATGGAAAGCATCCAGGGCAGGAAGTCGGTGCTGCCGCCGTCGGGCGCCGAACCGTGCTTGGGACCAGCCTGTCCGTAGATGGCCAGATCGCTGGAAACGGTCAGGTCGCAGGCCATGCCGATCTCCTGGCCACCGGCGATACGCATTCCGTTGACCCGGCAGATGGTGGGTTTCTTGCAACCGAGGATTCCGTCGACCATGGCATTGAACAGATCCATGTACTCGCCGTACTCGTTGGGCCGCCGGCTGTAGTACTCGGCGTACTCCTTCGTGTTGCCGCCGGTGCAGAAGGCCCGGTCCCCCGCGCCCGTGAAGACCACCGCCACCACGCCGCGATCAGCCGACGCAGCCTGGAAGCCGGCGATCACGCCCTTGACCATATCCGTGGTGTAGGAGTTGAACTGGGCCGGGTTGTTCAGGGTGACCCAGGCGGTGAAGAGTCCGTCGACCGGCTGACCCTGTTCACCGAGAACGGGGCGTTTTTCGTAGATCGTCGACGGAGCCTCTGTTCCCCAGTGCTCGGTGCCGTGGAGGGCGTGGTTCTTGATCTCGTTGTCGCGGGGCAACCAATCGAGGGACATGGGCGCACTCCTTTTCTCGAACTGCTGGACGCGTCATTCGACCTGATTGGAGATACTCGGGCGGGAGTCTAGCCTACCGAAAACGTGGGTGCAACCCCGGACGGCGGCGGCGGCAAGGTCCGAGAAATCGTCGAGACGGGCCCGATCAACCCCAGCGAACCGTGACCAGTTCGCCGGGCGCGAGATCCAGTCCCGCAGGAATCCCAAGAACCACGGGTCGCCCACGCACGGGCCGGTTGGGCGACGGCCACAATTCCACGGGCAGCGTCACCACCGCCGGGCCCACGCGAACCACCGGGCAGACAGCCTTCAGTCGGCGACCATCGTGAGCCTGAACCACCGTGGCTTCGAGGTCGCGACTCTTCCGCAAGCGGTCCACGTCCGACTCATCGAGCCAGACCACGATCTGCTCGGGTCGCGCCGACGTGAGCGTGAGCACCGGGTCACCCGGCCGGACCACTTGCCCCGGACAGCCCGGGATCTGCATCACGACTCCGTCGAATGGCGCGGTGAGCTTCAGGTCGTCGCGGCGCACGGCCACCTCCTCGAGGCGGCGCTCCAGCACCCCAACCCGGGCGACGATGGCCTCGCTGGACGCGTTCTGATCGGCCTGCAGCAGCTCCGGGCGACCACGCATGTACTCATCCCGCCGAACCTCGGCCCGGGCCAGGTCTCCGCGCGCACCGGCCAGCAATTCCTCGTGCTCGGCCACGCGCTCGGCCATGACGTCGCGTTCGGCCCGCACCCGCTCGCACTCGCGCACCGACACCATCTCGCCCTCGAGCAACTCCGCGTAGGCGGTCACGTCCCGGTCGAGGTCGGCCAGGGTGATGCGGTCGGGCTCGAGCACGGCCAGGACCTGGAGAATGCGAAGGCGCGCCTGCTCCACATCGGCGGTGAAGCGGCGCAGGTCCGAGACCTCGTCTTGACGGCGATCGCCCATGGCGATCTCGAGTTCGTGACGCAGGGCCTCCACCTCGGCGGCGACCACGGCGGCTTCGGCCCGCAGGCGCGTGTCGTCCATGCGCGCGAGCACCTGGCCGCGCCGCACTTCCTGCAGCAGATCCACGTCCACGCTGGCCAGTTGCCCCGTCTCCAGCGGCGTCACCACCACGCTCGGCGACTGCACGATTCCCGGCGCCTCCACCAGCATGGTGCGGCGCTGGAGCATGACGACGACCACCGCCACGGTCAGGCACCAGACCACGGCCGGCCCGCGGTGGCGACGCATGAACGCCGTGATGCTGTGTCGGTGCGTCAGGCGCATGTCAGATCTCCAGCAGCTGCTCTTGCAGGGTGAGGTCCAGGTCGGTGATCATCTCGATCTTCTGCAGCGAATCCAGCATTTCCGGATTCCGCCTCATGTCGTGGAGTTGCAGGTGGAAGGTGTACTCGGCCTGACCCTTGCCCGGTTCGTTGGCCGCGGCCAGCACCCACTGGCGGCAGAACTCGCCGAGGATGTCGAGCACCTCACTGCCGTCGCCCACCGGTCCGGCAGTGCGGACTCGCAGGAACGCGTTGTGGGGCTCGTGGGATCCGAAGCCGAACTTGTGCAGATAGAAGGCGATGGCCGACAGCACCACCGTGCCCAGGATGGCCACCGAGAAGCGCATGGAACCGCAGGCCATGCCGATGGCCAGGGAACAGAACACGAAGGCGATGTCACGGGTGTCCTTGAGCATGTTGCGGAAGCGGATGATCGCCAGCGCCCCCATGAGGCCCACCGCGGTCACGATGCTGTTGGCGATCACGGCCATGACCATGGCGATGACCACGGTGATCAGCACCAGCGACTGCACGAAATTGCGGCTGTAGCTCAGGCCCGTGTGCGTGGCGTAGTAAACCCAGGCCAGGGCCTGTCCCAGCACAAAAGCCAGCAGCAGGCTCAACAGCACGTCGGTCGGCGTGGCGAGGAACGGTCCGCTGCCCGATTCGAGGTTGGCCCAGAGTTCGTTCATGTCATGCTCTCGCTGTTCGGGCCAGCAGACCGCCCGCGGCCGGGGTTCCCACATCCAGCGCGAGCGAATACTTGGACACCGATTGGGCTTGCAACTGGAATCGCCGCACGAGGTCCTGCAGCCAGGCCGGATAGCAGCCGTTGAACTTGATCTCCAGCACGGATTCGCCGGGCAACACCGGTTGCCAGCCACAGCCGCCCAGGCGCACGATCCAGTTCCGGGTCACGTGGCAGGCCAGGTCCCGATCCAGGGTCACGCGGACCCGCGCCGGGCCATCTCCCTCGAACGCTTCGCGACGGTATCGCACCAGGGCCTGGGGCTGCGCCGCGAGGCACGTGCGGTAAAATCGGAACTGCTTGGCGGCCTCCGAACTCGCCACCGCACCCGTCGGGGCCGAAAATGCGTCCAGTTCACTGCGAGGCGCCTGGCAGCGGTCCTTCAGGATCACCGTGTTGAGGCGGCGCTTGATCTCCAGGTAGACCGGACTGTCGGGATGGTCGTCATAGCCACGGATACGGAGCTTGAAGCGGTTCTTCTTGCCCTCGCGACTCTCGCGGCACAACCGCATGTCGTGCGAATCGAGATAGAGGCTGACGATGTCGTAGTGACCGTCGGCACTGGCCGCGCTGTACGGATCGTGCGGGAGGTGGGCCGCCACGAATGCGCGCACGGGCGCGCCGAAACCGCGGGGCAACCGGTACTTGAACTCGTACCGACAGAACCGGTCGCGGCTGGCGCGAAATCCACTGGCATTGGCTGGCAAAGACATGATACGGCACCTAAAATGCCCGGCATTCCCCCAGGAAATCATTGGGACGGAACGATCTGGGGCCATGGCGATCGGGCCGTCCGATAGTCGCGATTGTACACCATCTGTTAAAACGGCGTCAAATGGAGGTCATCGTCGGGGGGAAGAAAAACGGGCCCGGCCATGAGCCGGACCCGTTTCTCCAATGGCTGGTGGTCAGAAGGTGAGCGATACACCCATGTTGTACGATTCCACCGTGAGCGGCTGCTCGTAGTCGAAGGGCCAGGCCATGTCGCCCTGTAGGAGCTTGTAGTAGGCCAGTGACACACCGTTCTTGAGAATGAAATGAAGGATGGGGCCGATCACCGGCGAGACGTTGACGATCTGCTCGGAGAAGAACTGCAGCCCCCCCTGGACTCCGGAATAGAGCATGGCGCTACCCAGCCAGGGCCAGAAAACGTATCGCGGGAAAATCACCGCACCCTCGACACTTCCCGAAATGGCGATGCTTCGGGCCAGGTGCACCTTCGCGCCGGCGGCCATGAGTTGGCCAAACCGCAACTCGGTGCCGTAGCGGTCGAAGATGGCCTGCGCGTCCGCCGACGAATTGTCGTAGTCGGTGGCGCGGACAGTGGTCCAGTTGAGCGCGTTCTGGTTGTACAACTCGAGGGTGATCGCCTTCCAGCCGTAGCCGTAGCCCAGGCGGTTGCCGACGCCGAAGCGCCCCAACTCGCTGAGATCTTCCCCTTCTCCAGCCGAGCCGGTGGCCCTCAGGTCGTCGGACATGAAGCTGCCGAAGACGTAGCGCTCGTCCAGTCCGACCAGCGCCGAACGAAGGCTGTCCACGGCTGAAAAACCGAGCTTTAATTCGGCGAGGCCGAGACTGGCGAAGGAGCCGTTCATGTCCTTGAATTTCGGCGTCGCCATGCCGTAGTTGAATTCAAGGAAGGGTCTCATGCGACCCGATTTGATCCATTGTTCCATGTCCCCCTCCCGCTCGTCGCCCCAGCGGCCGAACTGGGCCAGGGCCAGGTGCGGGAGACTGAGGACGAGGACGGTCACCAACAGGATGGTCTTGCAGCGCACGGCGTCGGTCCTTTCGCGGTGGACGGATCAGGGGGCCGCTGACCATTCTATCAAACCGACCGGCCGCTGGCCACACCCGGTCAGACGGATTGAGCGGGGTACCCGAGGGCGGTGACGGCGGCACTCAGGGCGTCGGCATCGAGACCATCGCCATGTACAACGGCGCTTCCGGCCTGCAGATCGACCATGACGGTCGCCACTCCGGGCTGCTCCACGAGGGTCCGCTGAACGCTCTCCTGGCAGTGGCTGCAGCTCATACTGTCCACCTGCAAGCGCACCACCTGCGAGCCGGCCGTGTCTGCGTCCGCGCGCGTACCGTCGTCGGCGGCGGCGGTCCGGCGCGGGCGGAATGCCCAGGCCATCACCAGCACGAGCAATCCGGCCCAGAGATGATCGACCCAAAGGATGCTCACGTGGTCGTGCCCGCCGGCGTGCAGCATCGGCAGGCGCAGGTCGAGACGACCGGCGAAAGCGTCCAGGAGCAGACCGCCCGCGAATGCACTCGCGGCCACGGTGGCCAGGTAGATCGCCGCGGTCCGCCGCCCGAGGATCCGGGTCAGGGTGGCCAGGGTGGCCGCATTGGTTGCGGGGCCGGCGATGAGGAAGGCCAGGGCCGCGCCGGGCGACACGCCCGCATGGATGAAGCCCGCCGCCAGCGGCACCGAACCCGTGGCACAGACGTAGAGCGGAATACCGACGACCATCATCACCAGCACCGGCAACACGCCGCCGCCGAGGAACTGCTCCGCCCAGCCCGCCGGAACCAGCGCCGTGATGAGCGCCGCCAGCACCAGCCCCACCGTGAGAGCCTTGCCGATGTCGCGCGGCAGGGTTTCGAAACCATAGGACAAAGCCGCCCGCAGCCTGGAACGATGGGCGACCGTTCCGCTGGCTTGCGATCCGTCGGTGACCGTAGGCTGCCGGCCCTCGGCCAGCTGGACGAGACCGCCGCCCAGCACCCCGGTCAGCAGGGCCGCCACCGGCCGGAAAACGGCGTAGACCGGCCCCAGCAGCGCACCGGTGACGGCGATGGAATCGACACCGGTCTGTGGCGTCGAGAGAAGGAACGCGGTGGTGGCTGCCGGACTCGCGCCGTGCTGACGAAGTCCTGCCGCCACGGGGATCACGCCGCAGGAACAGAGCGGCAGGGGCACGCCGAACAGCGATGCCTTCCAGACCGGCCCCATGCCGCGGCCGCCCAGGTGGCGTTCCAGCCAGCGCGGCGAGACGTACACCGAGAGCAGGCCTGCCACCAGGAACCCCAGCAACAGCCAGGGCGCCATCTGCGCGGTCACGAGCCAGAATGCCTGCAGGAATTCGCCCACGAAACCCATGTCATTGTCCGATCAGATGCGCGCCACGCCAAGGAATACCGCGTGCAGGGCCGCCACCAGCACCGTGAAGAGGCGCCGCGAGGCGGCGGGCGAGAGTCCGGGAAAGCGCAGTTCGATGGCGCCGCAGGTCTCCAGACAGTCGCCACACAGGGTACAAGAAACGTGTGGCTTCTGATTCTGCCACGCGGCGCGATCCAGGGCGCCGTAGCGGCAGTCGGTCCGGCACACGCCGCACGATACGCACGAGTTGCGCAGGTGCAGACGGAAGGGCGACAGCTTGCCCACCCGCACGGCCAGCCAGCCCAGCGGACAGAACGCCGTGCAATGAGTCATCCAGCCGCGACGCGCCGAAAACGCGAACATCACGCCCACGCCGACCAGCCCGAAGGCGCCGCCCACGAGCGCCGCCGTCGCGCCCGCGACACCCAGTCGATTGAGGCCGAAGGCCACCGCGACGGTGAGCACCAGGAATCCGAGTCGCAGCGCCTCACGCCAGCGCGGAGACAGCGGACGTTTCAGCTTCGATCGCTTGGCCAGGAGATTGTCCCAGGCGCCGATGTAGCAGAGCCAACTGCACCAGGCCGGTCCCACGAGCACCAGGGTCACCAGAAAGAGGATGGGCATGAACAGCCCCTCGCCCCTGTAGACCGGCCCGGCGACCACCATGGCCGGGATCGGCAGATGCAGCTTGCCGCTCATCAGGCACTGCTCGACTCCGAGCATGCCCAGGATCAGCTGACCGAAGAACACCATCGAGAACAAGAACCAGATCCGGGTGCGCAGGCGCGGCAGGGCGCCGGGCCGTTGCAGGGCGGCCGCAAGCCAGGCGGCGTAGCCGGCGAGCAGGGCGATCTCGATCCAACCCGAGCCCGGCACGAATCGCTCGGCCAGGAGCATGGGTCGCGCGACCATCAACTGAACCATGGTGAGCAGGCCGGCAGCGACGAGCCCTGCAGCGAGAGCGGGACCGCGGCGACGGTGAGGATCGGGCAGCAACGGTGTGACGGCAGCATGGGACACGGCGACGACCTCCGTCCCCTACGAAGCACCACCAAACCGCAGCCATCAAGTGGGAATTCAGCGACCGTGGCGGACCCGGGTCCCGGACTCCACCGAGAGGCGGATTTCATCCGCCGTCAACTCCGGCGGAAAGTACGTGCCACTGATCTTGGCGCCATAGAAGCTACAGCCCTCGAGCCCGGCCTGGCGAAGATCCACGCCCCGTAGGTCGGCATCACGAAAATAGCTGCCCGAGAAATCGAGGCCGTCGGCGTCGAGGCCACGCAGATCCAGGCCGCGCAGATCTACGTTGCGCAGATCGCAAGTCTCCCCCTGCTCCTTCTTGAGATTGAAGCCCTGGGTGTCGTCCACCCGGAGCAACTGGTACATGGGGTCCTTGCTGAAACTGGGACGCTCGGCCTTCATCGGGGGCCTCCTCGGACACGGGAACGCAGCGCTTCCTCTCTGCTATCGGACGTTTTTTCAGTGACTTGACAGCGTTATCTCACGATTTCTACAGTAATCAGGAGTAATCCTGTAAGATATCAAGGCGCCGTCCAATACATCCAGCGTTGTTGCCAACCCCCGTGCCGATCGCTGAGCACGGTTCCTCTACACCGCAAAGGACACCGATCATGTTCACCCCTGAGAATCGCCGATTCGCCCCGGCTCTCATCGTCGCCCTGCTGGCCCTCGCCACGCTGCTGCCCACCGTGGCCGGCGCCGAGGTCCACCGCATCGAGGACGACCAGACCGGCTGGTGGTGGTACTACAATCAGACCGCCGCCGAGATCACCGACATCATCGACGACAACAATGCCCGCCTCATCGACATCGAGGTCGTGAGCACCGAGCCGCTGCGCTTCACCGCCGCGTTCGTGCGCAACTCGGGCGTGTACCAGACCGGCTGGTGGTGGTACTTCGGACTGTCCCTGGGCGAGGTCGCCAGCTACGTGGACGAGAACAACGCCCGCCTCATCGACATCGAGCGTTACATCGACGGCGCGAGTGGCGCCGAGGTGTTCGCCTGCGTCATGATCCCCAACACCGGTCAGCAGCAGAAGGCCTGGTGGTTCTACGTGGGCATCACCACGGCCGAGATCGAGGATTCCTACGCGCGCAACAA
>PIVY01000692.1 GCA_003353795.1 bacterium
GAGCGGCGCCTGGGCGGCACGGTCGACCAGTTCGCGGTGCCGTCGGCGGCGCAGATCGCCCAGTGCCCCGACTACGACGACTACAAGTACGGCCTCCAGGATCCGAATCCATACAGCGCCCAGCATCCGGACACGCTGCGATCGCGGTACGCCCGCCGACACGTCGTGCACCTGGCCGGAGAACTCGACTGCGACCCGGACGACGACTACCTCGACCGGACCTGCATGGCCGCCTGGCAGGGCGACCAGCGATTGCAGCGTTGCGCGATCTACTGGGCGTACCTGAACTGGTTCTTCGGCGATGCGCTGCACCCGCGGCAGGTCATGGCCGTGGTGCCGCAGGTGGCCCACGACTTCGCCGGGATGTTCACCAGCCCTTGCGGCGTGTTCCATCTGTTCGACGTGGGCCAGTGCGGCGGCGAGACCGCGGCGCCGGCGGTCGGCCCGTCCATCGGTCTGGGGTCGCCCTTCCCGAATCCCTTCAACCCGCAGACCCGGGTCGTTCTCGACCTGGCGCGGGCTGGCAGCGTCGAAGCCGCCGTGTTCGACGGGCGCGGTCGGCGCGTGGTCACCCTGGCCGGTGGTCATCGTCCGCAGGGTCGCGTGGTGCTGACCTGGAACGGCAAGGACGCCGCAGGTCGCGACGTCCCCTCGGGATCGTATCTGCTTTGG
>PIVY01000693.1 GCA_003353795.1 bacterium
CTGGGCCGGGCAAATATGGATGAGTTCGCCATGGGCACCTCGACCGAGCACTCCTGCTATGGCCCGGCGCACAACCCCTGGGATCTGGAGCGCGTCTGCGGTGGCTCCTCCGGAGGATCCGCCGCCGCCGTAGCCGCCTGCATCACCGGCGCGGCATTGGGGAGCGATACGGGTGGGTCGATTCGCCAGCCCGCCTCCCACTGTGGCGTCGTGGGCCTGAAGCCGACGTACGGTCGGGTGTCGCGTTGGGGGCTGGTGGCCTACGCCTCCTCACTGGATCAGATCGGCCCGTTCGCTCGCAGCGCCGAGGAGTGCGCCTGGCTGCTGCAGGCGATCGCGGGACATGATTGTCGCGATTCGACCTCCCTGCCGCAGGCCGTGCCCGATTTCGCCGCCGGACTGACGGGAGACGTGTCCGGGCTGCGGATCGGGTTGCCCAGGGAGTACTTCGTCGACGAGGGCGCAGATTCCGGGGTGCTCGCCGTGGTGAACGAAGCCGTCGCGGAGCTCGAGCGGGCCGGCGCCAAGCTGGTCGAGGTCTCGCTGCCTCATGCCGAGCACGTTGTCGCAACCTACTATCTGGTGGCCACCGCCGAGGCTTCGAGCAACCTCGCCCGCTTCGATGGGGCTCGCTACGGCCGACGTGCTAAGGGCGTCACCGATCTGTCCGAC
>PIVY01000694.1 GCA_003353795.1 bacterium
CGGTGGACGTGCCGGTCAGCGTCGTGCTCATCGAGGACGACGATCACCGGCGCGTGGACCTCTCGTTCGCCGAACAGCAGGCCCTGGCAAGCGGCGGCATCGCCCAGATCCACCACGAGTTGGTGGAGCCGCGGGAGCACGTCTTCGACGTGGTCTTCCTCGGCGCCTATGGCGACACGCTCTCGGTGGCCACGGTGCCGGTGACCACGGCCCGCGACCGCCTCACGTTCCTGGAACTGAACCTCGACACGGCGCCGACCGCTGCGCCGGCAGTGGCCGTGTGGCAACGGTAAGGAAGGCATGACGACGTTTCTGCGACAGCTCGCCCTCGGTGCGGCACTCCTGGTGACCGGTCTTGCGACCGGTGACGGTGTGGCGCGCGAGGTGCGGGCGTACCAGGCAGTCGTGGATTCGTTGCGGGTGCCGGTTGCCCGCACCCTGACGGGTGACGACTGGGACGCGCTGCGCCTGGCCCGCTCGGTGACCCTGGTGAGCGAGGGGCGCACGGCGGCCGCCATCGCCGAGCTGGAGCAGATCGACGTGTCGTCGCGGGCCACCTTCGCTCGCGCCGACCGGGCTGCGTTCCTGCTGGCGGTGCTGTACCAGCGGCAGGGCGACGGCGCGGCGCTGGCGCAGCTGGCCATCGAGGCGGGCGATGCGCGTTCGGCTTCA
>PIVY01000169.1 GCA_003353795.1 bacterium
TCGGCAGGTTGGGTTGGGGCAGTGGGGAGGGGTCGTAGGGCATGGAGATTGGGGTTGGATAGTCATGAAGTGGGCTCAGGCAAGACCTGAGCCCGTCAACAGTCTTTGAGGCACGTCTCGGACCCTGAAATTGCTTGATCTTCGTCGGAATCAGCCGATATCCGGCGGGAAGCCATCACTGTCCGCCACGGAGCCGCGATGTTCAACAACCGCTATCTCATACGCCAGCTCGCCGGCCTGCTCTTCCTGATCGTCATGATCGGCACGGTGGGCTACACCCTCATCGAGGACGGCTGGACCCTCTTCGACGGCTTCTACATGACCCTGATCACGCTGACCACCATCGGCTTCAGCGAGGTCCACTCGCTGTCCACCGGTGGTCGCGTGCTCACGATCGTGATCATCGTCTTCGGCCTCGGTGCGGCTGCGACGATCCTCACCCAGCTCGCCCAGTTGATCATGGAGGGCAATCTGCTCGCCGTCTGGAGGCAACGCCGCATGGAGAAGAATATTGGCCGGATGCGCCACCACGTCATCATCTGCGGCTATGGTCGCATCGGTCAGGCCATCTGCCGCAACCTGACCAACATGGGCGTCGAGTGCGTGATCGTGGATCGCGACGAGGATCGTACCGGCTACGCCCAGAGCATGGACGTTCCGGTCCTGGCGGGCAACGCGACCTCTGACCAGGCCCTGCTCGACGCCGGCATCGAGCGCGCCACCATCCTGGTGGCCGCCCTCTCCAACGACTCGGACAACCTCTTCGTGGCCCTGGCGGCCCGGGAGCTGAATCCCAAGCTGGTGGTCATCGCCCGCGGCGAGGACAAATCCATCGAGACCCGCATGCTCCGCGCCGGCGTCGACCGCGTGGTGTACCCCGCCCAGCTGGGCGGCGGCCAGATCGCACGCTTGATCGCCACCGAACTCGGCTGCGAGGAGGACACCACCGCTCAGCGCCGCCTCACCGATGTCATGGGCTTCGAGCTGCAGGTGTACCGCAACTTCGACGAGAAGGGCACCACCGTGGGCGAGGTCGTGTCCAGAACCGGTGCGGTCAAGGTCGTGGCCCACATCGACGCGAACGACGTCCGCCATCAGGATCCCGAGCCCGACCACCGGGTGGGCGAGGGCGACGCCGTCATCCTCGTCACCACCACGGCGGCCACCCCGACCGTCAAGCACGACGGGCGCGAACACGTGAGCCTGCCCCACGATCTGAGCGTGGGCATCCCCTCCATCGACGAGGAGCACCGCATCATCCTCGAGATGATCTGCCGCCTGGAGGCAGCGGGCGAGGATCGCAGCCGGCAGGTAGCCGGAGAGGTTCTGGCTGATCTCAAGGAGTACACGGTCCGGCACTTCAAGCACGAGGAGTCGCTGCTGCGCAGCGTCGACTACCCGGAACTCGACGAGCACATCGCCGAGCATCGGGCCCTGACAGGTCGGGTCGACCAGCTCATGTCCGAGTGCGACCGCATGCACCACGACAACCTCGTCCAGCTCCTGGACGGCTGGATCCGGCACCACATCATGGAGGTCGACCGCCGCTACGCCGACCACGTGATCGGGCGCGAGACCGAGGAGCGGTCGCCGTGCGTCTTGTAGGGCTGGGCGATCAAGCGCCGTCGCTACCTTCGGCCCTCAGCGGGACGTAGAACTCGCGGCGCACGTCATCGGCGAAGCGCTCGATCTGCTGATTCGGCACGCGGAGATGGATCAAGGCCTGGCGGGTGACCTCGAGCCCGGCCTCCATCTGCGGCAACACCACCTCGTGCACACCGATTTCGTACAACTCCGTCAGCACCTCTTCCGATCCGGCGCGGGCGACGATGTGGAGTTCGGGTCGCAACCGGCGCGCGTGCCGGGCAATGGCCAGGGTGACCACCGGCGAGGGTGTGGTGATGAGCAGGACGCAGGCTCGGTCCAGCCCCGCCGCCTCCAGGACCAGCGGGTGGCTGGCATCGCCGTAGATGACGGCCAGCCCGGCATCCCGACAGGTCTCCAGGCGGTGCTGGTCGAGTTCGATGGCGACGCTCGGCAAGCCCAGGCGCCGCAGGACCCCGGCCACCGTACGGCCCATGTGACCGGCGCCAGCCAGCACGACGTGGTCATGCAACTCGTCGCGATCCAGGTTGATGGTCAGCACCGGCTCGTCTTGCCGCCGCCGCTTGAGAAAGCCGTACACCGGTGCGGTGGCCCCGGATACGAAGGGGGTCAGGAACATGGTCACCAGCGTGACCGCCATGATCAGTGCATAGAGCTCGGCACCGATGCTGCCCGTGTTGACCCCCACACGACCGATGACGAAGGCGAACTCGCCGGCCTGGAACATGGTCAGCCCCAGCGCCAGCGGAACCACGTTGCGGAAGCCGAAAGCCCGGCCCACACCGGCGCAGATCAGGCCCTTGACCAGGGAGACCGCCCCGGCGAGCCCCAGCACCAGCAGCAGGTTGTCCTGGATGAAGCTCGGTTCGAGCAGCATCCCGACCGACGCGAAGAACAGGAGGCCGAAGATATCCCGGAGCGGGACGATGTCGCTCAACGCCTGGTGGGCATGGTCGGACTCGCTGAGCACGATACCGGCAACGAAGGCGCCGAAGGCGAAGCTCAGGCCCACCTTGTACGTGGCGTAGCCGATGCCCAGACCCAGCCCGGTCACCGTCAGCAAGAACAGCTCGCGGGAATTCCAGCGACTGACCCGGCGCATCAGCCAGGGAATGACCCGGGTGCCGACCACGATCATCACCGCGAGAAAGAGCGCCGAACGAACGAGCGCCCACCCCAGATCCGGGAGCCCGGCCCGCAGGTCGGTCAGCTTGGGCAGCAAGATCAGCAACGGCACCACGGCCAGGTCCTGCACCAGGAGCATCCCGATCATCACCCGGCTCGACAGCGTCCCGAGGCGCCCCTGGCTCTGCAGGGTCTTGAGGATCACCATGGTGCTCGACAGGGAAACGCAACCGCCGAACCAGACGGCGTCGGTCCACGGCCAGCCCAGGAACAGGCCCATGCCGGCGGCGGCCCCGACGGTCAGCAGGATCTGGATCGAGGCCCCGATCAGGGCCACCTTCTGCACGGGACGCAGTTCCTTCAGGGAGAACTCGATGCCCAGGGCGAAGAGCAGTAGCGCGACGCCGATCTCCGCCAGCAGCTCGATGTCGTGCGGGTCGGAGATGAGGACACCCCCGGTGGCCGGCCCCAGGACGACACCGGCGGCGATGTACCCCAGGATCAGCGGTTGCTTGAGGCGCTGAGCGACGATCCCGCCCACGAATCCCACGGTCACGATGATGGCGATATCTGCGGCGATTCCCATGGCGCGTTCGTCCTTGGTCGCAAGCGGTCGGTGGTTCCGGAGGCCGGGTGCTGCTCGGAATTCTCTAGAAGGATCGTCCCAGGAACACGTAGACCGACTGGTATCCGCCCTCGGCGTATCCGTAGCCAACGTACACCGGCCCCAGAGGCGTCTCGGCGCCCAGGAAGGTCGTGAAGCCCGGAACGATATCGGTCAGGGTCGGCGTGTCGTCGTACTGCCAGGCCTGGCCGGCTTCTCCGAGCAGTCCGAAATAGAGGTGGCCGCCCAGGGTCGGGCTGAGCCTGGCGATCTGGAATTGTACTCCCAGCGCGGCGGTCGCCAGGTCGTCCCCAAAAAGGCGACCGCGCTCGAGACCGGAGAGCCGCATGAAGCCGCCCAGCTCGAACCGGTCGTCGAAGGGCAGTGACGACTGGAACGAGGTGCTTCCTTCGAGCCGCCCCACGAACGTCATGCGCCCCCTGGACACGGCGCCCCGTGCTTGTAGCGCCAACCGTTCGTAATCGGTAGACCCGCCCAGGGCGTTGCGCGAGACGCGGCCAATGACATCGACGGCCCACCCGCGGCGGGGGAAGTTCCAGCTGTCCAGCTGATCGAAAGCCAGGCGTCCCTGCCATCCGCCCAGAGCCCGGTCCTCCTTGATGCCCGTCCCCTCGAACTCGCCCCAGTAGTGCCCGCGATAGACGCCGAATCTCAACTCACCCCAGTGCGACAGGTTCATGCCGACATCCAGGCGTCCCAGGTACTGCTTCGCGCCGACGGTGTCCGACAGGTCCCCCTTTATCCAGCGCCGATACTCGCTGAGACCGCCGGAAAGTCGCGGCGCCACGAAGAAACGACCGTTCAGGGACAGCGGCTGGTAGAACTCGCTGTCCAGGGCGAGCGGGGACCCGAGGCTGAACTGGTTGCGCCACTCCGCTCCGAGCCAGTTGATCTCGGCCATGCGATGATTGACCAGGAGGGCGAACCGGGTCTGGCCGTTCAGGTGGCCTGCCAGCGTCAGGCCGAAACGCAGGTAGTTCGGTCCCCACCGCTTGTCGGTTGTACCGACGACGAGGTCGTGAGCCGACGCGTCGGAGCGTGGCTCCAGGTTGTAGTCCACGAACTCGAAATCGCCGAGGCGGTACACGCGTGCGAGATCCTTGGCGAGGACGTCGAGGTCCAGCGGCGCATCCGGCTGCGAGCGGACCCGCATCTGCACACGCCGCGGGTCGATTCGGCCCGGCGAGTCGATCCGGACAGAGCCGATCTGGACAGCGTCTTCGCGGCGCCGCGAACGCACATCGGCCCACCAGGCTTGATAGTCTGCTTCGGAAACCGACAGGTGCCGGAGTTGATCTCGATGCCGGTCGGCAGCCGTCCGGCCGCACGCCGCCGCCTCTGCCATGCTTTCGAACTGTTCGACCCTGATTCCCTCGAGGTCAGGAACCAGTAGGACGTCCTGATCGCCGGCCTGGGCCAGGGACGCCCTGCTGTTGGCGACGATGGCCACTCCGACGGTCTGGGCGAGGATGCCGGTAACCGAGGCGTCGGAATCCATCGCGGCCAGAGGTTCGCCAACATCCACGATGATGACGATGTCCGCCCCCATCGCCTTCACTTCCTCGTAGGGCACGTTGCGGAGGATTCCGCCATCCACGAGCGTCTCGCCGTCGATGACGTGGGGTGTGAACGCGCCGGGGATGGCCATGCTGGCTCGCATGGCGTCGGCGAGGGTGCCGTGGTCGAGGACGACCACCTTGCCGCTGTTGAGGCTCGTCGCCGCCGCGCGGAACGGGATCGGCAGGTCGTCGAAATCGTCGATGTCGATGGTCGGGAGCGTGAGTCTGCGCAGAAGGAAGAGCAGCTTGGGGCCGGCCACGAAGCCGGCGGGCATCTTGAGGCCATCGGCGCTGATGCCCATCTCGAACTCGAAGTAGGGGAGGCGATCCTCTTCCTTGCGGCGGTAACTGAGGAGGTTTCGTTCTGGCGCATCGTCGAAGAGATCGTTCCAGTCGATGCCGGACAGCGTGCTGTCCATCTCGTCAGGCGTCATACCGGCGGCGTAGAGCCCCCCGATGATCGAACCGATGCTGGTGCCGGCGATGTAGTCCACCGGGATGCGCAGTTCCTCGAGGACCTGGAGTACGCCGATGTGCGCGCCGCCACGAGCACCGCCTCCCGCCAGGCAGAGCCCGATCCGGGGGCGGTCGGGTACCGGTTGATCGGGGCTCGCCAGGGTCGCTGGCGCCAGTGCGGCCAGGAATGCGAGGATGAGAACGAGACGGACACGCATGCGTAAGTCTTCCCTACTCATGGACACCGGCGGCGTGGACCCGGGAAACGTAACACAGGTCATTCCGGATGGGGATGGACTTACTCAGGCTGGTCGAGAAAGCAGATTCTTCTTTCGAACGCCGGCGAGAAGCTGTCTCATGGGATGGTCGATCGAGGTCATCACAACCCGGGAGTCGCCATGATCAGCCGCCGCCTGCAGCCCTTCGGCACCACCATCTTCAGCGAGATGACCCGCCTCGCCGGCGAACACGGCGCCATCAATCTTTCTCAGGGCTTCCCCGACTTCGACGGCCCGCCCGAAATCCTGGCCGCCGCCGAGGCCGCGATCCGCGAGGGTGACAACCAGTACGCCCGTTCCATGGGCCATCCGCACCTGGTGCGCGCGGTGGCGTCGTCGCTCCGTCGGCATCACGGGCTCAATTACGATCCCGATACCGAGATCGGCATCACCAGCGGCGCCACCGAGGGCATCGCGGCCGCCATGCTCGGCCTGCTCGAGCCCGGCGACGAAGTGCTGGTGTGCGAGCCGGTTTACGACTCCTACCCGGCGGCCGCCGCCATGGCCGGCGCGTCGCTCGTCCCGATCACGCTCCGCTTCCCCGACTTCGCCCTGGACGCGGACCTGGTCGAGCGCGCCATCACGCCCCGCACGCGGATGCTGCTCTTGAACTCGCCCCACAATCCCACCGGCAAGGTTTTCGCCCGCGAGGAACTGGCGGCGCTGGCCGACATCTGCCGCCGCCACGACCTGCTCGTGCTCTGCGACGAGGTCTACGAGCACCTCACCTACGACGGTCTCGAGCACCGTCCCCTCGCTGCCTTCGACGGCATGCGCGAGCGGACCCTGCGCCTCTCGAGCGCGGGCAAGACCTTCTCCGTGACGGGCTGGAAGATTGGCTGGGCCGCCGGCCCGGCACCGATGGTCGCGGCGCTCCAGGCGGCCCATCAGTTCCTGACCTTCTGCTCGGCAACGCCGCTGCAGGTGGCGGTGGCCCATGTCCTCGAGACCCTGGACGACACCTTCTACCGCGACCTGCGCGCGGCCTACACCGCCCGGCGCGACTTCCTGGCCGGCGTGCTCACCGAGGTGGGCTTCGACGTGGCGCCGTGCCAGGGCACCTACTTCCTCCTCGCCGACTTCACGCGCCTGTGGGACGGCGACGACCTGTCGTTCGCCCGCCACCTGATCGAGACGCGCGGCGTGGCGGCGATCCCGCCGAGCGTGTTCTACCTGTCGGCGAAGGAAGAGGGGCGGCGGCTGGCGCGCTTCGCGTTCTGCAAGAAGCTGGCGACGCTGGAGGCGGCGGCGGAGCGGTTGCGGGGCACTTGATCCTCGCTCGACCGGTCCGGAGCGCGGAACCGTTATCTCGAATATCTTTGTACGGAATCTGAACAAAGTGTATAATATGTTAGGATTGATGTCGAAGTCTGTCGATCCCGTGGTCGACGGCGGTGAACTGGCCACCGGGCAGCGCGCGGCGAGTCCGCGGCGCGAAGAGGTTGAAGATGCTGTCTTTCCCGCGTTCCGTGTTCATACCGGTCGCAATTGTCGCCCTGGCCGTCCTGGCCACGCCCTCGTTCGCCTCCCTGTCTCTCGTCTGGTCCGACGAGTTTGACGGCACGAGCCTCGACCCCGCCAACTGGACCGCCGACATCGGCGACGGCTGTCCCGACCTCTGCGGCTGGGGCAACAACGAACTCGAATACTACCGGCCCGAGAACGTCGAGGTCACCGGCGGCAACCTGATCCTCACCGCGCGTCAGGAATGGTACGGCGGCCGTCAGTTCACCTCGGGCAAGGTCCACACCCGGGACAAGCAATCCTTCCTCTACGGCCGCATCGAGATGCGCGCCAAGATCCCCACCGGCGGCGGCATGTGGCCGGCCTTCTGGATGATGCCGCAGGACGACGTTTACGGCGGCTGGGCCTCGAGCGGCGAGATCGATATCATGGAGTCCTCGAACGCCACCACCGAAGTCGGCGGCGCACTCCACTTCGGCGGCCAGTGGCCGGAAAACACGTCGACCAACGGGACGTACTCGCTGGGCGGCGAAAACTTCGCCGACGAGTACCACGTCTACGCCGTGGAGTGGGAGCCGGAGGAGATCCGCTGGTACGTGGACGGCACGCTCTACTCCACCAAGTACAGCTGGCAGTGGTACTCCGACGGTGCGCCCGGCAATCCCCTGGCGCCCTTCGACCAGGATTTCTACATCATCCTGAACACGGCGGTCGGCGGCTGGTACACGGGCTGCACCGAGCCGAGCTGCATCACAGCGGACCTGCCGCAGGAGTACCTCATCGATTACGTGCGGGTGTACCAGGACACCGGCAACGAGGCGCCCACGGTCGCCATCACCGCGCCCACCGCGGCGGACAATCCTCCCGCCGGAGACATCACCATCGAAGCGACCGCCTCGGATCCCGACGGCACCGTCGCGAGGGTCGAGTTCTACGCGGACACGACGTACCTGGGCGCCGATACCACCGCTCCCTACACCTTGACCTGGGATGCCGTCGACGGCTGCTACGCCATCATTGCCAAGGCCATCGACGACGCCGGCGCCTTCGGCACCGACACAGTCGAGATCACCGTCGGCGACGGATGCGGCCAGTTGCCCTTCCCGGGTAACCCGGTGGTCTTGCCGGCACGGATCGAGGCCGAAGATTTTGATCACGGCGGCGAGGGTGTCGCCTATCACGACACCGACCCGGAGAACAACGGCGGCCGGTACCGCCTCGACGAGGCCGTGGACATCCAGGACTGCTCCGACGTTGGCGGTGGCTACAATCTAGGCTGGATCTACGACGTGGAGTGGCTCGAGTACACGGTCGAGGTCCCCGTGGCCGGCGAGTATCCCATCGACGTGCGCGTGGCGTCTCCGTCGGTGGGCGGCGTCTTCCACATCGAGTTCGGCGGCGTGGACCGGACCGGCGATGTCGTCGTGCCGGTCACCGGAAACTGGCAGACTTGGACGACGGTCTCCACGACGGCGACCCTGGACGCCGGAGTCCAGGTGATGCGTTTCGTGCCCACGGTCCAGGGCTTCAACCTCAACGCCTTCGAGATCGCCGCGCCCACCGCCGCGCCCGACCAGACGCCGGCCGGGTACGTACTGCATCCCTGTCATCCAAATCCGTTCAATCCGGCGACCACCATCAGCTTCGAAGTGCCGGATTCGGGACCGGTCGACCTCGCCGTCTACGACGTGACCGGCAAGCTGGTGACGCGCCTGGTGGCGGGCGAGACCTTGGCTGCCGGTCGGCACGAGGTCCGGTGGAACGGCAGGGACGCTACCGGCCGGGGCGTTCCGGCCGGGGTCTATCTCTACCGACTGACCGCCGGCGGAACCTCGCAGTCCAGGCGGATGACCATGGTGAAGTAGGGCAACTCACGCCAGCCTGAACAAGCCTTCTCGTCAGCGTGGAGCTCGTCTGCTAGTATCCCCGCGCCGGCTCCCGACCCGGCACCTGGGGATCACTGGAATCGGACCAGCTCAGCACCAGAGGAGGAAGATCATGTCCCGTCTCTCGACCGGGTTCACGTTTGCGGTATCGATGTTGGTGGCGACCATCGCCATGGCGGCCGGCGGCCCCGAGCCCGCGACCACCTGGCAATCACCCGCCGCGGACATCATGGAAGTTCTCCACGCACCCCAGCTCCCCTGGGTGTGGACCGCGCCGTCGGGAGAGCACCTGCTCCTGGCCGATCCCCAGACCTACCCCGCCCTTGCCGAGATGGCCGCGCCCATGCACAAGCTGGCCGGCATCCGGGTCAACCCCGCCACCAACGGCATGCACGGACGGCACGGGGGCAAGTCGCCCCGCATCGTCGAGGTGGAGAGCGGTGCTACCACGCCACTCGATCTGCCGGCAGGCGTCGAACTCCATGACGTGGAATGGACCGTCGACGGCCGGCGCTTCGCGCTCACCGTCGGCTACCCCGATCACCTCGGCCTGTGGGTCGGCTCGGTGGACGGCGACCTGCAGGAGATCGAGGACCTGGCCCTCAATCCGCTCACAGGCACCGCGGTGAGCTGGCTGCCCGACCAGAAGAATCTGCTGGTCCGTCGCATTCCCGAGCGCGGACCCGTTCCCGAGCCGCCGGCCATTCCCATCGGGCCGAAGGTCGCCGAGTCGGCGGGCGCGACGGCCCGCTCCACCTACGAGGCGCGCAACCTGCTACAGACCGCCTACGACGACGCGCTCTTCGACTATTACTGCAAGTCGGAGCTGGTGGTCGTTGACGCGAAGAAGGGCAAGGCGAAGGTCATCGGGGAAGCCGCGCACTACACCGATTCCGAGTTCTCTCCCGACGGCGACTACCTGCTCATCGAACGCCTCGTCGGACCCTGGTCTCACGAGGTGGCCTGGTGGCGCTTCGCCAGCGAGGTCGAGGTGTGGGACAAGAAGGGCAAGCGGGTGGCGACCATCGCCTCGCTGCCCCTGGCCGACGCGGTTCCCACCCACGGCGTGCCCGAGGGCCCACGCTCCGTCTCGTGGCGGGCCACGGCGCCCCATACGCTCTACTGGACCGAGGCGCTCGACGGCGGTAATCCCGTGGCCGAGGTGCCGCACCGCGACCGGCTCATGCGCCTGGACGCTCCGTTCACCGACGCGCCCGAAGAGATCTTCCTGGCCGAGCACCGGATCCGTGGCTGGCTGGTCTGGGGCGAGGAAGGCGGCACGCTCATGCTCGGTCAGCGCGAACGGATCCGCCGCTGGCGCTACGCCTGGCTCCTGGACGTGGACGCCGGCACGTCGCGGCTGTGGTACGACCTCAACGAGAGAGACCGGTACGGGAACCCGGGCTCTCCCATGATGCGCCAGCTGGACAACGGGCAATGGGTGATGCATCAGCAGGGCGACGCCATCTACTTCCGCGGCAGCGGCGCCACCGAGCAGGGCGACCGGCCCTTCCTCGACCTGCGTCATCTGGAGACCGGCGAAACTGAGCGCCTCTTCCGCTGTGACCCTGACCGCTACGAGTTCGTCTCGGCGTTCGCCGGTGACAACGATCATCTGGTGCTGCGCTCCGAGTCCGCCGCTGACGTGCCCAACTACTACCTCGCCACCCTCGGCGACGAGTTCGAGGCCGACGAGGGCGAAGCGACACGGGCAGTCTCCCTCGAGCCGATCACCCGCTTCGAGGATCCCACGCCCCAGCTCCGCGAGATCGAGAAGCGCATCGTGCGCTACGAGCGCGAGGACGGCGTCCCCCTCAGCTTCCACCTGAACCTGCCGCCCGGCTACGTGGAGGGCACGCCGTTGCCCACGGTGGTCTACGCCTATCCATCGGAGTACTCCAGCGCGGCCACCGCCGGCCAGACTCGCGGCTCGACCCAGCGTTTCAGCCGCTTCTACGGCCCCACGCACCTTTACTTCCTGCTCCGGGGCTACGCGGTGCTCGACCAGACCGCCATGCCCATGATCGGCGACCCCGAAACCACGTACGACACCTTCGTGCCCCAGCTCGTGGCCGACGCCGAGGCCGCCGTCGCCAAGGCCGTCGAGATGGGCGTGACCGATCCCGACCGCATCGGCGTCATCGGCCACAGCCATGGCGGGCTGATGGTGGCCAACCTGCTGGCGCACTCCGACCTCTTCGCGGCCGGCATCGCGCGCAGCGGTTCTTACAACAAGACGAATCAGCCGTTTGGATTCCAGTCGGAGCGGCGGTCGCTGTTCGAGGCGCGGGACCAGTACATCGCGCTGTCGCCGACGTTCTTCGCCGACCAGGTGAACGAGCCTTGCCTGATCATCCACGGTGATGACGATTCGAACCCGGGCACGCTCACGTTCCAGAGCGAGGTCTTCTTCGAGGCCGTGCGTGGGTCCGGCGGGGCGGCGCGGCTGGTGCTGCTACCGCACGAGGCGTACGTGTATCGCGTACGGGAGAGAGTGGAGCAGGTGCTGTGGGAGCAGTTGCGGTGGTTAGAAGAGGATG
>PIVY01000695.1 GCA_003353795.1 bacterium
GCTCCTGATGTGGGGCGTCGGCAACGAGATGGAGGGCTTCGCCGAGGGTGACGATGCGGCGGTCTGGTCGCATGTGCAGGCGCTCGCGGCGATGATCAAGGAACTGGACCCGAACCATCCGACCATGACCGTGACGGCCGAGATTGGCGGACTACGTGTCGAGGCGATCCACCGTCTCTGCCCGGACATCGACATCATGGGCATCAACTCGTACGGCGGTTTACCGTCGCTGCCGGAACGCTACCGCAAGCTGAGCGGCGCCAAGCCCATCGTCATCACCGAGTTCGGTCCGCCGGGAGTGTGGGAGATCGGAACGACCAGCTTCGGCGTGCCGCCCGAGCTGACCAGCACCGAGAAGGCCGCCGTCTACCGCGACGCCTTCACCGCCGGTTGCCTCGACGCCGGCGACCTCTGCCTGGGCGGCTTCGCCTTCACCTGGGGCTTCAAGATGGAGGCGACCGCCACCTGGTACGGCATGTTCCTGCCGAACGGCGACAAGCTCGCTGCGGTGGACGCCATGACCGAAGTCTGGTCCGGCCGGCCGCCCAAGAACGTCTGCCCGGAGATCCGATCGTTCGACCTGACCGGTGCGGATGTCGTGCAGCCGGGCGACACGGTCCAGGTCGTGCTCGACATCGTCGATCCCGAGGGCGCCGCGGTCGACGTGCAGT
>PIVY01000696.1 GCA_003353795.1 bacterium
TCCAGATCGCCGTGTCGATGCCACCGGCAAACGAATTGGGGTCGTACGTCGGTCGAGATACCAACGCCAGCACATCACCGGTACGCGGATCCAGAGCCACCAGCGCACCCATGAGGTCTGGCTTCTCCGGGTCAGCGGAGACAAACGCCTCCTCGGCAACGCGCTGCAGATCGAGATCCAGGGCCAGGACCACACGACCTCCCGGTATGGGATGGACCTCGTCGAGCACCTCGATCTCACGGCCGGCGACGTCCACGACCACATTTCGGCCACCCGCGACGCCGCGCAGATGGCTCTCCAGAAGCGCCTCCAGGCCGAACTTGCCCACGATTTCACCGGGCCGATAGCCGGCGAACTCATCCCATGACAGCTGCTTCTTGTCGACTTCGCCGATGGTTCCGAGCAGATGGGCCGCGCGAATCCCCTCGATGTAGTGGCGCCTCGGCCGGATGTCCGTCACCACGCCAGGCATGGCATAGCGATGGGTCTCGACTCGGGCGCGCTGCGTGGCAGAGAGGTCGCCCTCGAGCACGACCGGCTGGAAACGACGCCGACCCACGGGCCTGCCCACGGCCCGCCTCAGTGCTGCGCCATCGCGCCCCAGCAGCTGCCCCAACGCGGGGTAGGTGAGGTCGGGCAAATAGATTTCGTTGGGGATCACCTGGGCCCGG
>PIVY01000170.1 GCA_003353795.1 bacterium
GTCGGTCCAGGGCCGAACCGTCCACGGCCTGGTGATCTCCGACAACGTGCAGATCCACGAGGCCGAGCCAGCGGTCCGTTACTCGTCGAGCATGCACGGCGACGAGGTCACCGGCATGGTCATGACCATCAACCTGGCGTACTACCTGGTGGAGCACTACGGCCTCGCCGGCTACGAGGACGTCACCGACCTGGTCGACAACTACGAACTGCACATCGTGCCGGCCTACAACCCCGATGGCACCTACCTGCATCAGCGCTACAACGCCAACGGCGTGGACCTCAACCGCAATTTCGAGGAACCCGCCGGAACCCACGGCGCCCGGGAGCAGGAGACCATCCTGTTCATGAACTATTCCCTGGGGAAACACTTCGTGGTCAGCATCAACTTCCACGGTGGCGCCCTGGTGATGAATTATCCGTGGGACTACACCTACACCCTGGCGCCGGACGATGCGGCGCTGCAGTTGCTGTCGCTGGAGTACTCCACGACCAACCTGCCCATGTACAACGGCGCCTTCCCGCGTGGCATCACCAACGGCGCCGAATGGTACGTGGCCACCGGTACGCTGCAGGACTGGAGCTACGACCAGACCGACTGTATCGACGTGACCTGCGAGATCTCGAACGTGAAGTGGCCATCGAACAGCACGTTCGCGCAGTTCTGGGAGGAAAATCGCGAGTCGATGATCGCCTACGTGCGCGCGGCCCGCTGGGGCATCTCCGGCCTGGTCACCGACGTCGATACCGGTCTGCCTCTGGACGCCACCATCTCGGTTGCGGGCATCGATATGGACGTCCACACCGATCCCGTCCACGGCGACTACTACAAGCTCCTGCACGACGGCTCTTTCGACGTCACCGTGACGGCGCTCGGCTACGTGCCGCAGACCATCACCGGCGTGGCCAATGCCTGGGGCACGGTCAACACCCTCGACGTGCAGTTGCAGCCGCTACCCGAGGGCCTGGTCACCGGCACGGTCACCGACCTCGAGGGACAGGGGCTCGACTCCTATGTCACCGTGGCCACTTATCCAGCCGGCGAGTTCGTGGACTCGGTGCCGACGGCGGCCGTCGACGGCGGCGCCTTCTCGGTGGAACTGCCGTTCGGCGACTACACTTTTACCGCCGCGGCGGTCGATCATTTCGAGGAGATCCAGCAGGTCACCGTGGGCGCCGAACCCCAGGTGCTCACGTTCGAACTGGGCGGCACGATCACCTCGTACCCCGTGGACGAAGATTTCGAGGCCGGCATGGGCGTCTTCTCAGGCGACTGGATCGTTGGCGCACCGGGGCACGAGAGCAATCAGTGCCTCACCGACGGCGAGGGCAACTACCCCAACAACGCCACGGTGATCACCAACCTCGACGATGTCGTCAACCTGGTAGACGTGATGGATCCGCAGGTGAGCTTCTACGCCAAGTGGAGCATCGAGAACAACTGGGACGCGGTGTTCTTCGAGGTCTCGGTCGATGGCGGTACGGCCTGGGACGCTCTGGCGGTTCCGGGACGCACGCAGCCTGCCAGTGGTCAGGGGGGCCAGCAGCCTGCCGGAACGCCGTGTTTCGAGGGCAATCAGGGCAGCTGGGTTCCGTGTTCGGTGGACCTCACGTCGTACGTGGGCGAGGCGGACGTTCGGTTCCGTTTCCGCCTGGAAACCGACACGAGTCAGACCTACGACGGCTTCTACTTCGATGATTTCATGGTGCGCATCACCACGGAATCCGGTGGCACCACGCCCGTCGATACGCTGCCCGAGTTGAGGGTGCACGTCCACGCATTCCCCAACCCGTTCAATCCGGGCACCACGGTGCAATTTACCAACCCGCGTGAGGGCTATGTCGACGTGGCGATCTTCGACCTTCAGGGCCGCCGCGTGCGGTCGCTGGTCAGCGGGACGTACGATCGGGGCGTCCACGATGCGCGCTGGGATGGAAATACCGACAGCGGTCGTCGCGCGGGCAGCGGGGTCTACATGGCGCGGCTGACCACGGCGTCCGGTACGTCGGGCACCAAGCTCATGCTCGTGAAGTAGTCTCGGATTCGAAATTGCCGCACGAACAAGGCGCCGCCTTTCCCATCGCGGGAGAGGCGGCGCCTTCGTTGCAACCAGCGGCGGGCACGGAAAACCGGAGCAGGCAGCGAGTCCTGCTCCGGTTCAGTGTCTCGAACGAGGCGAACTCAGCTGGTCAGACTCGCAGCCTTGCGCAGCTTGCGCTTCAGGTAGTGAATCTTCCGCCGCTGGGTCTTGAGCTCGGCGTGATCGCCGGACTCGATGGCCTGCTGCCGGAGCGTTTTGTGCTCAACGATCTTGGCCTTGATCGCGGTCTTGTCGATACCCTCGACGACCTTGCGAGGCTCTTCGATCCCGAGCGCCTCGGCCAGGTGCTTCACGATGACGTCCTTCTTCATGGACATCACGCCGGTCACCTCGGGGGCGTGCTCCTTCATCATGTCGCGCAGGTCAGCCACGCGCTTCTTGTTCAACTCATGCCAGTCCACGGTCATCCTCCGTCATGGTCACAGCGAGCGCCCCGGCTAACCCGGGGCGGAAACGGCTACCCATGATCGTCAAACCGGGGCAAAAAGTCAACCCGGACGGCGGCTGAACGGGCCCTCGGGCAGCCCCGGAGCGGTTTCGTCAATTGCGGGGGGTTGTCAAGAATCCTGGTGAAATGGTAGGATCGTCCTGCCGGAAGTCTCATTCCCACCTAACGGGGGAGCCTCCCTATGAAGATCCGGTCGTCGGTGGTCTGTATTTTTCTCCTCCTTGTCACCCTTGTCCTGGGCACGGCTGAGTCTGCGTATGCGCGGAATGATCAGCAGCGGGAAAATGCGCCTGGGTTTGAGGGGGATCCGACTGGGGGAGTTACAGGTGTGCATGATTTCGATGGTGGGGGTGGTACTAGCAGGATTCAAGACGGAAGGAACCAATCTAAAAAGGAAGAGCCAGCCCGATTCCAACTCATGATTCCGATTTGGTCCGGCGCCGTGTTTGGGCATCACTTTTACGTGTCGATGGCGGTGTCCGCAATCGAGATAGTTCGTCAAAGTAGCGATGCAACTAGGACGCGTAGATGAACTACCCGATAAGAGATAATTGCTCATTGCAGCATTTCGTCAATGAGGACGACTATCGGACCGCTGTGCGAGCTTTCGAGCAAGACCAGTTTGGCGAATCACTCCGTAGTTTGAATCAGGCAATATCATTGCCGAATACAGTTGGAAGTTGCGACGATGTAACTGTCGCCGAGTGCTGGTTGTTGGTTGCATGGAATGCGCAACGATTGGGAGACTTCGCGACAGCTAACAGTATATATGATTGGCTATTGGCGTCCGAGAGCATGTCGTATAGTGACAGAAGCGCTTTTGTGTTGAAGCGTTTTCTAGAGTTTGCTGATGCTGATTACGATACTGCGTTCGTTTCGGCCAATAACGCAGTTTGCGAGGCGATGGCGAGGCAAGAACTCGGAATTCACGATCTACTACTATGTCGAGGAGTTGCCAGTGTTCGTCTCGGGCAGTCGGACGCAGCTAGATCGGATTTTGAAGCAGGCTACGCGATTGCGAGAGTCCTAGGGCAAGCTAGTTGGATGGCAGACAATGCCACATACTGTGGCGTAGTGGAAATTCAAGTTGGTCGGTATTCTCATGGCATTGAATGGAATGAGAAGGCGTTGCGAGCTGCACTGGAGATTGGCGCGCGCGCGCGCGCGGGACGGTGTCTTCTCAATATTGGAATCTGTCACTACAAGCTTGGAGAATACCGGTCGGGAATTGACAGTCTAGCCCAAGCGGTCGAACTGCTTTCGGTCGCAGCCGACCACGCCAACCTAACCCGCACCCAAATCGCCCTAGGCAACGTCCACCGCCTGACCCGCGACTTCGCCGCCGCCCGCCAGCACCTCACCCAGGCCTACTCCATGGCCACCGACCTCAAGATTCCCCGCGAGGAGTGCCTGGCGCTCGAGTTCCTCGGCGACGTCCTCCGCGACGAGGGCAAACCGGATGAAGCCCGCCGCTACTACCAGCGCGGCATGGCCATCGCCATTGACATCGCCCCCGAGGGCGACCTGGTCATGGAGCTTCTACGGCGCGAAGGCGAGTGCCTCATCCTGGAGGGGCGTACCGGGGACGGCCTCGAGATCCTCATCCGCGCTCGCAAGCACGCCAAGAAACTGGGCGACCGATTCGAGGAGGGCGTCGTTCTGCGCTGCCTCGCGCAGGGATTGCTGTCCGCCGGCGATCTCGAACCGGCCCTGAGCTACGCCGAGCAATCCGCCGCTCAGCTCGAGGACATCTCCGCCCGTCACGAACACGCCGTCGCACGACTCGTCATGGCCGAGATCCTCCTGCTACGGAGCGAATCGCCCGAGGTCGACGCGCCACGCGATGCTCTCGACCAGGCCTGGGAGCAGGCGCTGATCGCACAGGGGATCTGCCGGCAGCTCGACATCGAGCACTGGATCGGCGCGGTGAGGAATCTGCAGTCGCGCATTGCCCGCAGGCGTGCCGAGGAACTCCGATACGCCAGCGCACGGGAGCGGCCGCGCCCGGCCACCGGCGAGCGCTACGAGCCGGGCGACATCATCATCGCCGACTCGCGCGCCATGCAGGACGTGATGCAGGCCATCGAAGCCTTCGCGCCGTACGACGAGCCGATTCTGCTGACGGGTGAGACCGGCACCGGCAAGGAAGTGGTCGCTCGGCGCGTCCACCAGATGAGTGCACGCAGGGACAAGCCCTTCGTGGCGGTCAACGTGACGGCCGTACCGCAGTCCATGTTCGAGCGCGAGTTCTTTGGCCACGTGAAGGGGAGTTTCAGCGGGGCGGATCACGACCGAACCGGGCTTGCCGCGGAGGCCGACGGCGGCACGCTCTTCCTCGACGAGATCGGCGAACTTCCGCCGCAGATCCAGGCCAAGTTCCTGCGCATCCTGCAAGACGGATCGTATCTCTGCCTCGGTGATCCTGTGGAGCGGCGCGCCGATCTGCGCGTCATCGCGGCCACCAACGCCGATCTCGAATCGGACGTGCGCCACGGAAGATTCCGCGAGGATCTCTACTACCGGCTGGCCATCCTCGAGATTCCGCTGTCGCCGTTACGTGAGAGGCCGGAGGACATCCGGCCGCTGCTCGATCACTTCCTCAGTCTCTCGGCGGGCCGCCAGGTCACCGCCGAGCGTTACTTCAACGAGATTAGCCTGAAGCTGCTCGCCAAGTATGGCTGGCCGGGCAATGTGCGTGAGGTGGCGCTGGTGGCCCGCCGGGCACACATCTCGATGCAGACCGCGGGGCGTGTGGAGATCGAGGTCGGGTCGGGGGAGGACGCCATGGTCTTGCTCGGCCACGGACAGGTCGCCGCGAAAGCCGCCGCCGCAGGATCGATGGCCGACGGCGAGGCCGACGCTCTCGGTCGCGCCCGCATCCTGCTCGCCCTCGAGGAAACCAAGGGCAACCGCGCCGCCGCCGCCCGGCTGCTCGGCGTGGCGAGGGCCACCCTCTACCGGCGCCTCACGAAGCTCGGTCTCGACTGACTCATCCGTTCTCCGCCAGCGCCTCGCCTGCGATCCAGCCGCCGGTCCATGCCGCCTGCAGGTTGAAACCGCCGGTGATCCCGTCGATGTCGAGGACCTCGCCGGCGAAGAACAGCCCGGGAACGACCTTGCTGGCCATGCGTCTGAGATCGACTTCCTTCAGCGGTATGCCGCCGCAAGTGACGAATTCGTCCTTGTTTAGCGACTTTCCTGCCACCTGGAACCGCGCCTCGTGAATCTGCGCGACGAGCCGTCTGGCCTCGTCCTTCTTCAACTCCGCCCAGATACGCCCGTCGGGAATCGCGGCGGCCTCAACGAGGCGTTGCCAGAGCCGCTTGGGCAGATCGCCGACCGTGATCGACGCTACCTGCCGACGTGCGTGTTCACGGCGCATGGAGTCGAGGGTGTCGGGGGCCAGGTCGGGCAACCAGTCGACCATCAGTTCGAACGTGTAGTCGGTCTCGGCCAGGACCCGGGCGCCCCAGGCCGACAGTCGCAACACGCCGGGACCACTGAGCCCCCAGTGGGTGACGAGCAAGGGGCCGCGCGCGTCGAGATCCTTGTGGCCCGCCACGCGCACGCGAGCCGCGGGGACCGAGAGTCCGGCGAGATCAACGAGCCTCGGGTCGTCGATGTGGAACGTGAAGAGCGAGGGTACCGGTTCGATCACGGCGTGGCCCAGGCTCTCGACCATGCGTCGCGTGTCGCCGCCGCGCATGCCGCCGGTCGTCAGCAGGATCCGATCGGCGGCGATGTCCTCGCCGTCATTGAGCGTGACCGAGAAGCCGTCGCCTTCGGTGCGCAGATCTCGGACCGCACGGCGCGTGAGAATGTCGACGCCGGCTGCGCGGGCCGTG
Organism: bacterium; assembly: GCA_003353795.1. Classification (GTDB taxonomy): domain Bacteria; phylum Krumholzibacteriota; class Krumholzibacteriia; order LZORAL124-64-63; family LZORAL124-64-63; genus Glo-17. The sequence goes on from PIVY01000170.1 coordinate 6,395, forward strand.
TCGACGAGGCAGTCGATGACCGTGGCCGAGTCGTCCGTGATGGGGAACATGCGGCCGTCGCTCTCGGTCTTCAGCTTCACGCCGCGGGCGGTGAACCAGTCGATGGTGTTCTGGGCGGCGAAGCGGGCGAACATTCCGCGGAGTTCGCGCGCGCCGCGGGGGTAGTAGGACACGAGTTCGCGCGGGTCGCGGCAGTCGTGCGTCACATTGCAGCGACCGCCGCCCGAGATGCCGACCTTCTGAAGGAGGTCGCGGCTCTTTTCCAGGAGGGTCACCTGGAGGTCGGGAGCGAGGGTCGCCGCGCGGATGGCGGCGAACACGCCGGCGGCGCCACCGCCCACGATCACGAGGCGGCCGGCCATGCTAGTCGCCTCCCGGCAGCAGTCGGCGGCCGTGAAGGACCATGGACAGGAGGTAGATCGCCGCCGCCACCAGGATCGTGACGGCGCCCGAAGGCAGATCCCAGGTGTAGCTGAGTGCGAGGCCGGATGTGGTGATCACGGCGCAGAGGACGGAGGCCGCCGCCATCATCGCCCCGAGTCGGGACGTGAATCGGCCCACCGACGCGGCCGGCAGGGCCAGCAATGCGATCACCATGACGATTCCCACCACGTAGACGAGGCTCACCACCGTGAGTGCGACGAGCGCCAGCAGCAGGGTCGACCAGGCGTCCACGTTCAGGCCCCGGAGGCGCGCGAACTCGGCGTCGAAACTGCACGCAACGAGCTGGTTGTAGAATAACCACACCACGGATAACACGATGATATCGAGCAAGATGAGCAATCGGAGCGCCTGTGGGTCCACCAGCATGATGTTGCCGAACAGATAGCTCATCAGATCGACCTTGTAGCCCGGCGACTGGAACAGGAAGAGCACGCCCACGGCCATGCCCACGGCCCAGAGTGCACTGATCGCGGTGTCGGCCCGTTCGCGCCCTCGCGACTGGACCCGGCCGAGGATCACGGCGCCCAGGAGAGCGAACAACAGCGCCCCGTGAATGGGATGCACCCAGCCCACGCCCTGGGCGGTCTGCAGCCAGTACGCCAGACCCATGCCGCCGAGCACGGCGTGGGCGAGACCGCCCGCCGCGGTCGTGATGCGCCGGGTCACCACGAATGTTCCCATCACGCCACAGGCCACGCTCGCCGCCAACCCGGCCACGAGGGCGTGGCGCAGGAACGCGAACTGTCCGAGTGCTTGCCAGAACTCACCCATGGTTCTGGTCCTTCGGGGCGGGGCATTGATCGTGCTCGTGGCGCACGAGGACCATGCTCTGCATGTCGGGGAAGAAGTCGGCGAGATCGGGACTGATCTCCGTGGTGGAGGGCAGGTGCAGATGTCCGTCGTGCACGCACACCACCTGCTGCACGTGGCGCGAAACGAGGCTCACGTGGTGGCTCACCACCAGCACGGTGAGTCGGCGCGCCAGCTCCGAGAGCAGGTCGTACAATTCGTTCTGGTGATCGGGGTCGAGACCGGCGGCCGGTTCGTCGAGGACCAGGAGCTCGGGATCGGTGGCCAGGGCGCGCGCCACCAGAACACGCTGGCGCTGTCCGCCCGATAGCTTGGCCAGCGGGCGGTCGGCGAGGTCGAGGCAACCGGTCTCACGCAACGCATCGAGGGCGGCTTCGCGGTCGTCGCGACCGAAGGGTCCGATGTTGATCTTGCGGCCGAGGCGACCGTGGCTCACGGCCTCGCGTGCGGTGATGGGAAAGTCGGGATCGAGGTGCGAGGTCTGGGGCAGGTAGCCCACGCGTCGTCGCGCACGTTCGGGCCGTTCGCCGAGCAGGCGCACCTCGCCACGGTGCGGTTGCAACAGCCCGAGCGCGAGCTTCAGAAGCGTCGACTTGCCGCCGCCGTTAGGGCCGATCACCGCGGTGAAGCAGCCGGCGGACACCTCGAGATCGACGCGGTGCAGCACCGGTCGGCGTCCATACGAGAAGTCCACTCCCTGCAACGAGATAGCGGCGGTCATGGGGCGACCTCCAGGCCGGTGGCGAGGGCTTCTCCGATGCGGCGGAGATTGGCCAGGTGATCGGCGGCGAGGGGGTCGAGCACCACCACGGCGAGGTCGGCTTCCCGGGCGATGCTGCGCACCGTCTGGTCGGAGTATTGCGGCTGCAGGAAGATCGTCGTGGCTCCCTGGTCGTGGATGCTGGTAAGCAGCTCGGCGAGGTGTCGTGGACTCGGTGCGAGACCGCCACGTTCGACGGCTTCCTGGCGCAGCTCGAAATCGCGGGCGAAGTAGCCGAAGGCCGGATGAAAGACGAAGAAGGTGCGGCCGGCCACCGGGGCGAGCATGGTGGCGAGGTCGCGGTCGAGCGCGCGTAGTTCTTCTTCGAGGATGTACTGCGCATCGGCGATGGCTCCGGCCTGCGCGGGCAGCAATTCGCCGAGAGCCACGGCCATCACCGCGACCTGAGCCAGGGTGTTGCGGGCGCTGAGCCAGAGGTGGGGATCCATCTCGCCGTGATCATGATCGTGACCGTGGTCGTGGGGGTCGGCCAGGAATTCCAGACGGGTGTGAGTCGGCACGACCTTCAGGTCGGGCGCCGCTGCGACCAGTCGTGGCTCGAGGGCCGGCTCCAGGGGCGCGCCGGTGGTCAACCACAACTGTGCGTCGGCCAGTCGCTGGATCCGTCTCGGGGTGGGGTCGAACGAGGCAGGCGACTCGCCGGCTTCCAGCACCACGTCCACGATGACGGCATCGCCGGCCAGTCGCTCGACCAGGGCGGCGTGCGGGGGAATGGTGACGAGCACGCGGGGCGGCCCCTCGGACCGAGCGCACGACGCGATGGGGACCAGCAGCAGTCCCAGGAAGACCAGGGCGCGGCGCAGGGACGTCGAGGCAGGAGCGTCGGTCATGGATCGGCTTCCGGAAGAGGTGACGGGCGAGTCACAGTAAACGCATTCCACCGGTGTTTTCAAGGCTGCCCTTGGCGATCGTGACGGTCACGGGTAACTTCTTCGCCATGGTTCGGTTGCGAGATTTCGTGCTGCTGCTGGCAGCCTTCCTGGTTCTCGGCCTCCTGCTGGTGGTGTTCGTGCGCCTCGCGCTACGCCCCTGGTGGGGGCGCCGTGGCGTGCGCGTGGCCTCCGGCATTCTGCTGGCGCTGAATGCCCTCGTGCCCGGCACGTGGTTCCTGCTGATGCGCCTGGGCTGGACCGATCTCGCGGACGGTCTGGTCACCGTGCAGCTCGGCCTGTTCTTCGGCCAGATCGCCCTCGGTGGCGGCCTCGTACTGGCGGCACTCGTGCGTGGCGCGGCGCGTCTGGGTTCGCGCAACCCTGCCGGCACCGACCGACCCGACCGGCGCCGATTCCTGCTGCAGGGAGCGGCGGTGGCCTTGCCCTTGGCTGCGGGCGCCACCGGTCTGGGCGGCGTCCTCGAATCGGCGCGACCGGTGCGGGTGCGCCGGCGCACGCTGGCCATGCCGAACCTGCCGGCGGGCCTGGCTGGCCTGCGCATCCTGCACTTCGCCGACGTTCATCTCTGGAATCTGGTCAAGCTCTCGGACCTGGAGGCGGCCCTGGCCCGCGCGCCTCGTGGAGAGTTCGATCTCGTGTGCGTGACCGGCGACCTGGCCGACGACATGTCCCAGCTTCCGCGCGCCCTCGACATGATCGCCGAACTCGACGCTCCGCTGGGACACTTCGCCTGCCTCGGCAACCACGAGCACTCGCGGGGGCTGCCCGCCGCGCTGTCTGCCTACGCCAGCGGGCCGGTGGACCTGTTGCGGGCCAGCGGCAAGATCCTGCATCACGGTGACGCCAGCTTCGTCATCGCCGGTATCGACGACCTGCGATCGGTGCCCCGCATCGCCCAGCGGGTGTTCTATCCCGACCAGTTGCGCCGCGCTCTCGGGCCCGCTTCGCCCGAGGCGTTCACGTTGCTGCTCAGCCATCGCCCCAGCGTGCTGCCGTATGCGGCGGCCGCAGGGGTGGACCTGGTGCTCGCCGGCCATACCCACGGCGGTCAAATGGCCATCGCCGGCCGCTCCATCCTCGAGCTCAACGGGGCCGCCCCCTGGGCCTGGGGTGTCTACCGCGATGCGGACTGCGTGATGCACGTGACCTGTGGTTTGGGGCAGTGGTTCCCGTTCCGCCTGGGATGTCCGCCGGAGATGGTGCTCCTGGAGCTGCAATCGGCTGGCGCGGTGGGCAATCCGGCGTAGACGCCTCGATTCGACAACTCGAGTTCGATTGCCTGAGCAGTCGACCGCGCCGTATAATCAACGGTCAGCTAGGGAACTTCATCTCCTTCCAGGGAACCGCCCATGATCGCTCGTGCCATGCTGCTCTCTTTCGCCGTCGTCGTTCTCGTTGCTTCGGTCATGGCCGATCCGGTGCTGCAGCCCATCGCCGAGGTGTCGACCCCGCCGGCCACGCACTGGGGAGCCTTCGGCAGCGACGTCCTGGCGGTCACGGATCTGGATGCGCGCCTGATCACCTGGGCCAACAGCGAAGCGACCCGTTCGCTGACGCTCTTCGACCTGCCGGCGCCGCCCAGCCTGGTCGATGTCTGGAACGACTCCATCCTCATCCAGATCCCCGGCGAGGGCGGCCGGCTCCTGGACGACACCAATGGGATCCCCGAGTCGTGGATCGAGCAGCCGCCGAACTGGCGCCTGCCGAACACGCTGATCGACGGCGTGGGATACCGCGTCCTCGTCGACCCCTTCGTGTTCCTGCTCGTCTACTCCGCGCCGGGCCCCGGATCCATCCTGGGACTGCTCGACTTCTCCCAGACCATCGGCCAGGTCGACGTCTGGGCCTGGGACGGCGATCGGGTGATCCTCGGCAACGACAACGGCGTGCACGTGGCGGACATCTCGAATCCTTTCGTACCTGTCATCATCGGCACCGTCCCGCCGCCGGAGGTGGGCTGGTCGCCGCACCACGTCGACCTGCACGGCCGCACGGCCTATGTGCAGTGGGGCAACCGAATCTCGATCTACGAGGTGTCCAATCCGGGGACACCGTCGTTGATCAACCAGGTCGGAAATCTCGACCCGAACTTCACCGTGAGCGCCGACTGGCTCGTGAGCTGGGGCCGTGACGATTCCCCGAACACGCTGATGGTCTACGACGTCTCCGACCCGGCTCAACTGGCCATGC
>PIVY01000012.1 GCA_003353795.1 bacterium
ACCACTGGGACGGAACGAGTTGGGAACGGCAGAGCAGCCCCGTAGCGGAGCCGCTCACCAGCGTGTGGGGCGATGGATCCGGCACGATCTACATCACCGGTCATCGAGGCGTGATCCTGCGCAACACCGGCGGCGGCTGGAATCGCATGGAAAGCGGCACTGTCGAGAATCTCTTCGACATCAATACTTATCAGGGCACGGTCATGGCCTGCGGGTTCGAGAGCGCGCTCCGGCAGCTGGACGGCAGCAACTGGTCGGCCGCCCCCACGGAAGTCTTCATCCGAGATGCCGAGCAAGCCGTGATCGACACGCTGTACCTCGGCGACCCGGACGAGGAGGACAACCGGATCGAATCCCTGACCACGGTGGCCGAGTACGGCGTGGCCGGTGCCGACGGAGCGGTCCTCATGGAGGACCCGGAGACGGCCTGGCAGCTGCGCCGGGTCACCGGTGGCCGCGACTGGGTGACCTGCGGCACCTCGGACGAACGCATCGGTGGCAACAACATCGGCACCGACGACGGCCGGCTCTTCCAGCTCGGTGAATCGGACGGTCGCCTGGTCTGGAACGAACGCCCCAGCCCCGCGCGCGGAACCCGTGTCTACGGCCTCTACGCCGACGCTGCCGATACGGTCTGGGCCGCCACCGAGGACGGCCGCGTCACGCGCGTGGAACCTGGCAACGGCAACGACGGTCTGCCCGTGCTGCTCTACGAGGACGGCCTGTCGTTCTACGACATCTGGGGCTCCAGCGGCTCCGACCTCTACGCTGTCGGCATCAATGGACGCGTGGTCCACTATCACGAAGTTTCCCCGGGCCTGTACGGATGGGAGCTCGAGGAGCTTCCCGACCTGCCCGTGGTCAAGAGCCTGTCCGACAAGAACGGTGGCCCGGCCTTCGACAAGTTCGGACGCGCGTTCGACGATGTCGAAAGACTGGACCCCTGATCGGACCAGACGATTCCCCCGGCGAGCCCGGCCCTTGTTGGCCGGGCTCATTCCTGTCCCCACCCCCTGGAGGTCCCCCCATGTTCCCGCGCGCCAACACCAGGCTGTTGCGACTCGCGCTGGTGGCTTGCAGCCTGCTCCTGACGCTGACCGCCACCGCGTACACCCCCGATGCGGCCGCCCCCCGCTCCGAGATTCCCACCGAGTATCAGTGGCAGTGGGAACACATCTTCCCCACGCTCGACGCCTGGGAAGCTGAGCTTGCCGCGTTCGAGCAGGACATCCCCACGCTCGAGTCGTACAAGGGCCAGTTGGGCGACTCGCCCGAGACCCTGAAGGCCGCCCAGGACCAGGTCTATGCCATGCTGAACCGCTTCTACCGGTTGATGATCTACGCGCAGCTGCGTTTCGACATCAACCAGGGCGACAGCGAGGCCCGCACCCGGCAGGGTCGCGTGGGTCAGCTGGGTCCCAAGTTCAGCCAGGCCACCAGCTGGATGCAGCCCGAACTGCTGACGATTCCTCGCGAGACCATCGAGGCCTGGATGGCCGATGACGCGGACCTCGCCCAGTGGAAGTATTCCTTCGAGGAGATGTGGCGCACGCAGTCGCACACTCTCGATGCCAGCGGCGAGCGCCTCATGGCCACCACCGGCCGCATGCGCGGCACCCCCAGCGACGCCCACGAGGCGCTCCTGGGCGTGGACATCGAGTTCCCCGAGATCATCGGCGTCGACGGCCTGCCGCAGCCGCTGACCCTGAACAACTTCGGAACCCTGCGCGCCGCCCCGACCTACGCGGTACGCCGCCAGGCTGCCGAGAACTTCTTCGGCACGCTGCGGTCCTACGAGACCACCTTCTCGGTGCTGCTCGACGGTGTGGTCAAGGGCCACCTCGCGACCAAGGAAGCCCGCGGCTACGACAGTTGCCTGCAGGCCTCCCTCGACGGCGACAACATCTCGCCCCAGACCTACGAGAACCTCATCAACACCGTACGCGAGAACCTGCCCGAGACCCTGCACAAGTACGTGGCCCTGCGCCGCGAGATCCTGGGCCTCGAGGGTCCGCTGGACTTCGCGAACCTCTACAACCCGCTGCTCGAGGACGTGGAGCAGCCCATGACCTATGCGCAGGCCATCGAGGTCATCACCAGTGGCCTCGAGCCCCTGGGCACGGAGTACGTGGAGCAGGCCAGGATCGGCATGGATCCCGCCAGCGGTTGGACCGACGTCTATCCCAACGAGGACAAGCGTTCGGGCGCCTACAGCAACGGCGGCCTTGCGGCCGACATCCATCCCTTCGTGCTGCAGAACTACGATGACACCATGGACGCCATGTTCACCACCGCCCACGAGTACGGCCATGCCATGCACAGCTGGTACTCCAGCAACGAGCAGCCTCGCCAGTACCGCGGCTACACCACGTTCCTGGCCGAGATCGCCTCGACCTGCAACGAGGCCCTGGTGACCAACCACCTGCTCGAGAAGTACAAGAAGGACACGGCCATGAAGCTCCTGCTGCTGAACCAGCGGCTGGAGTCGATCCGCCTGACCATCTTCCGCCAGACCCTGTTCGCCGACTTCGAGCTGCAGTTCCACATGCACGCCGAAGCCGGCAATCCGCTGACCGCGGACTGGCTCAACGCCAAGTACAAGGAGCTCATCGAGCTGTACTACGGCCCCGAGTTCGCCATGGGTGAGAACGACGAGTGCGAGTGGATGTTCATCCCCCACTTCTACTACAACTTCTACGTCTTCAGCTACGCGACGGGCCTCACCAGTGGCATCGCCCTGGCCGAACGCATCGACGACAAGGGCGACAAGGCCGCCCAGCAGTACGTCGACGGCATGCTGAAGGCCGGCTCGAGCGCACCGCCGCTGGACATCCTGCGCAACGCGGGCGTGGATCTCGAGACGCCGGCGCCGATCCAGGCCGCCATGGACCTCTTCGCCGAGACTGTGGAGGAGTTCGAGAAGACCTGGGTGAAGGCGAACAAGCAGTAAGGCAGAATCGCCAGCCTGATATAGAGAGCCCCCGGCCTTCTGGTCGGGGGCTCTCTTCTCATCCGAACCGGCGAGACGGGATCACAGCTCCAGGACGACGGCGACGTCGGCGTAGAAGCCGCTGAAGTTGAACTTCAATTCGTTGCCGTCGGCGTCGAGGGCAGGCCCCTCGTAGTACGGAATGTCGCTGCCCGAGCGCTCACCGGAGAAGGTGCCAAGATCACGGTAGCGGTAGCCGAACTCCAACGTGACCACGGCGCCGCGACTGATCTGGTACCAGTGGCCCACGCCGGCGCCGAGACTGAGGCTCGATCCCGTGTAGCTGCTGGACCATTGAGAATTCTGCTGGTTCGAAGCATCGTCGAACGAGACGATCTCGCTGAATTTTCCGAGGCCAGCGCCGGCGGTGGCCGCGACGAACGTCCCCGATGTGGTGACGAGGTAGCGTCCCTTGGCGGAGATGTCGATCAGGTCGACCTGGGGCCTATAGTAGGAGTGCCCCTCGATGGTCGAGTAGTCGCCGTTGATCTTCTGGCTGGAGTGGCTGCCGACCACGCTGAGCAGGAAACGGTCCGACAGCTTCTTACCGAACTCGAACAGAACCTCCAGATCCCAACCGAAGCTCTGGATCTCCGTGTTCTGCGCGTTGACCAGCCGCATGGAATCCTGCTGCTGGACCGCAACGTAGTCGTTGACGGCACTGAGGGACGGGTTAACGAAGCCGGCCCCGAAGGAGAAGAACCAGGGGCGCTTCGGCTCCTCTTCCTGGCCCATGGCGGACGAGGCCGCGAGGACGGCGACCAGGACGATGACGACGGTGTAGCGCAATTTCATGGTCCCCCCTGACGATAGGGATTGAGGTTCCGGCGACTGTCTCGATGGCCATCCTGAGCCCGAACTGGCCTGGAGTCAATACAGGGATTGGCGGCGCCGACGGACGCGAAACGGCCCGCCGGCGCCAGGGCCAGCGGGCCGAATCCACATCCGGAGGCGGACCAATGCCGCTCCGGCTCTACTTCTTCGGCATCGGCGGCGGCGTGTAGCCCTTCCACTTGCCGTCGAGCACCATCTGCGACGGGCTCTTGTCGTCGGACCGGGGCGCGTCGACGTAGGCCTGGGTCACGTCGGGCGGCAAGACGTACTCGTCGATGATCGCCATGCGCACCACGATGTTCTCCTTGGTGACGTTGATCACCATGAGGTCGCGAGCCAGGGCCAGCGGGCCGTCGTAGGTGGAGCGGACTCCATCCATGATGGCGGCGTTGTTCTCGGGCGACTGCACCGAGTGGTAGCCTACGGCCAGCCGCGGTTTCACCTGCGACATCACCTTGCCGAACGCCGACGGCTCGGTGTGGATGCGCGTCGATACGTAGGTCGCCTGGGCCATGCTCCAGCCGAAGTAGGTCGCCAGGGCAGCCGGCGGCAGGAACGCCTCGTGCGAGGCCACATCGGCGTTCATGGCGTGCTCGATGTACCACTTGTTCGGGTAGGTGTCGCCACCGAAGACGTACTTGAGGCCGTTCCACTCGAGGCCGAAGCTCACCGCGCCGTCGAGGCTATGGATGGCCGGCCAGGAGCGAATGGTCACACCGTTCTCCTGGTAGACGATCTCGTTCTCCTGCATGAAGGGGAATTCGTGGACCTCGATCTGGCCGCCGGCGTCGGGCAGCGCGCCGCTACGGGTGGCGATATCCCACGCGTAGCCGGCCTTCATGCCGTCGATGAAGGTCTTGGACCCCAACTCGGGCGTGGCACCCGTGGGACCGTAGAAATGGATCGGCGAATACCGGCCGGACAGCCAGCTGCCAATGTGCAAGGCCATGAAATCGCCCACGTGATCCACGTGCAGGTGGCTGGCGAAGACCTTGTCGATGCGCGAGAAATCGGGCCGCAACGAGAACAGGTTGGCGAGCATGCCGGAGCCGCAGTCGAAGAGGAACATGTCGCCGTTGCCGAGCTCGACCAGATACGAGATCGACACCGCGGCGCGGGTCTGGTTGGGCATGCCGGTGCCGAGAGCGGTGATCCGCATCTCGTCCTTGCCGAGAAGCTCGGTGTTGGGGAAGTAGCTCGCAGGGTACTGACCGTCGACGATCGGCGCTGCGGTCCGGCCCTTCGGAACGGCGCCCTGGGCTGAAGCGTCGCGGACGGCGACGATCGAGATGGCGAGCCCGACAACCACACAAACGGTTATTGGCATGAGCCAGGCAAATCTGCGCTTCGGAAGCATCGTAATCACTCCTTCGGTTTTCGCCGCGACGCGCGGCCGCGAATCGCCGACCAGAGTCCGGACAGATCACGTGTCATCGAATCCAGGCCGAACACCGGGACAATATGCCATATCTATGCGCGGAAAAGCGATACGCCGACGACTATACATGATCGGTCGTCCAATCACCAAGCGGAGTTCGAGAAGACATCGCAGCAGGCCAATAAAGAGTCGATCGCCTCGACCGACTGGTCGGGGCTCTTCATGTGTGTGTGGACGGGGACACGGCCGGGGACGTGTGCCGCCGGACACGCTCGTCGTTCGTGATCCACCAACCCGTTCCCCCGCAACACCCTACGCCATCACACATTCGGCGCGTTTCCTGCGGTACCTCGGTGGAGGCTTCAACCAGGAGGAACGCCATGACCCGCGCCACGACGACCCCGGTGATACTCGCCCTCGCCCTCGTCCTCGCTGCCAATGCCTCGGCCGATGAGGTCGCCGGAATCCTCTATGGCCGCTGCGGCCTGGACGCCACGCCGCGGGCCCTCCCCCTCGAACATACCGACGTCGTCATCGACGTCACCGCTGGGATCGCGCGCACCGAGGTCGTGCAGCGCTTCCGTAACGACCTCGACCGTCCGCTAGAGGCCGTCTACATCTTTCCGCTGCCGAGCGAGGCGGCCGTCGACGGCTTCGAGTTGCGGTTCGCCGACCGGACCATCCGCAGCGTGGTCCAGCGCCGAGAACAGGCGCAGGCCACGTACCAGCAGGCGCGTCGAGAGGGTCGCCGTGCCGCACTGCTCGAACAGGAGCGCCCGAACATCTTCACCACGTCGGTGGCGAACCTGGCGCCGGGCGAGACCGTGGAGGTGGCGTTCTCCTACGTGGAGGCGCTCGCCTTTTCACGCGATCGCTACACGGTGACCTTTCCCATGGTGGTGGGGACCCGCTACATCCCGCTCGGGTTGCCGACCTACGGCGACCTCCTGCCGCGACCGCCGGATCCGCTGCGCCTCAACCCCCCGGTCCTCCATCCAGCCCTGGACCCGGGCCACCGCGTCGCCCTGGCGGTGACGGTGACCGGGCTGCCGCTGGCCGATCTCGTCTCGACCACCCACGCCATCGCCGTCGACCGCGGCACCCACGGCATCCGCGTGACCCCGGCCCGCGGCGACGTGATGGCCGACAGCGAATTCCGTCTCGATCTGCTCGTGGAATCCGGGGCGACCCCCGAAGCTAGTTTCGTCAGGACCGATGTCGAAGGCGGGTCATACGGCCTCCTCAGCGTCTTCCCACTGGTAGACGAATCCGCCGCGGCGGCACCGGTCATGCCGCGGGACGTGGTCTTCCTCATCGACACCAGCGGCTCCATGTCCGGCGAGTCGATCGGGCAGGCTCAGGCCGGCCTGAGCCGCTGCCTCGACCTGCTTCGTCCCGAGGACCGGTTCACCATCGTCCGCTTCGCCTCGAACCATTCGGCGTTCAGCCCGGTCCTGCGCCGGGCCACGCCCGACAAGATCGAGGCGGCGCGCTGGTACGTGGACGGTCTCACCGCCGAGGGCGGCACCGAGATGCAGCCCGCTCTCAGGTACGCGCTCGATCATTCCCACGATCCCGGTCGCATGCCGCTGGTGGTCTTCCTGACCGACGGCGACGTGGGCAACGAGGCCTCGCTGCTGGCATTGCTCGCACGTGAGATCGGGCCGCACCGCCTATTCACCTTCGGTATCGGCAGTGCGCCGAACGCGTTTCTCGTGCACCGCATGGCTGAAGCGGGCCGAGGCCAGTCGCGCTTCATCGCCTCCCACGAGGACATCGGTCGCGTGATCTCTGATCTGTTCGCCACCCTCGATCAGCCCGTGCTCACCGACGTGACCGTCACCTGGCCGGCCGCCTCGATCTCCCAGTATCCCGACCGTTGCCCCGACGTGTTCGCAGACCGCCCGCTGCAACTCGTGGTGCGCTCCGGCGAACCGCTCACAGGCAACGCCATGGTCACCGGGCTCCTCGCCGGCCGGCGAGTCTCCTACCCCGTGGACCTCGCCGCCGCAGCAACGGGTGATCATCCGGCCATCGGCACCCTTTTCGGCCGCGCGCACCTCAGGTCGCTCATGCTCGACCTCATGCAGGCCGACTCCGGCGCCGACAGGGAGGCGCTCGAAGCCGAAGCCACGTCGGTGGCCCTGGCGCATCAACTGGTATCGCGTTTCACGTCGCGCGTGGCGGTGGAAGAGCAGACCCACGTCGAGGCCGGCGACCTGATCGCCGTGCGGGTTCCAGTGGCGTCGCCGCGTGGCTGGCAATTGCACGCCACGGCCACGAGCGATCCGCTCCGGCTCCTGCTGGGCGCGGCATTGTTCCTGCTCGCGGTCGCCGCTAAGAGGTCGAGCCGTGAAGCGTAGCAGCACCGCGCTCTGGGTCGCGCTCCTGGCCGTCGGCGTGGCGCTGGTCGCGCAGCCAGCGGCGCGCCGGGTGCGGCGCGCGTACGACGGCTGCGTCGCCAGTCGCATCTGGTCGCAGGCGTTGCTCGATCCGGAGCAAGACGCGCCCGGCGCCCCCTGCGCCTGGCTCTCGTCGGCCAGCATAGACCTCGACACGTTGGTGCTCGCAGGCGCCGATCTCGGCCGTCTGCACCGGGCGCCCTGCCTGGACCAGGTCTCCGGCAACACGGTGATCCTCGGCCACCGCGACACGCACTTCGCCCCGCTGAGTCGGATCCGGCGCGGCGATCCGTTGACCCTCCAGGACCGCCGCGGCGTCGCGCAGACCTACACCGTGGACCGGACCTTGATCCTGCCCGCCGCCGACGCCGAATCGTTCATCCTCGGCGCCGCGCCGGAAGCGGCCCTGATCCTGGTCACCTGTCACCCATTCGGCCACCTGGGTCCCGCACCCGACCGTTTCCTGGTCGTCAGCCGAATCCCGGAGAGCAAGCCGCGGTCAGCGCCGCCCGTAGATGAGGTCCATGTCGGGCTGCTCGGTGCCCCGGTAATGGGCCCAGATGGCTGCGTGCTGGAAGAGGGCCAGCACCAGCGCCACGTGGGAGCGCGTGAAGAGGGCGATGGACCAGAGGGCAAGGAAGCCGAAGGTGTACATGGCGTTCTCGGACCAACGGAAAGCACCTCGACGCACCAGGGGCATGGCGCGATAGCGAGGCTCGAAGTGGTCGGCGCCCATGGCGCGATCGATGCCGAACCAGCGCCGCACGGACCACAGGGTGTACGCCGCGGGCACCAGCAGGATCACGCCCAGGACCAGGGCCAGCGTGTCCGGCATCTGCAGGGAGCCGAGGTCCGACAGACCGCAGATCAGGGTCAGCACCGGACGCGCGATCAGCAGCGGCAAAAATATCAGCGACCAGACGCCCATGGCGCGATCACCCCACCAGCGATGGAGCAGACCCCAGCCGAGCTGGGCGCGGAAGGCGAGCCAGACCACGAGTTGGTGCAGCACGGTCACGCCGAGGCCGAGTCGGAACCAGAAGCGATCGGTACGGTCGAGTGCCGGAGCGGCAAGAGCCTCGGCCACGATCCAGAGGACGGCCAGGGCGATCAGATGCAGGACCTGGCCGCGGCAGAAATGGCGAAACGTGCGTGCCTCGGGAATGGTGGGATCCGGGCGGTGATCCATGGCGGTCCTCCCTTTTCGAGAACTCCGCAACCTTGACGCACCCATGCCCCGAAGACAAGTGCCCGATCGTCTTGCCGATGAAATGGGTCAGTGTCGGGAGAGCGCTCGGCCGGTCAGTTCCGCACCCTGCGGCTGTGCCACAGCGTCAGTGGTCACGGCGTTCTCCCGCTCCACGCGCTTGCGGGTATCGGCTCCCGCCGTTTGCCGCCAGCCGGGACCGCCGCAGAGGCCGACGAGGTAGCCGAGCCCGGATCCAAGATGGATCGCGGCGAAGCACGACCCGACCGCGGCCCAGAATCGGCTCGGGCGCCAGCGCACCAGATGACCGGAACAGGCCGCCACCGCGGCGGCGTAGACGCCCGCGATCAATCCCCAGACCTGCCACGCTCCGGGCCAGACGAGACCCGCCACGGGCAGCGCCACCACTGCGAGCGCGAACATGGCCAGTGTGGCGGCCGGAGCCGATACCGTGCCCGGGTGCCGCCGCGCCATCAGAGCCCGGCCGTGGCCGTACCGGTACAGTTGCCGGAACAAGGCCCGCCAGTCCGCGCGCGGGTAGTACGAAACCGTGAAGTCGGGGTCGTGGTAAGCGGCGATCCCTCGCCGGTGCACGCGCAGATTGAACTCCAGATCCTCGCCGGCGTCGAACTCCTCGTCGATCCCGCCCAGTTCCTCGAACAGATCGCGCGCATAGCCGCACCCCGCGCTCAGGGGATTGCAATGACCGCTACCGCCGTCGTAGATCTTCGACCCGGTATGGTGGCCGAGGATCGAATCGCGGGCCAGGGCCACCGCGCGCTGGAAGAGAGATACATCGTCGGCGATCAGCGGTTGCGGCCGGGACAGGCAGCGCTCCCCGCGCCGGAACGCAGCCAGCGCCGATGCGAGCATGGTGCGATTCTCGACGCGGCAGTGGCCATCGACGAACAGCACGTACGGCGCGCAGGCGTGGCCTGCGCCGACATTGCGCCCGCTACCCGATGTGACGCGCGGATTGTACAGCAGGTGGATGTTGGGAGTTCTGGCAGCCGCCGCGCGCACCAGGTCCCGGGTGTCGTCGTCGCTGCAGCCATCGACCACCAGGATCTCGTAGTCGTCCGGCGCCAGAGTCTGATCGCGAAGCTGGGCCAGGATAGATCCGATATGGGCCGCCTCGTTGCGGACCGGCAGAACGACCGTCAGTTCGGGTTGTTTGATACTGGGTCGGACCACGGCGGGCAACACCTAACGATATTGGCCGGTGAACTAGCGAGGCAGACCGGTCGTGCCCGGTCACCCCATTCAACCGGAATATCGGCACCTTCAATCCAGGCTGAAGTCCTTTTGCGCAAGGCGCTTGCGTGCCAGGTAGAGGAAGCCGGGCCGGTGCCGGTCGGCCTCTTCGATCCAGGCCCTCGTGCGGGCGGTCCAGGGCGTTCGTTCTCGGCGCAATGCCCCCATACGGCCCAGCCCATCCCGCACCGCGCGCAGCCAGGCCAGAACGTGGCCGTCGCGCACGCTGTACACCAGCATGGAGCCCAGCCCTCGCGCCAGATATCCCGAGGCGTATCCGACCGGCTGGTGCAGCACGGCCACCCAGAAGAGATTGCGCGTGTCGTAGTAGAAGCGGCGCCAGCCAGGCCGGCCTTCGCGACGGTGGTCGTGACCCACGACGATGCGGCCGTCGTGAACGATATCCCACCCCGCATCCAGCAGCCGGTAGGCCAGTTCGAGCCCCTCGTGACTGATGAAGAAATCCTCCCTGTAAGGCCCGGCTTCAGCCAGAGCCTCACAACGGAAGGCCACCGCGCCCTCGGTCAGTTCGTAGGTGGAAAACCGCTCGCCCGCCTGGTCGATGCGGCGGCGGTGGACCCAGTCGCGCACGCGTCGCGTCCCGGGCCAGGTGACGGTGAAGGTGACGGCCCCAAGTCGAGGCGCCTCGGCGAAGGCGCGGCGCACCGCGGCCAGCTGCTCGGGACCGAAATCCACCATGTCGTCGTCGAGCGTGACGACCAGGGCTCCCGTGGCCCGGGCCAGACCCAGATTGCGAGCCCCCACTCCACGGTTCTCCGGCAGGACCACGAGGTCGACGCCCGGGTGGGCCGCGGCCAGCGCCTCGGCCGTGCCGTCGGCGCTGCCGTTGTCCACGACGATCACCTCGATGTCCGGATCGGCGATGGCCTCGAGCTGATCCACCAGGCGGAGCACCGCCGCACGGCGGTTGCAGGTCAGGATCACGAAGGAGACGCGCCGTTGGTCTGTCATTGCGGCCCCTCGCGGTCGAGGGCGGTCAGCCCACCCGACAGATCGAATCCGCGTGCGGTGAGCCCGGGCAGCAACTGGTCCAGCAGCGGATGGACCACCGGGCTGAAGTCGTGCAACAGCACGATGTCGCCGCCGCGGGCCTCGACGGCCAGGCGGCGGCCCAGATCGGCGGCGGCGCCGGGGTCGTTACACTGCCAGTCCAGCGAATCCAGTGACCAGAGCACGTGAGCCATGCCGAATCGACGCGATACCGCCAGGCTGGCCGGATGAATGCGGCCGCCGGGAGCGCGAAAGAAGCGTGGCGCCTGTCCCGTGGCGCGTTCGACGGCGGCGGAGCATAGCCGCACGTCGCTGAAGTAGGCACCGGGCACCGGAAGCCGGGCCATCACATGGGTATGGGAATGGTTGCCGACGGCATGGCCGGACTCGACGACTGTCCGCGCCAGGTCCGCAGCCGCCTCGACCTGCCGGCCGACGACGAAGAACAACGCCCGGGCGCTGTGCTCCGCCAGGCGGTCGAGCACACCCTCGGTCACGCCGCGCACCGGACCGTCGTCGAAGGTCAGCAGCACTGACCCGGAGGCGGCAGCGGGCAGACGGCGCACGAGGAAGGGCGCCAGCAATGCGGTGGTTAGTGGACTGGGTCGCACGGTCGCGCTCCTTCGCGTCCCTGCAGATCTGTGCTCCGGCGCCGCCGAAGCTAACATGGCAGGCCGAGCGGTGCTAGGCTGGATGGCCTGGGTTGGACCGCGATCACTGAGCATCCGGAATGTGGCACCTCCCATTCTCGACCGTCGTGTGGACAACGAAAACGGGCTACGCCCAATCGACGTAACCCGTTCAAGAATATGGTAGGCCGCCCTGGACTTGAACCAGGCACCCTCTGCTTAAAAGGCAGATGCTCTAACCAGATGAGCTAGCGGCCCACAATTCGTGGAAGCGAAATCTACTCGGCAACGGGCACTCTGTCAAAACCCGTCATGAGGTGATCCTCACGCCGACGGGGGTGACCACGTAGCCTTCGTGCGAGCGGCTCCGCAGAAAGTCGGCCCGACCGCATGGTCGGGCCGACGACGAGGACCGAGCGAGCACGAAGGCTACGTGGTCACCCCCGTCGGCGTGAGGATCATCTCGTCCCGGGCTTTACCGACCGAGACCCCGACGATCAGCACCCCGAGCTCCTTCTCCAGGTACTCCAGATACTTCCGCGCCGGCGACGGCAGGTCGGCCAGCTTCTTCGCCTTGTTCGTGGGCTTCTCCCACCCCGGTATCTCCTTGAGCACGGGGCGCACCCGCGGCAGCATGTCGGGCCGCACGGGGAAGTCGTCCAGCCGTTCGCCGTCCAGGTCGTAGGCCTCGGCCACCTTGATCGTCGGCAGCGTATCGAGCACGTCTAGCTTGGTGATCACCGCGCCGGACAGGCCGTTCACGCCCACGGTATAGCGGCCGGCCACCAGGTCGAACCAGCCGCAGCGGCGCGGACGACCGGTGGTCGCACCGAATTCTCCGCCGAGCTTGCGCAAGTGCTCGCCTTCCTCGGCGAGCAGTTCGGTGGGAAACGGACCGTTGCCGACCCGCGTGCAGTAGGCCTTGAACACGCCCACGATCTCACCCAGCGAACGCGGCGGCAGACCGGTTCCGGTGACCGCTCCGCCCACGGTGCAGTTGCTGCTCGTCACGTAGGGGAACGTACCGTGGTCGATGTCCAGGAGCGTGCCCTGGGCACCCTCGAACAGGGCCGACTCACGACGCTCGCGGATGCCACGCAGGGCGGTGAAGCCGTCCACGATCATGGGTCGCAGGGTCTGGGCCAGGACCACCAGTTCCTCGGCCAGGACCTTGGCCGGCAACGGCTCGGCCTCGAACTGGCCGGCCAGGATCTCGTTGGCCTCGAGAATGTGCTCGATGGCCGTGCGCTCCAGTTTCTCCAGGGGCATGGTCAGGGCGCCCAGACGCAGGCCCGACCGCTGTAGCTTGTCCTGGTAGGCGGGCCCGATGCCGCGACCGGTGGTGCCGATGGACTTGCGCTTGCGAAGCTGCTCGCGCAACTCGTCGAGGCGCTTGTGATACGGCATGAGCAGGGACGCGGCGCTCGACACGTAGAGGCGGTCGCGAACCGAGACGCCCTTCTCCTCCAGCGCCACGATCTCGTCGCGCAGGGCCCAGGGGTCGATGACCATGCCGTTGCCGAGGAAGCAACGGACGCCCTCGCGGAAGATGCCGGAGGGAATCAGATGCAACACGTGTTCCTTGGCTCCCACCTGGATGGTGTGGCCGGCGTTGGCGCCGCCCTGATAGCGGAGGACCCAGTCGAATCCTTCGCCGAACGCGTCGATGATCTTGCCCTTGCCCTCGTCACCCCACTGCCCGCCGATGATCACTCTGTTTTCCACGTCTTCTCCCGTGCCGCCGGGTCTGGTCAGACCTCAGGACACCAAAAAAACAGCCCGCACTCGGGCCGGATCCATGAACCGGGCGCTCGGCCCGGAAGCAGCTATTTGCTACCGAACAATGCCTTCAACTCGCCCCAGGTCCGATGGTCCACGGACGCGCCGTTACAATCCTCGACGCCGGGGTTGCTCTGCAGTTCGGTGACGTTGCCGTCGTTTTCGCCGTCGCCATCCACGTCACCGAGTTCGAATCCGTTGGAGCAGCCGTCGCCGTCGGAGTTCTGGTTGGCCAGAGTATCATCCCACAGGCGACCGTTGGCCAGGAAATCTGCACCGAACGGATTCAGGGTCGTGTCGCCGTTTTCGCCGGGGTCGGACTGATGGCAGATCAGGCAGCGGAGGGGTTCGATCACCGGCGGCAACTGGCTCATGTCGACTTCCGTGGCCGCAGCCGGCAAGCACAGCACCATCGAGGCCACCAGGGCCACGATCAAGCTCACTTGTCGACAATGCAGATTCACGGCTCTATCCCTTCATCCTGCAACGAATTCTGGACCATTATATCGGCCAGCCACCCGAAATGTCAAACTCCATGATCACTTGCTGTCAAGACCTCGTCGATCCAGCTCAGGAGCTCCTGCCGGCCCACATTCTCGGATGCCGAAGTCGGCAGGAAGGGCACGTCCCCGGTGAGCCCCAGACCCGTTATGATCTCCCGGAAGTGATTGATCTGCTTGTTCTTGGGCAATTTGTCCACCTTGGTGGCCACCACGGCGAACGGGCTGCCGCTCTCGCGCACCCACCCGGCGACTTCCCGGTCGTGCTCGCTTGGCGCGTGCCGACTGTCCAGGAGATGCAACACGGCCATGGGCCGATCGTTCCGCAACAAATAGCGCTCGAACAGCCCCCACCACTGCTTCCGCTGCACCTTGCTGACCTTGGCGTAGCCGTACCCGGGAAGGTCCACCAGGTGGAATCGTTCGTCGACGAGGAAGTAGTTCAACAACCGAGTCTTGCCGGGCTGGCCGCTGGTCTTGGCCATGCCCTTGCGCTGCAGGAGGTAGTTGATGAGCGACGACTTGCCGCAATTGCTGCGCCCCAGGAAGGCGAACTCGGGCAGGATCGGCTCCGGGCGACCCTTCAGATCGGGAAAGCTGCCGAGGAATTCCACCTGCACGGTCAGGCCTCGCCTTCGAGCGCCAATTCGAGGACCGCGTCCATGGTCTCCACCAGGTGCACGGTCAGGCGCTTGCGGACCACCGGACTCAGTTCGCGGAACTCCTTCTCGTTGTCCCGCGGAATGATCAGGTGCTTGGCCCCGGCTCGCACCGCGGCCACGGCTTTCTCGGGGAGGCCGCCGATGGGCAGCACCTTGCCGCGCAGGGTGACCTCGCCGGTCATGGCCACGTACTTGCGCACCCGCACCCCCGTCAACAACGAGACCATGGCCGTGGCCATGGCGATGCCCGCCGAGGGACCGTCCTTGGGAATGGCGCCCTCGGGAACGTGCACGTGGATCTGGTGCTCCTTGAACCAGGCACCGTCCTTGTCCTTGCAACGTCCACGCGCATAGCTGAGCGCAGTCTCGGCCGACTCCTTCATGACGTCCTTGAGGTTGCCCGTGAGCACCAGCTTGCTGCTGCCCGACATGGCGGCCGTCTCGATCTCCAGGATCTCGCCGCCGGCCTCGGTCCAGGCCAGACCAACCACGACTCCCACCTCGGATTCGCGGTCCACCTCCTGGCGCTTGTAACGCGGCACGCCCAGATAGCCGGCCACGTTGCGCGCCGAGACCCAGCCGGGGTACTTGTCACGCTCGGCGCGGTACTTGGCCATCTTGCGGCAGATCGAACCGATCTCGCGCTCCAGGTTCCGCACGCCCGCCTCGCGGGTGTATCCGTCGACGATGGTCTGCAGGGCGCCGCGGCGGAAGCCCGACTCCCAGTCCTTGATGCCGTTGCGCTCGCACTGTCGCGGCACCAGGAATCGCTCGGCGATGGCGATCTTCTCGTGCTCCAGGTAGCCCGGCAGCCGGATGATCTCCATGCGGTCCTCGAGGGCCGGCGGAATGGAGTGCAGACTGTTGGCGGTGGTCACGAAGAGCACCTGCGAAAGGTCGAAATCCACCTCGAGATAGTGGTCGGAGAAGTGCGAATTCTGCTCGGGATCGAGGACCTCGAGCAGGGCGGCCGCCGGGTCCCCGCGGTAGTCGGCACCCATCTTGTCGATCTCGTCGAGCAGGAAGACCGGGTTCTTGGTGCCGGCCTTGCGTAGCGATTCGATGATCCGGCCGGGCTTGCTGCCGATGTAGGTTCGGCGATGGCCGCGGATCTCGGCCTCGTCGCGCACGCCACCGAGGCTGATGCGTACGAACTTCCGGTTCAGGCTCTCGGCGATGCTGCGCCCCAGGCTGGTCTTGCCCACGCCCGGCGGCCCCACCAAGCAGAGGATGGTGCCCTGCATCTTCTTGGTCAGCTTGTAGACCGCCAGGAACTCGATGATGCGGTCCTTCACCTTCTCGAGTCCGTGGTGGTCGTCGTCCAGGCGCTCGCGCACCTTCAAGGTGTCGATGCGGTCGCGCGACCGTTTCTTCCAGGGCAGTTCGAGAAGGGTGTCCAGGTAGTTGCGCACCACGGTGGCCTCGGGCGACATGCCGGGCATGCGGGCCAGTCGGGCCATCTCGCGCTGGGCCGTCTCGCGCGCTTCCTTGGTGAGGTCCGAGTCCTCGATGCGCTGGACGTACTCCTCCACCTCGTTGTCGTCGTCCGAGTGGTAGCCCAGCTCCTTGCGGATGGCCCGCAACTGCTCGTTGAGGTAGAACTCGCGCTGATTCTTATGAACCTGGCTTTGCACCTCGGTGTCGATGCGCTGCTCGATCTCGAGGATCTCCAACTCGTCGGCGAGGATCTGGTTGATGCGACTGAGGCGCTTCTGGAGACTCGGTTCCTCGAGCAGCTCCTGCTTGAGCGAGGTCTTGCCCAGAATGTAGGCCGAGATGGAATCGGCCATTCGGTCGATCTCGTCGAGGTTCAGCACCGAGAGCAGCACCTCGTCGGGGAGCCGCTTGTTGAGCCGCACGTAATCCTTGAAGCGGTCCTTGATGGAGCGGGTGAGCGCCTCGATCCGGGGCCCCTGCTCGCTCTCCTCGACCATGGGCGACACCGTGGCCGAGAGGTAGTCGTCGCCTTCCTCGAGCTCCTCCATGTTCACCCGCGCCAGCCCCTCCACCAGGATCTTGAGGGTCTCGTCCGGCGTGCGGATGACCTGCAGCACCTTGATGACCGTGCCGACGGGAAAAAGGTCGTCGTGCCCCGGGTCCTCGGTGTCGGCCTCCTTCTGGGCCGCCACGCAGAGCAGCTTGTCGGCCTCCACGGCCGCTTCCACCGCCGCCACCGAGCCGGCTCGCCCCACCAGGAGCGGGGTGACCATGTACGGGAAGACCACCACGTCGCGCAGGGGCAACAGCGGCAGGTGTGCGGGGACCACGTGGTCGTCGTCGTCGCGTTGAATGACGAACTCGCTGTAGGCCATGTCTCTCGACTCCAGATGGGTTCAAGGCGAACGAGCCGGGCACGGCCGCGGCTCGCTCGAAGCAGGCGCAGGGATTGTAGTCCTAGGCTTCTTTCACGTCCACGTCGGGATCACCGTGGATGACCTCGGGCGCGGCGCCGTCGGTCACGGTCTCCCGGGTGATGACCACCCGGCGGACGTCGTCCTGGGAAGGAATCTCGAACATCACGTCACGCATGGAAGCCTCGATGATCGAGCGAAGTCCGCGCGCGCCGGTGCCGCGATTGATCGCCTCGTTGGCGATGGCCTCCAGGGCTCCGGGAGCAAAGACCAGCTCCACCGACTCCATCTCCAGCAACTTCTGGAACTGCTTGGTCAGCGCGTTGCGAGGCTCGGTGAGGATGCGCGTCATGGACTGGCGATCCAGTTCCTCGGTGTGCACCAGCACCGGCAGCCGGCCGATGAGCTCGGGAATGAGGCCGTACTGCATCATGTCCTGCGGCTCGACCTGGGCCAGCACCTCGCCGCGCTTCAGGGTCCGCCGGTAGTGGTGCTCGTCCTCGCGGCCGAACCCGAGCTGTCCCTGGCCGACTCTGCGGGTGACGATCTTCTCCAGGCCCTCGAAGGCGCCACCGCAGATGAACAGGATGTTGCGGGTGTTGACCTCGAGATACTTCTGCTGAGGATGCTTGCGACCACCCTGGGGCGGCACGTTGGCCACGGTCCCCTCGAGGATCTTCAGCAGGGCCTGCTGCACGCCCTCGCCCGACACGTCGCGGGTGATCGAGGGGTTGCCGCTCTTGCGCCCCACCTTGTCGATCTCGTCGATGTAGATGATGCCCTGCTCGGCCGCGGGGATGTTGTAGTCCGCCGCCTGGAGCAGCCGCACCAGGATATTCTCCACGTCCTCGCCCACGTAGCCGGCCTCGGTCAAGGCCGTGGCATCGGCGATGGCGAACGGGACGTTAAGGAAACGCGCCAGCGTCTGGGCCAGCAGCGTCTTGCCCGTGCCGGTGTTGCCGATGAGCATGATGTTGCTCTTGTCGATCTCGATGCCGTCGCGCGTGGGCTTCTGGTGGATCCGCTTGTAGTGGTTGTAGACGGCGACCGACAGGGAGATCTTGGCCTCTTCCTGACCGATGACGTACTGGTCGAGGTGGTCCTTGATCTCCAGGGGCTTGGGGAACTCGGGCGGGGCCAGGCTGGCCTCGTCCATGAGTTCGCCCTCGAGGATGTCGTTGCACAGCTTGATGCACTCGTTGCAGATGTAGACCGAGTTCGGACCGGCGACGAGCTTCGCCACCTCGTCCTGTCCTCGGGCACAGAACGAACACTTGATCATCTGCGGGCTGCCGTTCTGGCGGCGTTTCATGCTTCCTCGCTACTTCTTCTTGGCGTCGATCTCGCCGCGACTCTCGATGACCTTGTCCACCAGGCCGTATTCCTGGGCTTCTTCCGCCGACATGAAGAAATCACGGTCGCTGTCCAGCGTGATCTTCTCCAGGGACTGACCGGTATGCTTGGCCAGGATGGCGTACAGCTTGTCGCGGATCTTGAGGATTTCCTTGGTGTAGATCTCGATCATGGAGGCCTGGCCCTGACTCCCGCCGAGCGGCTGGTGAATCATCACCCGGGAGTTCTTGAGGGCCGAACGCTTGCCGCCCGCACCGGCGGCCAGCAGGACCGCGCCCATGCTCGAAGCCTGTCCCATGCAAATAGTTACGACATCATTGGTAATGTATTGCATGGTGTCGTAGATGGCAAGACCGGCCGAGACGCTGCCGCCCGGGCTGTTGACGTACAGGAAGATGTCCCGCTCGGGGTCCTCCGCCTGCAGGTACAGCAGCTGGGCGATGATCAGATTGGCCACGTTGTCGTCCACTGGAGAGCCCAGGAACACGATGCGATCCTTCAGCAGGCGCGAATATATGTCGTAGCCGCGCTCGCCGTGTCCGGTCTGCTCCACTACCATCGGAACCAGCATGGTCACTCCTTTTTGCCGATCTGCGAAACACTGGTTACCCCGCCGCGGGCGGCAGGTTCCTGAATAATCATACAGCCAGAGGACGGGTTCGTCAGCCCTCGTCTTCGGCGGCCTGGGCGGAAATTTCGGCATCCGCGTCCACGATCTCGACCTCGGCCCTGGAGAGCAGGAAATCGTAGGTCTTCCGCTCCTCCAGACCGTGGCGGATCCGGTCCTTCTCCTCGCCCTGCTGCACGTACTCGCGGTATTTCTCCACATCGAAGCCGTTTTCTCCGGCCACCGAGACGATCTTGTCCTCGATATCCTCGTCGGTGACCTCCAGCTCCTCCTGACGACGCACCGATTCGAGCAGGAACAGGCCCTTGATCTGGCGCTCGGCCACCGGCCGGGCCGCCTCGCGATACTGGGCTTCCTGCTCGTCGCTGTTCGGCTGCCCCGTCTGCTGGTTGCGCTGATGCAAATCCTGGACCCCGGAGCGGAGCCACGACTCCACCATGCTCGGCGGCACGGGCACCTCGTTGCGCCCCACCAGCTGATCGAGGATCTGGTCGTCCAGTTCCTGGGCCGCGCGCTTCTTCGCCTCGGTCTCGAGACTCTCACGAATCTTGCCGCGCAGCTCCAGCAGCGTCTGGCCTTCCTCGAGCTGGGACGCGAACGCGTCGTCCACCTCGGGCAACACCTTCTGCTTCACGTCAGTGACGCTGCAGAGGAAGGTCACGGTTCGACCGGCCATGTCCGCATTGGGGTACTCGGCCGGATACTCGATCTCGATCTCGCGCTCCTGGCCCGCCTCGACGCCGGCGAGCGCCTCGTTGAAGGCCGGCAGATTCTGCTCGCCGCCGAGAATCAACTCCTGCCCGGCGAGGCGCTTGTCCTCGTCGAGGCTGCCGTCTTCTTTTCGTGGCGCCAGGTCCAGGGCGATCTGGTCGCCCTCGGCGGCGGGACGGTCCACGGCCTCGAAGAAGCTGCGGCTGTCGCGCAGGCGCTCGACCACCTCGTCCACCTCCGCGTCGGTCACCTCGACCTTGCGCTCCTTCACCGGCAGCCCCTCGTAATTGACCGCCGTCACCTCGGGACGCACCTCCACCCGCAGGTCGAAGCTCAGGTCCTGGTCATCCTCGAAGACGAGGTTTTCCAGCGCAGGCTCGGTGATGGGCAAGATTCGGTGCTCGATTACGGCCGCCCGATATGCCTGGGGAACCAGGGCCTCGAAGGTCTCGGCACGCAGGCGGCCGCCCAGTTCCTTCTCCACGATGGCCTTGGGCGTCTTGCCCTTGCGGAACCCTGGGCGCTGGTGGCCACGGACCGCCGACGTGAGCCGTTGCTGGTACTGGCGGTCGTACTCGGCGCGAGTCACGGCCACCTTGATCACGCGCTGCCACGGCTCGGGGGACTCGACGTTGAAGCTGATATCGGACATGCTGGATCACTCCTGGTGCGAGAGGGGGGACTCGAACCCCCACGGGTTTCCCCACAAGGACCTAAACCTTGCGCGTCTACCAGTTCCGCCACTCTCGCAAAAAACGGCCCGAATCGACGGGATCACCAGCCGGCTCGGACCAGGACTTGTTCATGGGGACCTGGCGATCCAATCTAGCTCCGCGACAATTCCTGGTCAAGCGGGCCCCGGATCGGTCATTTCAACTTGCGGTAGATGGTGCGGGACGTGATCCCCAGGATACGGGCGGCCGTGTCCTTGTCGCCGTCGGTGCTCCGGAGTGTGGCGTCCAGGAGCAATTGCTCCGCCTGGCGCAGCGAGGTGCCCACCGGGATGACCACCTGCTGGGTCCGCGCCTCACCCGCCAGTACCGTCGGCGGCAGCACGTCAACGTCCACGAACGGCCCCTTGCTCAGCACCACGCAGCGCTCGATGCAATTCTCCAGTTCGCGGACGTTGCCCGGCCAGGAATGCCGCGACAGGGCCTCGATGGCCTCGCGGGTGAATCCGCCAAGGTCCTTGCTGTTCTTCTGGTTGTAGACCTGCAGGAAGAAATTGGCCAGCAGGACCACGTCCTCGCCGCGATGGCGAAGGGCCGGCAGCTCGATGTTGATGACGTTGAGGCGATAGTAGAGATCCTCGCGGAACTGGCCTCGCTGGACCTGTGCCTGCAGATCGGAGTTGGTGGCCGCCAGCAGCCGCACCGCCGCGCTGCGGGTGGTGCTGCTGCCCAGACGCTCGAACGTACCCTCCTGGATCACCCGCAGCAGCTTGACCTGGGTGGTGGGGCTCATCTCCCCCACCTCGTCCAGGAACAGGGTGCCCTTGTGGGCCATCTCGAAGCGACCGGTGCGACGACCGACCGCGCCGGTGAAGGCGCCGGGCTCGTAGCCGAACAGCTCGGCCTCCAGCAGGGTCTCGGGCAGGGCGGCGCAGCTCACCTTCACCATGGACCGGTCGTGACGGTCGCTCCAGCGGTGGATGGCGTCGGCGAACACCTCCTTGCCGGTGCCGCTCTCGCCGGTCAACAGCACCGTGGCCGTGCTGGACGCGACCTGGCGGGCGGTCTCCATGGAGCGCCTCATGATGTCGCTGTTGCCGATGATGTCGTGGGTGCCCTGGACTTCCTCCAGGCGGCGGCGCAGCTCCAGGTTCTCGGCCTGCAGGCGCTGCCTCTCCAGGGCCTTGTCCACCGTCTTGAGGGTGACCGCGGAGGTGAAGGGCTTCTCGACAAAGTCGTAGGCGCCGAGCTTCATGGCATCCACGGCAGCCTCGATGGTGCCGTGGCCGGTGATCACCACGAACTCGGTGTGGGGCGAGAGGACCTTGCCGGTCTTCAGGAGGTCGAGGCCGCCCATCTTGGGCATCACCAGGTCGGTGAGCACCAGGTGGATCTCTTCCTGGCGCAGCAGACGCAGGGCCTCCTCGCCGTCGCCGGCCGAGAGCACGTCGTAGCCGTTGCGGGCCAGCAGTTTGCCCAGCGCACGGCAGAGTTCGGGTTCATCGTCCACGACCAGAACCCGGGCCTGAGGGCCCGGGGGCTGGGTCGTGGGTTGGCGATCGTCAGTGCTCACGGTCTAGGCCTCCGTAGGATCCTTTCCCTCGTCGAGCTTGCGCGTCACGATGCGGAAGACGATGAGCGCCAGCAACGAGATCACGCCCACGCCGGCGTAGGCGTACCACAGGTAGTGGGCCTGGGCATAGGCCTCGGGCATGGGCCCCTGGCCGGCCAGAGCCGCAGTGTGCTGGGCCTGGATAGCAGGCTCGAGAGTGGTGGGCTCGGGGCAGTACTTCCGCAGCAGGAAGCCCGAGAAGGTGAAGCCGAAGACCCAGGCGAAGAAGACATTCATGTGGGCGAAGCCCAGGAAGGTGCCCTCCTTGCCCACGGGCGCCTGCTTGGACGCGAACTCCAACCACTTGGGACTGAGGAAACACTCGGCGAGGCCCTGGATGGCGATGCCGATCACCATCATCAGCGTGATGGGGTGAACCTGCAGGCCGAACACGTTGACCATGCCGCCGAACCACGCCGACGAGGCCATGGCCAGCGACGAGAGTGGGATCATCACCATGGCCACCGTGATGGCCTTGGCCGGCGTCCAGTCCTTGATGGCCTGGGTGATCATCACCACGAAGATCACCACCACCAGCGGATTGATGTTGGCGTACCACTCGGGCTTGTAGGTCTCGCCGGCCATGCGCAGCACGTAGTCGGGCATGGAAGCGTAGAGCTGGCCCTGGATGGCCCAGAAGCCGGCGGTGATCAGGATCAATGCCAGGAAGCGCAGGTTGCTCATGGCCTCCCACATGCCCTGGAGCGTCTCGCGGAACGTAGCGACGTGGGTCTTGGCACCGTCCCTGTCCGGGAAGTACACGAGCGCTACGACGAACAGGGCCAGCAGGGAGGCGGCGGCCGAGAACCAGGGCACCGTTTCGACGCCCAGCTGGATGCGCATGGGTGCCACGATGGTCTTGCCGGTGAACGAGCCGATGTTCACCACCATGTAGAAGATGCTGAAGGCTCGGGCTCGGTTAGCCTCGTTGGACGACTTGCTCACCGTGCCGGAGATGACCGGTTTCACGAAGGCGCCGCCGAGGACGATGAGCCACAGCCCGATCAGCACCGGTGCGATGGTGCTGAACATCCCCAGCATGCCGTAGCCCGCGGTCAGCAGCGCGAAGGCCAGCAGGAGCGAGGGCCGGAAGCCCATCCGATCGGAGATCGCGCCCGTGAAGAACGGCACGAGGTAGATCGGGCCGCTGAACAGGGGGCCCGCCACCACGCCGGCCTCGACATCGTTGAGTCCGACCACGCGGATCAGATAGGTACGCAGGGCGATGAAGGTGCCGTAGTAGGCAGCGCGCTCGCAGAGTTCTGCGGCGTTGCCGGTCCAGAACATGCGGGGAAAGCGCCAGGTCATGCCGGACTGGGTCATGGAGTACTCCCGGGGACGGTTCCAGGCTGGTGTCGGTGGGCGGAATGAACCGCGCCATTATAGCCGCGCCGACCAGCAGTGTCAGGGCTTTTTGCAGCCGCATCAGGGGTCGATAAACAGGCTTCCGCCGGGCCCCAGGGGCAGTCCCACGAGCATCCAGGCAATGAGCAGCAGCGTCCAGACCGTCAGGAATGCCATGGAATATGGCAGCATGGTGGCAATCACCGTGCCGATGCCTGCGCTGGGCCGGTAGCGCTGCACGTAGGCCACGATCAGGGCAAAGAATGACATCATTGGCGAAATGAGGTTGGTGGAACTGTCGCCAATGCGGTACACGCCCTGGACCAGTTCGGGCGAGAATCCCAGCAACATGAACATGGGCACGAAGACCGGCGCCATGAAGGCCCACTTGGCCGAGGCCGAGCCCATGAGCATGTTGAGCACCGCCGAGAGCAGCAGGAAGCCGATCATCAGCGGGATGGGCCCCAGACCAGAAGCCTGCAGCAGGTCAGCACCCTTGATGGCCAGCACCATGCCCAGGTGCGTGTACTTGAAGGCGGCCACGAACTGGGCGGCGAAGAACACGAGCACCAGGAAGAGCGCGAGCGAGACCATGGCTTCCTTCATTCCGTCGACCACGTCGCGCTCGCCCTTGAAGGTGCCGGCGCCGAAGCCGTATGCGATGCCGGCCAGGAAGCCGCCGGCAAATATGAAGGTGACGATGCCGTGGATGAAGGGTGAGTGGAGGATGTCGCCCGTGGCCGGGTCGCGCAGGATGCCGTCCGCCGGCAGCAGGCCCCACAGCACGAAGCCGACGAGAGCGGCATTGACGACAGTGGCCCAGATCAATCCCCGTTTCTCGGCCGCGGTGAGCGGCGCCATGCCGTCGGCCTGTGGCGCCCCGGAGCCGTCTCCCTCCCAGGTCCCGAGCCGCGGCTCGACGATGGCCTCCGTCACCCAGGTGCCCACGCCGGCGATGAGGAAGGTGGAAACCACCATGAACCAGTAGTTGCAGGCCGGGGTCACGGCATGGCTCGGATCGATGATGCGGGCGGCCTCCTGGGTGATCCCGGCCAGCAAGGGATCGATGGTGCCCAGCAGCAAGTTGGCGCTGAAGCCGCCCGACACGCCGGCGAACGCCGCCGCCAGTCCAGCCAGGGGATGCCGTCCTACCGACGCGAAGACCACCGCGCCCAGGGGCACCAGGAGCACGTAGCCCACGTCGCTGGCCATGTTGCTAAGAACGCCGGTGAACACGAGCACGAAGGTGAGCAGCCCACGCGGTGCATTGTTGACCATGAGCCGTAGCATGGTGCCGATGAGGCCGCTCTTCTCCGCCACGCCGATTCCGAGCAGCGCCACCATCACCGTGCCCAGCGGCGCGAAACCGACGTAGTTGTCGATGGTGTTCTCGAGGATCCAGTGCAGGCCGTGGGCCGAGACCAGGTTGATGATCTCCACCGTGCTGCCGTCCTTGGGGTGGACGGCCACCAGCCCAAGCTTGCTGAAGAGCCACGAGGCCAGCACCGCCAGCAGGGCGAAGGTGGCAAAAAGCGTGGCAGGATGTGGCAGGGCGTTGCCCGTCTTTTCAATGACGGTGAGGAAGCGATCGATGGCGCCGCGGCGGGGAGACTGCTGCACGGTCATTGGCTACGCGTCCGGCTGGAGGCTTGGGGTGACTGCTCCGGTGGAGAAGCTAACCTCATCGGGGGTGTCCGGGCAATGGCCGTCGTGAACGACCTGAATGACAGGCCGATTTCAGTTCACCGCCGATCCTGGTATCATCATGGTGCCGCCACCCCATGATCGGCCGGCCCTATGGATAGGGAGAAAAACAGATGCGCAATATTATCGCCCTGATCGCCCTGGTCGCCGCGGCGGCGCCTAGCGCAACCCAGGCCATTCCATTCGCCTACGTCCACGTGGATCTGCCCGGCCCGCAGGTGGTGTTGGTCGTCCACCCCGTCGCGCCGGGCCACGTCTTTCTCCAGGGCGGTGTGGAACTCGGCCCCTGCGAGGTCAGGATCGGCCACAGCACGGACGACCCCTGGGGCGAGTGCTTCTATGAGGCGCCCATGCCCGAGGCGGGCGTCATCGTGATCCAGCCCCATGAATCGCAGGATAGTTTCACGCTCGGTGACGACCCGATACCCGTCGAGGCCCCGGCCGGCGACGACGGCTGGACCACCGTCGACCTCGGTCTGCTGCGCGGCGGCGGCCATACGGACGGTCCGGTCGCCTTGCGCGCCACGGTCCCCGAGCACGACTTCTGCATTTTCGACACGCTCTTCGACCTGGAGATCCGTAGCCCCGACATCACCGGCGACCTCATCGTCGACCTCACCGATGTCGTGCTCTTCGTGCAGGCGCTCGGCGAGTACCAGGCATACGCCGATCTCCGCCCCGATGGCGCCGTCAACCTCAGCGATATCGTGATCATGTCGCAGGGACTGCTCGAACGGTAGGTCTTCGAAATCGAGGCCGACAGCATCGGTGACGAAGACGGCCCCGCCAGCAGTGGCGGGGCCGTATTCTCGCCGTCTTGATCGACGGTATCCCTAGCCGTTCTTCACGAACTCCCAGCCCGCATCGAACGCGGCGAGATTCATCTCGAGAAGTTCCTTCTTCCTGACGATGACCCTCAACGTGTCCTTGACGTAGTCGGGCTCGAAAGTCCCGGTGGCCGCGCAGATCGCGCCCAACATCACCACGTTGGCGACCTTGGGCGTACCCACCGCGTCGGCCATCTCGGCGGCCGGGATGGCGGTCACCTTGAGCCGATCGGCACTGGCGGTGCCGGTGCAGATGCCGCTGTCCAGGAAGACCCAGCCGCCATCCACAACCTCGTCCTCGAACATCTCCACCGAGGGCTGGTTCATGGCGACCAGCACATTTGGATGCTCCACCGTGGGGGCGCCGATGCGATCCTTGCAGATGTTCACCGAGCAGTTGGCGGTGCCGCCGCGCATTTCCGGACCGTAGGCCGGGAACCAGCTCACCTGGTGGCCGGCCTTCATGCCAACCTGCGCCAGGAAGAGGCCCAGGGTGAGGATGCCCTGGCCGCCGAAGCCGGCGAACTTGCAGTTGAGGTCCTGCTTCAGCTCGACGGGTTCCAGGTCGAGGGGCGTCTTCATGGCCTGCAGGTACTCGTGGCGTTTGTTCACGTCGAAGGGCAGGCTCACGCGCTTCCAGTGATCCTCGGTCACGTCCTCGCTGGTGTCCTTGTACACACCCAGGGGGAAGATATCCTCCATGGTGGACAGGAGGTGGTCGCGAGCGTCGGGCGGGTCCATCTTCCAGCCGGTGGGGCAGGGCGCGAGGATCTCCACGAAGCTGTAGCCCTTGCCCTCGGCCTGGATCTTCAGCGCCTTACGGATGGCCTTGCGGGTCTGCATGATCTGCTTGCTGTTGCCAAGGCCCACGCGGGTGATGAAGGTGGGCGCCGGCAAGGTCGCCAGCATCTCGCACACCTTGATCGGATTGCCGTGGTCGACCTCGGTGCGTCCGCCCGGCGTCGTCGTGGACCGCTGGCCGATCATGGTCGTCGGCGCCATCTGGCCGCCGGTCATACCGTAGATGGCATTGTTGATGAAGAAGACCGTGATGTTCTCGCCGCGGTTGGCCGTGTGGATGGTCTCGGCGGTGCCGATGGCCGCAAGATCGCCGTCGCCCTGATAGCTCATGACGATGCTGTCGGGGTTGGTGCGCTTGACGGCGGTGGCCACGGCGGCCGCGCGCCCGTGGGCCGACTGGAAGTTGCCGCTGTTGAAGTAGTAGTAGCCGAACACCGAGCAGCCCACCGGACTGACGAAGACCGACCGCTCGGCCAGGCCCAGATCCTCCAGTGCCTCGGCGATCATCTTGTGCACGTTGCCGTGGCCGCAGCCGGGGCAGTAGTGCGTGGACTTCTTCGAGCCGGCGGTCTTGCGCTCGAAGTTGCTGTAGAAACTCGTGGGTTTCTCGAAGACCTTAGCCATCAGTGCGTACCTCCCGCCAGAATCGCCCGGTACTGCTCGAGGATCTCCCGGCCGCCGGGGACCATGCCGCCGCTGCGGCCGTAGAAGTGAACCGGGCAGCGGCCCTCCACCGCCAGCTTCACGTCTTCGATCATCTGGCCGGTGGAGAGTTCCACGGCCAGGAAGGACTTGGCGCTGTCGGCCAGCTTGCGAATGGGCTCCGAGGGGAACGGCCAGACGGTGATGGGTCGCAGCAGCCCCACCTTGAGGCCCTCTTCGCGGGCCTGGTCGATGGTAGAGTAGACGATGCGGCTGACCACGCCGTAGGCAACCACGATGAGATCCGCGTCGTCGGTGCGGTATTCCTCGTAACGAGTCTCCGCGGCCGTGATCTGCTGATACTTCTTGTCGAGCTTCAGGTTGTGCTGCTCGAGATCCTCGGGCTCCAGGAAGATTGAGCTGATGAGGTTCATGCGGGTCTCCGAGTCGCCGCGCGCGCACCAGCTGGTGTGGTCGTAGGGCACGGTCTTGGGCTCGGGGATGTCCACCACTTCCATCATCTGGCCGGTGATGCCGTCGGCCATGATGCAGGCCGGCGTGCGGTACTTGTCGGCCAGGTCGAAGGCGAGCATGGTGAGGTCACACATCTCTTGCGCGCCGTTGGGAGCGAGAGCGACGAGGCGGTAGTTGCCGTGACCGCCGCCCTTGGTGATCTGAAAATAGTCGGCCTGCTCGGGGGCGATGTTGCCGAGGCCCGGGCCGCCGCGCACGATGTTGACCACCACGCAGGGCAGTTCGGCGCCGGCGATGTAGCTGAGGCCTTCCTGCTTCAGGCTGAAGCCGGGCGAGGACGAGGCGGTCATGGTGCGGATGCCCATGCCGGCGGTGCCGTAGACCATGTTGATCGCGGCGATCTCGCTCTCGGCCTGGATGAAGACGCCGCCGAGGGCGGGAAAATGCAGGGCGGCCGCATGGGCGATCTCGCTGGCAGGCGTGATGGGGTAGCCGTAGTAGGAGCGGCAACCGGCCGCCAGGGCTCCCAGGATGATCGCGTCGTTGCCCTTCATGAACTGTCTGGCCATGGAGCTTCTCCCCAATCTCTGGTTAGATGACCAGTTAAGGTTTGACGACCCTGATGGCGCCCGGCTCCGGGCACGCATAGAAACAGAGACCGCACCCGGTGCAGCCGTCGCCGATGTAGTAGGCAGGGTGGTAGCTGGAACTGTTGAGCTTGTCGCTGATGGCGATGACGCTCTTGGGGCAGACATCGAGGCACAGCTGGCAGCCCTTGCACAGTTCGGAGTCGACGTCCATGTAGGGTTTCAACTCGGTGGTCATGGGCATCCCCTCGGGCGGAAAGGTCGAAAACGTCTGTGCGGCAAACATAATCAACGCGGTAGGCCGGTGGAAAAAGAAAGTTGGGCCGTTCCCCTCGGAAACGGCCCAATTCAAGTCATACTGTCTAACTCAAGTATCAGCGGTGCCGGAACTCGGCGTCCCGCTTCTCCAGGAAGGCCTGGCAACCCTCGGCAGCATCGGCGGATGCGCAGGTCACCCCGAAGAGCGCCGCCTCCAGGCGCATGGACGCATCGAGGGTCATGTTGGACCCCTCGCCCACGGCCTTCAGGGCCGACCGCAGGGCCATGCCCGAGCGCGCGGCAAGCTTGGCGGCAAAGGCCTGGACCGCGTCCAGCAATTCCTCGCGCGGCAGCACCCGTGTGACCAGGCCCCAGGCCAGGGCTTCGTCGGCCCCGATGGGCTTGCCTCCCAGGATCATCTCCAGGGCTCTGCCGCGGCCCACCAGCCGTGGCAGTCGCTGCGTCCCCCCGAAACCGGGGATCAGGCCCAGATTGGTCTCGGGCAGTCCCAGCTTGGCCTCGGCGGCGGCCCAGCGCACGGTGCACGCCAGGGCCAGTTCCAGCCCGCCGCCCAGGGCATAGCCACCGATGGCGGCGACGACCGGCTTGCCGAGATTCTCGATGCTCCACATGAGGCCCTGTCCGGCGGCGGCGTAGCGCTCGGCGCCCGGCGCGTCCAGTTCGGCCAGTTCCGAGATGTCCGCTCCAGCCACGAATGCCTTCTCGCCCGCCCCGGTGAGCACCACGGCCCGGATCTCGTCGTCTCGTCCCAGTTCAGCGAAGGCTCGGCCCAGTTCCGCCACAGCGCCGGTATCCAGAGCATTGAGCCTTTCGGGGCGGTCGATGGTCACTGTGGCCACGGCGCCGTCTCGGTCGACACGCAAAAACTGACTGGACATGAATTCTTCCCTCCTGTTTCATCCGGCCTCAAGAACGCCTTGTAGAATGACAGGTTAGCGCTTCGAGACGCCGTTGTCATCATCCCAAGGTGAGCGGTTCAAGTAGGGACGTGGTATGCTTATTCATGGGGATCTGCGCACACCGCGCGAATCCAAAATGTCGAGAGTCACGAGAACATGGCACCGAACGTCCTGACCATCGCGCTGACCGCTGGCGGTCTGGTAGCCGGCCTATTGGCCGGCTTCTGGTTCGGTATGCGCCGGCGTCGCCCCCACGAAGGTGCCGTCGACCCCGTCGAGGAGGCCGACAATCTGCGCCGTCACCTGCAGCGCGCGCAGCGCATGGAAGCGCTGGGGATCCTCAGCGGCAGCATCATGCACAACCTCAACAACCTGCTCTCGGTGGTCCTCGGCCAGGCCCGCATGGCACGCGACGATCTGGATGCCGACCATACCGCCTGGCACAGCCTCGGACAGGTGATCCAGGCAGGGGAAGCGGCCGCCGAGCTCAGCCGTGAGGTCGACAGCTACCAGAGTGAGTCCGACCACGATCGGCGCCCGGTCCGGCTGCAACCGGTGGTGCGGGCCACGGTCAAGTTGCTGCGGGACATCCTGCCCGACACGGTGAAGATCGAGACCGACCTCGATGCGTCGTGCGGACCAGTGCTGGCGAGCACCACCCAGGTCCAGCAGATGCTCATGAGCCTGAGCAGCAATGCCTACCACGCCATGTACCGGCGCCAGGGTCGCATCTCCATCACCATGGCGCCGTCGGACATCACCACGCCGCGCCCCGCCGTGCCGCGCGATCTCGAGCCCGGCGTCTACGTGCAGCTGTCGGTCTCGGACAACGGGCGCGGCATGGACGGCGAGACGCTGCGTCACGTATTCGAGCCATACTTCAGCGCCCGGGCCACCCGTCGCGGGGCCGGCCTCGGTCTGACCATGGTTTCCCGCCTGCTCGCCGCCAACGAGGGCGTGACCATTCCCAGCAGTCTGCCCGGCCACGGCACCCGCTTCGACCTCTACTTCCCGCTCATCGCGCGCGGCGTCCGGAGCGTCACCCCCGAGGCCCGCCCCTCCCTGTCCCTGGTCACGGCCGAGGACACACCCGTGGGCGCCGAGTACGAGGCTCCCGCCGTGGCTGCCGTCGACGAATCGCCGGCCCCGGTCGCGTCCGGCCGCCCGGCCCACGTGCTCCTTGTAGAAGACGACATCATGGTGTCGGACACGGTGCGGGCCTGTCTCGAGCGCTCCGGCCTGGAGGTCACCGCCCACACCGACGGCGCCTCTGCCGTCGGCGCCTTCGCCGCCGACCCGGGCGCCTTCGACGTCCTGTTGACCGATCAGTTCATGCGTGGCCTCGACGGTCGCGAGGTAGTGGCCGAGGTCCGCCGCTACCGCCCCCGCATCCCCGTGGTCCTCATGTCCGGCCACCCCGAAGGCATCCGCCCCGAAGAGGTGGCCCGCCTAGGCATCGGCGGCACCCTCTCCAAGCCCTTCACCCCCGTCCAACTCCTCGAGACGGTCAAGCGCGCCATGCAAACCGACCTCCGCGCCCAAGAAGAACGCGGCTAGCGGCGGCTCCGTTTCCTCTCTCTTCTTTCCCGCTGGTCCTCGCGTTGGGCGGCCTATTAAGGGCCGCCCTCGCTGCGGAGACGCGGGAAAGAAGAGAGAGGAAACGGAGCGGGGTGTCGCGGTTACTTGAGGACGAAGGTGGAGAGGAAGACGCCGGCAGCGACGGCGGAGCCGATGACGCCGGCGACGTTGGGGGCCATGGCGTGCATGATGAGGAAGTTCTGGGGGTCTTCCTTGGCGCCGACCATCTGGCAGACGCGAGCCGAGTCGGGTACGGCCGATACGCCGGCGGCGCCGATGATGGGGTTGATCTTGTCCTTCATGAAGACGTTGAGGAGCTTGGCGAAGAGCACGCCGCTGGCGGTGGCCACGGCGAAGCTCACCGCGCCGAGCACGAAGATCATGATGGACTGCGGGGTCAGGAAGCGGCTGGCGTCGGTGCTGGTGCCCACGCACAGCCCGAGCAGGATGGTCACGATGTCGATGAGCGACGAGCGGGCCGTCTTGGCCAGGCGCTCGGTGACACCGCTCTCCTTGAGCAGGTTTCCGAAGAACAGGAAGCCGAGCAGCGAGATTGCGCCCGGCGCGATGCTGGCGCAGACGATGAAGGCGATGATCGGAAAGAGGATGCGCACCCGCTTGCTCACCGGTCGCGACGGCTGCATGCGGATGAGCCGTTCGCGGCGCGAGGTGAGCAGCTTGATGATGGGCGGCTGGATCACCGGCACCAGGGCCATGTAGCTGTAGGCCGCCACGGCGATGGCGCCGAGCAGGTGCGGCGCCAGCTGGCTGGACAGGAAGATGGCCGTCGGCCCGTCGGCTCCGCCGATGATGCCGATGGCCGCCGCCTCGCGGATGGGGAAGCCCAGCATCAACGACCCGAGGAAGGTCAGGAAGATGCCGGCCTGCGCCGCGGCGCCCAGGAGGATGAGCCGCGGATTCGACAGCATGCACGAGAAGTCGGTCATGGCGCCGATACCCAGGAAGATGAGCGACGGATACCAGCCCTGCGTCACGCCGTTGTAGAGGATGTTCAGCACGCTGCCCGGCTCGTAGATTCCGATGTTCATACCCGGCGCGAGCGGGATGTTGCCCACCAGCATGCCGAACCCGATGGGCACCAGCAGCAGGGGCTCGTAGTCCTTGGCGATGCCCAGGTAGATGAACACGCAACCCACGACGAGCATGGCCAGGTTGCCCCACGCAAAATTGCCGACGATGCCGACCTGGAGAAAATCCCAGAACGCGTCCATGGTCTCCCCTACTCGAACTCGACGAGCAGTTCGCTCTCACGGACGGAGTCACCGGCCGCCACGGGCACGGCCTTGACCTTGCCGTCACGGGACGCGGCGATGGCGGTTTCCATCTTCATGGCCTCGATGACCACCAGTTCCTGGCCGTTCTTGACCTCGTCGCCCGGCTTGCACTTGATCTGCAAGACCGTGCCGGCGATGGGGCTGAGAACCCCGTCGACGCCGGCGCCGGGCGCGGTTGCCGGCATGGGCCTCGGCGGTGTCGCGGGAGCAGCCATGGGCGCTGCGCTGGCCGGTGCCGACACGGCAGGCAACGGGCTGGCCTGCAGGAAATCCTGCTCGGCGTCCAGGACCTCGACGTCCACCTCGTAGGCGACTCCATGGACGGTGATCTTCAGCTTCATCGTGCTCTCAGTTCGACTTGCGGCCGACCGTGTGGGATCCCTGCAGGATCAGGCGTCCCTGGGCCGACCACGGGGTCCGTTTCTGCTTCGGAGACAGCAAGCGTCGGATGCGGCGCACCCGGTGCCGGCCGGTGATGAGCGTGGCGCAGGCAGCGGCGATCAGCACCACGGTGGTCTCGTCGATGGTGGGTTCCTTCTCCAGCGCCTCGATCGCGGTGGCCTGTTCGCGCGTCTGCCAGTCGTCGTCGAGACGGCGGATGGTGCCCACCACCAGTGCGATCAGGGTCAGCACACCGAACACCACCACGATGCCGACCATCGAGAGGTTCAGGGTGCGCCGCCCCACACCCTCGGTGACCCCCACGGCGTAGCTCACGTTTCCGGCCGCGGCAGCGGTGCGATCGGCCAGTTGCTTGGCCGCACGGGCCCTGGCCGTGGCCCAGGTCCGGGCCTCCACGCCATCGTCCGGTCGTCCGGTGCGCCAGGAGCTGCCCGCGAGATCCACTGCCGCGATGATCAAGCTGTCGGTCACCGCCAAGCGTCGCCGGAACTCACCGGCACCAACGGCGGCCTGAAACCCGTCGGCGTCACGCAGCGTGTCCACCTGATCGCGCAGCCGGCTCGCTCCCGCGGCGACCCGGCCGACCTCGACGTACAGATCTTGCAGGCCCGACCAGGCCGAAGTATCGGCAGGCGCGCCGCGGCGGAAGGGTCCGTAAGCGCGGTTGACCGCCTTGCTCAGAACACCCAGTTCCTCCAGCGAAACCTTCACGGCGTCGCGCGGGGTGTCGGCCGCCGAGGACGCGGCGACCGGCAGGACCGTGAGGACCAGAAAGACGATGATGGCGAAGGCACCGCGTGACGACATCATGCCTCGATCTCTCGCTCCTAGAGCGGGATCAGTCCGTGCTTCTTCTGGGGCCGATTTTCGCGCTTCGACTTGAGGATCTCCAGGGCCTGCGCCACGTAGAGGCGGGTGTCCGCCGGCTCGATGATGTCGTCGACCATGCCCCGGCCGGCCGCAACGTACGGGTTGGCGAACGTCTTGGTGTAGTCGTCGATCATCGCCTGGCGCATCTCGGCGGGATTCTCCGCCTCCTCGATCTCCTTGCGGTAGAGCACGTTCACCGCACCCTCGGCGCCCATGACGGCGATTTCGCCGCTGGGCCAGGACGCCACCCGGTCGGCGCCCATGCTCTTGGCGCACATGGCGAGGTAGGCGCCGCCGTAGGCCTTGCGCGTGACCACCGTGATCTTGGGCACCGTTGCCGCCCCGTAGGCGAAGAGCATCTTGGCGCCGTGGCGGATGATGCCACCGTATTCCTGCTGCACGCCGGGCAGGAATCCCGGCACGTCGACGAAGGTCAAGAGCGGGATGTTGAACGCGTTGCAGAAGCGGATGAACTTGGATGCCTTGCAACTGCTGTCGATGTCCAGCACGCCGGCCTTGAACATGGGGTTGTTGGCGATCACGCCCACCGTCGAGCCCTCGATGCGCCCGAAGCCGGTGATGATGTTGGGCGCGAAGTCCCGCTGCACCTCGAGGAAATCGGCCCGATCCACCACGCCCTGAATGACCTGGTGCATGTCGTAGGCCTCGCGCGGGTTGTCCGGCACGATGGTGTTGAGCGAGGTATTGGGACCGACCACGTCGTCATGCTGTTCATCGATGAACGGCGGGTCGTCGGTGTTGTTGCTGGGCAGGAAGCTCAGGAGCTTCTTGCAGATGGCGAAGGCCTCGTCCTCGGTCTGCGCCACGAAGTGGGTCACACCGCTGAACCGGGCGTGGCTCTGCGCGCCGCCGAGATCCTCGGGGGTGACCTTCTCGCCGGTGACCTGCTCGATGACCTTGGGGCCGGTGATGAACATCTGGCCGATGCCCTGGACCTGGATCACGAAGTCGGTCAGAGCCGGCGAGTAGACCGCCCCGCCGGCGCACGGGCCGGCGATGATGCAGATCTGCGGGACCACGCCCGAGAGCTGGATGTTGCGGTAGAAGATCTCGCCGTAACCCGCAAGAGAATCAACGCCTTCCTGGATCCGGGCGCCGCCGGAATCGTTGATGAAGACGAAGGGATCGCCGGTCTTGAGGGCCTGGTCCTGGACGTCGCAGATCTTCTTGGCGGTGGCCTCGCCCACAGCGCCGCCGGCCACGGTGAAGTCCTGGCTCGCGGCATAGACCGGCCGGCCGTCCACCAGCCCGGAACCGGTGACCACACCCTCGCCGGGAAACTCCTTGTTTCCCAGGCCGAAGTGGGTGCACCGGTGCTTCATGAACAGGTTCATTTCCTGGAAGGTGTCGCCGTCGAACATGAGGGCCAGGCGTTCACGCGCCGAGAGCTTGCCCTTCTCGTGCTGCTTGACGATGCGCTGCTCGCCACCGCCCTTGTAGAGGCGGTCTTTTTCCTGGGTGAGGCGTTCGATCTTGTCCGCAGCCATGGCGTACCTTCCGACAGGAGTTGTTGGGCAGGATATGGTTCACCGGGCGAGGCTTGTCAAACCCCAATGCCGGTGAACGTTCAAAAATTAACGGGCGCGTGATCGCACCCGAGGGTAGCGGCGCCCGGAATCCCATGCCAGCGAAATGTGAGCCCCCGAGTCTCGTATCGGGTTCGTGGGATCAGAGCCAGAAGACCAGACTCACCAGTCCGATTCCCGAAGATTCCGACCAGCCGTGGCTCGAGAAGGACTTGCCGTGACCCTGTTCGAATTCGAGCTCGTCCTGTTCCTGGTTCGGTCGAGAGCGGCGCGTGGTGCGATCGAAGTTGAACCAGTCGAACCGCACCCCGAACTCGGTTTCCAGGGAGACCCAGGGCTTGATGCGCCAGGTGGGGCGGAAGGCCAGGATGAGCTGGTAGGAGTTGGAGTAGACCGAGCGGTTCCAGACGTAGAACCCCTGGTTATGCTCCTCCCAGGAACGTTGCTCCTCCTTGCCGTCGCTCCAGGAGTAGGCGAAGGCGAGCATCAGCGGCAGGTCGACCTTGCTCCAGGACTTGAGGTTGCGCGCCACGTCGAGCCGGACCCAGCCCGACTCGATCTTGTCGTCGTCGGGCACGTTGCGCAGGCTGTCGGGCGTGCTTCCGGAGAACTCGTTCTCCTGCCACGACTCGCGATAGTAGAGGTTGTCGTTGGGCCGGGCGGCCAGTCCGACCTGCCACTCCCCCAGTCGCACCCGGAACGTGGGCGCCTCCGACTGGCCCAGCCAGCCCAGTCCCCAGCGCGGCAGTGATTCGGTTTCGGCGGCGGCGCAACCGGCCACCATGAGCGCCAAAACGCCCAGCAGTACTCCCCGATGCATGAATGTCGCTCCTACTTGAGGTTCTCGGGGTTCAGGCCCTCCAGCGCAGGCAGCACGAAGAGTCCGTCCTTGCGGATGACGGTGCCGTCGAAGCTGATCTCGCCACCGCCCCACTCGGGGGTCTGGATGTTGACGATGTCCCAGTGCAAGGCCGACTTGTTGCCGTTGTCGGCCGCTTCGTAGGCGTTGCCCGGAGTGAGGTGGAAGCTGCCGCCGATCTTCTCGTCGAAGAGCGTGTCGAGCATGGGCTTCTCGATGTAGGGATTGACGCCCAGGGCGAACTCGCCGAAGTAGCGACCGCCCTCGTCCACGTCGAGGAACTCGTTGAGCTTGGCCACGTCGCCGTCGCAGGCCGCGCCGACGATCTTGCCGTCCTTCACGTCGAAGCGGATGTTCTGGAACTTGATGCCGCCCCGCATGGTGGCCGCGTTATAGGTGATGTGGCCGTTCATGCTGTCCCGCACCGGCGCAGTGTAGACCTCGCCGTCGGGAATGTTGCGGCCGCCGTCGCACTTCACCGCAGGCAGGCCGGCGATGGAAAACCTCAGATTGGTGCCCGGGCCGGTGAGGTGCACCTGGTCGGTCTTGTTGATGAGGTCGGCCAGGGGGTCCATGGCCTTGCTCATCTTGGCGTAGTCGAGGCAGCAGACGTCGAAGTAGAAATCGGCGAAGGTCTCCGTGGGCTGCTCGGCGAGCTGG
This sequence comes from bacterium, assembly GCA_003353795.1. Classification (GTDB taxonomy): domain Bacteria; phylum Krumholzibacteriota; class Krumholzibacteriia; order LZORAL124-64-63; family LZORAL124-64-63; genus Glo-17. Next base: position 36,740 of record PIVY01000012.1, read on the forward strand.
GCCATGGCCGGGTTGGGGTAGCGCATGACACACCACTTCTTTTTCAGCCGCACGGGGATGTGGACCTCGTCCCAGTAGGCCTTGTCGTGCCACTTCATCTGCTCGCCGGGAATGTCGGCCAGGTCGTAGGGATTGGTGGAGCCGCGCACGCCGATGTAGGCGTCGACGTTCTCCATGATCGGGCGGTGGAACTTGCCCCAGGCCTGGAACTGCTCCTGGCCGGCGTGGCGGATGAACTGTCGGGCGAGTTCCTCGTCGTTGTAGTACCAGAAGGGCACGCCCCCCGCCTCGGTGGCAGCCTTGACCAGGGCCTTGCCCAGATCCATGGCGTGCAGACCCTTGATCTCGATGTAGATCTTCTCGCCCGGCTGGAGGTTGACGCTGTAGCTGACGAGTTGCTGAGCGAGCTTGGTATTGCGGGGATCCATGGCTACCTCCTGAGTGGTTAGACCTCGAATGTAACGGACGGCCGCCGCTGCGGGCAACCGCCGACTTGCCGGGTCGCCGATCAGGACCTTACTTGGCGGCGAACGAGCGTCCCTCACCTCGTGAAAGGATCGTCATGACCGGCCTTCCGGATCTGCCCGCCGGCGGCGCCGGCTTCGTCGACCACATCGGTATCGCCGTGGCCGACATGGATCAAGCCCTCGCCCTCTACCGCGACCTCATGGGCCTCGAGCTGGAACGCCTGGAAGAGGTGTCCAGCGAGAACGTTCGGGTCGCCATGCTCAAGCTCGACCGCACCGGCGCCGTGGGTCACGTGGAATTGCTGGCCCCCATGACCGACGACTGCAACATCGCCAAGTTCATCGCCAAGAAGGGACCGGGGCTGCACCACATCGCGTTCGCCGCCACGGATACCGAGACCGTGATGCAGCGCTGCCGCGATGCGGGCCTGCGCCTGCTGGACGAGAGCCCGCGCACCGGTGCCGGCGGCAAGCAGATCGCCTTCCTGCATCCCAAGGATACCGGCGGGGTGCTCATGGAGATCTGCGCGGATCCGGTCTAGACCCGCGCAGTCGATGGCCGCCTCACGGACGGTCGTGCCTAGTCGCGAAGCTCGTAGACGCCGACGTCGGCGTGGCCGACGGTGCAGGGTGCCGGCGTGAGGTCCGGCTCGCCGGTGGGATTGAGCACGGCAGGCATGCAACCGGCGCCGAAGAGGTAGCCCTCCTGGCCGGCATCCACGGTGCCGACGTACACCATGCTGGCGTCGCAGCCGGGGCAACCCTCGGTCCGGTCGCAGCTCAGGAGTCCCGAGGGATCGAGGTCGAAGCGGACATCTGCGACCTCGCCCTGGAACATCACCTTCCACTTCACCAGCGCCAGGGGTCCCCCCACGACACGTTCGCCCGGGACGGTGCCCACCAGGCACTGGGTGGGCCGGCCCGCGAAGTCGCGGTAGGGAATGAGGTGCTGCTTCTCCACCGCGAGCGCCTTGGCGCCGCTGACCCGGAGCTCGAGTTCGTAGCCGCCCAGATCCAGGAACACGCCGCGCGGACCCTCCAACTCGTCGACGCCGTCGAGAACCGCGTAGACCTCCACCACGGTCAGGCCTCCTTCTCCAGGCGCGACCTCAGTCAGCGAGGTCAGATCGGGCGCCGCAGTGAACGACATCGAGATGTCGCCGTTGCAACCGCCGAAGATGGTGGCAGCCGCGGGCACGGCCGCAACGACCAGGCCGGCGACCAGGATCGCCGCGATGATGGAACGACGCATGACCTCTCCTTTTCAGCTTCCGGTACTGGCGTAGCGCCGCAGGCCGGCACGCCAGATTGCGTAGGCGAGACTCGTGACGAGCAGTGCCACCAGGGGCGTGAGCAACGCCCAGCGTTGCACTCCGGGCCCATCCACGAACCAGGTGGCAGGCATGTAGGCCACCCAGGCGAAGGGCAGCACGAAGGTCAGGAAAATTTGCACCCAGCGACCATAGATGGTCAAGGGATAGCGCGCGAAACGGATCACGTTGTAGACCGGCGGCGACAGTCCCATGCGGTCCTCGTGCCAGAACGACACGGCGGTCAGACCCAGGAAGACTCCCACGTAGATGACCGCAGCCGACGGCACCACCACCGCGAACACCAGCGCGTCCAGCAGGTCCGGTTGTAGATCGAGTCGGCCGGCGGCGAAGATCATGATCCCCGTGCCGAGGATGATCTCGTTGAGCCCCGACACGTTGAATGATTCGGAGAGCACCTGCGCCAGCGGATTGATGGGTCGCACCAGGACGCGGTCCAGATTGCCGTCGGCGATGTAGTGCTCGGCGAAGCGATAGAGATTGATGCTGATGACGTTGAACATGCCCAGGGGCAGCAGGCTGAAGCCGTAGATGAACAGCACCTGCTCGAAGCTCCAGCCCATGAGGGCGTCGACCTTGCTGAACAGGACCGTGAGCGTGGTCAACTGCACGCCGATGGCGAAGAGATTGGCGCCCAGATCCACCAGGAAATCCACGCGGTAGGCCAGGCGCATCTTGAGGAACTGGGCGAAGTAGGCCCCCACGATCCCCAGCTGTCGCCGGACTCGTTCCGGGCGCGACCGTTGCGGCCCCGGGGCCAGGATCACCGGTGGCAGGGGGCTCATGGCCGACCTCCGGTCTCGCGCCAAACGGCCGGCAGGCTCCGCGGATCCACCACACGGTAGTGGGGCGCGTGGTGCTGGCGGTAGCTGTCGCTGTGATGGACGGCCGGCCAGCCGTGGCCGCGCTCGCGCTCCAGGGCAGCGAGATCGGCCGACGTGAAATATCCTCGCCAGAGCGCCGTGTCGGCCTTCACCGCCGACCAGATGTCCGCCAGGAGCGCCGGCTCGCGATCCCAGCGCTGACTCGTCCGAACGAACGCCGCCGCCACGGTGTCGAGCGCCGCGCTTACGGCGTCCGGTTCGGCCCCAGCCACCAGATCGCGCAATCGCGCGAGGTCGAGCCGCACCAGACGACCGTCGGGTCGTAGCGGCGCCAGGAGAGGCGGCCGATCGTCGGGCGTCACCGCCGGCAACTCGTCCCATTCGCGGCGGAGCCAGCCCAGGGCGTGCGCCGCGTCCGGCACCGCGTGGGCCGGCCCCATGATGCCCTGATGGAGGAACTTGTAGAGGTCGTCGGGGCTATCGATCAGGGCGCGGTCGAGTTCGGCGGCGAGCAAAGGGCGCCATTGGTCGTAACCGAGCGGCGCGTCGTCGCCGCAACCGGCGATGGTCGCAACGAGCAACAGGAACGGCAGGGCCGCCACCATGCGCATCATCAGCCTCCCTGCAGGGTCACTTGCCGCACGGCCCGGTTCCAGAGCCAGCGCCCGACCAGGAACATGCCCACGGCCCAGGCCGCCTGCACGATCAGCGCCTCGGCCAGGTCCGGGCCCGTGCGTTTGCCGAGATAGATGGTGACCGGCACGAAGCTCAATCCCTGGAACGGCAGCCAGGCCACCACGGTCTGGAACCACTCGGGGAAGAAGGTGAAGGGCACGAGCACGCCCGAGAGGAAATCCATGCTGATGTGCTTGGCCCGGATCACGCCGGTGATGTTCTTGAGGTAGAACGCCAGGCAGCCCACCAGGAAGTTGAGCTGGCTATTCATGATCAGAGCCAGGGTGAAGCTGAGCACGGTCCAGCCGTAGAGCGCCGGATCGGGCGGGCCGTGGATCCCGAACAGCGGCACCACCACCACCATGATGGGCACGGTGAACATCAGCAGCCGGAACGCCGCCTCGCCGATCGCCTCGAACATCATCACCGTCTGCACGTGGAACGGCTTGATGAGTTGCATGGCGATCTCGCCCTGTTGCACCTGGTGCGACAGGGTGCGGTCGATGTTGTTGAAGGTGAAGCTGCGGCCGATCCAGGCGACGGCGATGTAGGTGATCATCTCGGCGAGCGTGAAACCGCCGATCTCCACCGAGCCCGCCTCGGCCCGGCTGGCGAAGAGCGCGCGATAGAGATAGGCGTTGCCGGCCACGAAGATGGTGTAGGAGATGACGCCCGTGTAGTAGCGCAGCCGGTAGGCCAGGAACTTGAGGAACGCCAGCCGCACGAAACCGAGATAGAGCCGCACGCTGCCTCCGCGCTCGCGCCGCCAGGGCGCCAGCGTCACCTCGTAGGTCGGCGCGGTGGCCGTGCGATCACTCACCGGTCAGCTCCGGCACGGGGGCCATGCCCTCGCGATAGATGCGGCGGACCACGTCCTCGATGGCGGGCTCGGTCAGGACCATGTCGCGCAGTCGGTGGTTGGCGACCACCACCGAGAGGATGGCCGCCGCTGTGGTCTCGGCCCGGGAAAACATGGCGCAGTGACGGTGCCCGGGCGTGTCCGCGGCAGCCGGATCGTGATCCCAGATCACCGGCAGGTCTCCCGTCAGCCGGGCCAGGTCGGAAGCGGACGCGGGTTCGGCCAGGTCCAGGCAGAGGCGCAGGCGATGGCCCGGACCGCGGCGCAGGTCTTCCAGCAGGCCGTCGTACAGTACCTTGCCGTGATCGATGATGATGATGCGGCGGCAGAGCTGTTCGATGTCGCCGAGATCATGGGTGGTGAGGATCACCGTGACGCCCAGATTGTCGCGGGCCTCGCGCAGAAAGTCGCGCACGTTCTCCTTGGCCACCACGTCGAGGCCGATGGTGGGTTCGTCCAGGAACAGCACCTTGGGCTCGTGCAGCAACGCCGCGGCCAGGTCGCAGCGCATGCGCTGTCCCAGGCTGAGCTTGCGTACCGGCTGGTGGAGAAATTCCTCGAGGCCCAGCAACTCGTCGAAGACGCGCATCTGGCGCTTGTAGCGATCCTCGCTGACCTCGTAGATGCGCTGCAGCAGGCGGAAGCTCTCGACCACCGCCAGGTCCCACCAGAGCTGGGTGCGCTGGCCGAAGACCACGCCGATGTGTCGGGTGTAGCTCTGTCGCTGCCGGTAGGGCACCAGCCCGCCCACGCGGACCTCGCCCGAAGTGGGAGTGAGGATACCGGTGAGCATCTTGATGGTGGTCGACTTGCCGGCGCCGTTGGCCCCGATGTAGCCCACCATCTCGCCCTGGTCGATGCAGAACGACACCTCGTCCACCGCACGCAAGGTGTGCTTGCGGGGCTTGACCAGGTCGGCCAGCCCGCCGAGGACGCCCTCGCGCCGCCGGGTGAGCCGGTAATCCTTGGTCAGGGATTGCGCGGTGATCAGTTCGGCCATGTCAGAACGGCGGATCGTCGGTGTCGGGCGTCGGTGCCTCAACGTCGGCCGGGGCGGATGGTTCGAGCTGGCTCACCAGCTCCCGCACCTCGCCGTCGGTCTTCTCGAGACGGGCGCGGCAGGTGGAGATCAATTCCACCGCGCGCTTGACCTCGCCGGCCAGTTCGTCCACGTCGGTCTGCTCGTTCTCGAGGCGGGTCACGATGCCCTCGACCTCGGATACGGCCTCGCTAAAAGAGAGCTTGCTGACCGGGGTCTTCTTCTTCTCCGCCACCTCGTCCTCCCTTCCTGGCGGGCCGCGGCCCGCTGACGATGCTGGTGATGTCGCCGTCGGCGAAGCGGGTACGCAGGGTCTGGCCAGGCCGGACCTGGGCCGCCCGCGCGAGCGGCTCGCCATTGGCGCCGACGGTCAGGGTGAAGCCCCGCTCGAGGAGCCGGCGAGGATCGAGGAGCCGGACCTTGTCGGCCAGCGCGTCGAGACGCCGGCGCGTTTCGGCCGAGGAACGAGGCGCTTCACGGCCCAGTCGACTGGCAAGATAGTCGGTCTGACGCCGGCCCGCCTCCAGTCGGCGACCGGCTCCCGCAGCGGTCCTGAGCGCCGTGGCCTGGAGCCGCTGCTGCCATCGCGCCGCCACCCGGCCGGTGCGAACCTCGAGGGTCGCCGTCAGCCCGTGGATCCGGTTCTGCGCATCTCGGAGCACGCCGGTCACCAGCCGCGCGAGACGGTCGCCGGCCTCGAGGTCCCGCCGGGCGCCGTCGAGGCGAATCAGCGCCGCCGTGGCAAGTGCCGCAGCCGCCGACTCCAGGCGTTCGGCCTGCCGCAGAATCCGGCCGGTGAGGAACTCGGCCGCCGCGGTGGGAGTCTTGCATCGCGTGTGGGCGCAGAGGTCGGCGAGGCTGGTATCGATCTCGTGGCCGATGGCCGTCAGCACGGGTTGCGGGCAACGGGCCACCGCCGCGCAGAGATCCTGCTGATCGAACCAGCTCAGGTCGGCACGGGAACCGCCGCCGCGAGTGATCACGATGACGTCGCGATCACCGCCGGCGAGGTGTTTCAATGCGGCGATGATCTGGGGCGCGGTCTGCTCCCCCTGCATGCGGCAGTCCACGAGCTGGACGTCGAAAGGAAAGCCGGAGCCCTCGAGCCCGGTGCGGAAATCCTTCTCGGCGGCGCTGCCCCGACTGGTGAGCAGCCCCACGCGCAGGGGAAGCTCCGCCAGCGGAAGCTGGGCGTTGAGGGTGAGCAGGCCTTCCTTCTCGAGCCAGGCCAGCACCTGGCGGCGGCGGGCCTCGAGCTGTCCCAGGGAGAACTCGGGATCGATTCCCACGACCTTCAGGTTGATCTTGCCGAAGGGTGGGTAGAAGTCGATGCGGCAGAGCAGACAGACCTCCAGCTTGTCCTGGAGGCGGAACGTGGGATCGGAACCGTCGAGGTAGCGGCCGAGGCCGAACCTGTCGCGGTCCCAGCCCATGATCGAGGCGGGAATCTGGTACTTGGCGGCGCCCTGGTCAGTGCCCTCGTGCAGTTCGAAGTACACGTGCTTGCGGCGGGCGCTGTCCAGGGGCAGACGCTGCACCTCGCCCTTGACCCACACCGGTTCGGGGAACGCGGTCTGCAGGGCGCCCTGGATGGATTCGTTGAGCTGCCGCACGCTCAGCACGCGGCGCTGGTCTGTGGAAATCGGTTCGATCATCCGGGCATCCTACCTCAGAGTCGGAAACGGAGCCAGCGCTTGCCGACGAAGAGTCCGGTCATGACCGCGGCGTGCAGCGCGAACCAGGCTGCCAGGGCCCACCAGGCTCCCAGCAGGCCACCGCCCAGGCCCATGCCCAGGATCCAGGCGGCCGGCAACATGAAGCCCGCGCCGGTGCCCACGTCCACAGCCAGGACGCGACCGGTGTCTCCCGCGCCGCGCAGGACCCCGGCGAAGGTCAACCCGGCGGCGGCGAGCACCTGTCCGAGAGCCGTGATCCGCAGGATCGCGCGGCCCGCGGCCAGCACCGACGGTTCCGGGGTGAACGCTCCCAGCAGCTGGTCGGGGATCAGCAGATACGGCAGGCCCAGCGCGATCATCAACGTCGCCGCGAGAACGACGCCGGCCAGTCCGCTGCGCCAGGCCCCGCGGGCATCGCGAGCGCCGAGGCAGCGGCTCACCAGGGTCTGCACGGCCACCCCCACGCCGATGGTCGGCATGATGGCCAGCGAGGCCATGCGCATGACGATGTTTCCGGCGGCCACGGCGACGGTGGAGATATGACCCAGGATCCCGTAGAAGGCGACGATGCCACCGATCAGGCCAAGGGCCTGCAGCGCCGGCGGCCAGCCGGTGCGCCACAGCGGACGCACGAGATCCCGACGCACGAAACCGCGGTCGAACCAGCCGTACTGCCTCCGCATCCGCGGGCGTAGCGCGAGTGCGGCCATGGCCACGGCCGCAACCACGGCGGCAATGGTGCTGGCCAGCGCCGCCCCCTGCACACCAAGGGCCGGCGCACCCAGCTTGCCGAAGATCAGCATCCAGTTCAGGAGCACGTTGACCAGGTTCATGCCCACGCCCACGACCATACCCACGCGGGTATGACCGAGGCCGTCGAAACCGGACCGGATGATCAGGAACACCAGGAGCGGCAACAATCCCACCGCCCGCAGCCGATAGTAATCCGACCCCAGCGCGACGACCTCTGGATCGGCGCTCACCAGACCGAGCCCCAGTCCCGGCCAGGCGACGCCCGCCACGGTGCCGAAGATTCCCGCGACCGCCACCATGGCGAGGCCCGTGCCCACCACGGCGCCGGTCTCGCGCTCGCGCCCGGCACCGTCACGCCGGGCGGTGAAGGTCTGCACGGCCACGTCCAGGGACTTGATGCTGGTGGCCATGGCGGAGAACAGGAGGGTCGATACGCCGACTGCGGCGATGGCGGCCGTGCCCAGGCGAGCCACCATGAGGGTGTCCACCAGGCCCATGAGCGTCTGGGCGATGCTGGCCAGGACGACGGGAGCCGCCAGCCGGACCAGGTGGTCCAGCAGGCGGCTCCGCGAAGCCGAGCCCAATGTCAGCGGCTCAATCGACAAGGAGCTCCACCGCCCGCGCGAGGAGCCGCGCCCCGAATCCGGTGCCGCCCCGAGGACCCAGCGGGCCGGTCTTCTCGGTCCAGGCGGGACCGGCGATGTCCACGTGAGCCCAGGCCACGTCGTCGGGCACGAAGTAGGACAGGAACGCCGCCGCCGTGAGCGCGCCGCCCTCGCGGGCACCCAGATTCTTGATGTCGGCCACCTTGGATTTGAGCGCCTCGCGGTGCGCGTCGATCAGGGGCAACGGCCAGACCCGTTCACCGGTCTCGCCGCCGGCTTGCTCGAGGACCTCGATGAGTTCGCCGCTGGTCCCCATGACCCCGGCGAACTCCTGGCCCAGGGCCACGGCGCAAGCGCCGGTCAGGGTGGCCATGTCGACGACGAAGTCGGGCTTCTTGCCGCAAGCGACGTGCAGGGCGTCGGCCAGGATCAGCCGTCCTTCGGCATCGGTGTTGAGAACCTCGACGGTGAGCCCGCTGGCCATGTTCAGCACGTCGGCGGGCTTGATTGCGCGACCGTCGGGCATGTTCTCGGCCGACGGCACCAGGGTCACCAGCCGCACCGGCATTTTGCGCGTGGCCACGATGGCGGCGGCTCCGAGCACGGCGGCGGCGCCGGCCATGTCGGCCTTCATGAGATCCATCTTGGCGCCGGGCTTGAGGCTGATGCCGCCGGTGTCGAAGGTCACGCCCTTGCCGACCAGAGCCACGGTCGGCGCGCCCTTCGGCGCCGATTTCGATTCGAGGCAGATGAGGCAGGGTTCGTTCTCGCTCCCCTGGCCCACGCCCAGGATACCGCCCGCCTTCAGGCGTTTCAGCTGCGCCGGACCCATGACCGTGCATTTCAGACCCACACGATCGGCCATGGCGCGAGCCTCGTCCGCCAGCATGCGCGGGGTCAGCTGGTTGGGAGGCAGATTCACCAGGCGTCGAGCTTCCAGGCAGCCCATCGCGGCGCTCTCGCCCTGCTGCAGGCCGCGGCGGATGGCGGCCGCATCGGCCGAACCCGGCAAAACCTTCCAGGTCCCGGGCCCGTCGCCCTTGCTGCGGCGAGCATCGGATGGCCCGGCCGGCGCGAGGGCCATCTCGGCGCCCTCGACCCAGCATCGGGCCACGGTCTCGTCGTCGTACCCGGTGACCGCGAGCGTGGGCATGGCCAGCACCGTGCGGGTGCGCATTGATCGCGCCGCGAGCGCCGCTGCGCCGCCGGTCTTGCGCAGACCCTCGAGGGACACCGCATCCGGTCGGCCGAGCCCCACCAGCAGCACCCAGCCACACTTCAGCCCCGGGCAATGAACCGGGAGCGTGCTCGTGGCAGCGCCCGTGAATCCCGCGCCCTCGATGACGCCGCGCAAGCTTCCGTGGCCACCGGCCAGATCGATCACGCCGGACAGATCCGGCCCCTTCTTACCCTCGAGTACGGGCAAGATCAGCAGATCCGCTGCCAGCGTTCCGAGCGATCCCTTGCTCACGGTCCAGCGCATGGTCTCTCCTTCCGGGTCACGGGTTGGTTCGAGGAACATGGAGGTTCCGGCCCGCTATTTCAATGCCTTCTTGCTTGGTTCGCAACGGGCAATCTAGTATGACAGTTGCAACGCGGCGCCCCCTCATGCGTACCAGAGGGACCGCCATTCGAAAGGACCCCGCCGTGAATCAGGGCCCGGACCACGACACCATGCCAAGTCCCG
>PIVY01000697.1 GCA_003353795.1 bacterium
CGGGCTGATGATGTCCCACGTCTGGCCGACGATGAGGTGGGCCGCCATGAAGTCGGGGGCAACTTCGAGCGCGTCCATGGCAGCGCGTCGGGCCAGGCCATGTTGCTGCTTCTTCAGGTAGACGCCGGCGAGGCTCGACGCGGCGAAGGGATTGTCCGGGTCGGCCTCCAGGTTCGCCAACCAGAGTCGCTCCTCCGACTCCCACTCCGGCACACGCTGTACTACGCGCGTGCCGAGCAACACAGCCCAGATCGTCAGGACGAGGCTCGCTGCGACGAGGCGACGCCGTATGGGAGGTGTGCCCGTCACCGCACTTGCGAGACAACCGAGACCGATCGCGGTGCCGACCAGCGCGTGGTAGAGGTGGCGCTCCGCGAAGAGGCTCCCAATCGGCACGACGCCCACGAAAGGCGCCATCGGCATCCAGCACGCCAGCAGCACGACGAGATGGATCGTATTTCCGGCCCGCAGCCAACGCAGCCCCAGCCAGAGCGAAATGGCGCTGACCAGCGCGCCGAGCAGGACGTGGGAGTTGCCGAGAGTCAACGACGGTGCCTGATCGAACCAGCCGTGGTGGGCCAGGAGATCGACGGGCAAGACGGTGAGCGCCACGTAGCGCCCAACCAGCCAGAAGGGTGCGAGGAGCCGGTCGACTCCCGAGCCAAGAC
>PIVY01000698.1 GCA_003353795.1 bacterium
GTGACCGACGGCTGGGCCGGCATGATCACCTCGGCCTACGCCCAGCACATCATGCCCTTCGTGAACAACGACATGAACGACTGGGCGGTGCACACCGAAACCCAGATGATCGACCACCGTTACGGCTACTTTCCCACCGTGGCCTGGGTGCCCGAGCGGGTCTGGCTCAATACCACCGGTTATCCCAGCAACGGCGTGAACGACTGGATCGGTGACAACTGGCTGAACCACGGCGTGCAAGGCGTGATCCTCGATGACGACGTGCACCTCTCGGGCCACGACAACCATCAGATCCACACCCTGAGTGCCAACGGCCTGCGCCTGATTCCCCGCGACCGCGATTTCACCGGCAACATCATCGGCGGCAATGGGCAGGGTGCCCTGAACATCCTGACCGGTTTGGCCGGCGCCGGCATCGGCCAGTACCGCCTCGCCGTTTTCGCCGAAGACTGGGAAGCGGCCAGTGAGATGGGCGGCTGGGCGAGCATCGTTCCCAACGCCGTGGAAACCTACGAGTGGTTCATCAACAAATGCGCCGACGAGAGCGCCTGGCTGAGCACCTGGAATCTTTCGGACGCTCTGGGCAACGCCGATTTCAACGGCTCCACCATTGACGTGACGCCCGGCACCTACGGCGAAATCGGCGGTATGGACGGCTACGGCGGCGA
>PIVY01000699.1 GCA_003353795.1 bacterium
TTCCTTCAACCCTCCGATGTCATCGAAGGTGGCCGACACGGCGAACGCATCGCCGGCGGCAAAGGAGAGACCGCCGACCTGCAGCGACAGGTAGGCGATGGCACCGAGCCCCGCGAGCACGAAGAGACCGACGACGAGGTCACGAACAGGTGAGGGTCGCATCGAGAGAATCCTCCGTCGTGGACTACACGCTCCAGTAAGCGGTCCACAGGGCGGTGATGACGTAGTCGAGCAAGAGCACCGAGACCGAGGCGATCACCACGGTCCCCGTCGTGGCGGCACTCACCCCGGCCGAGGTGGGCTTGGCCGTGTAACCCCGGAAGGTGGCGACGAGCCCCACCAGGGTGCCGAAGACCATCCACTTCAAGAAACTGCCGAGCACGTCGTCGATCCACGTCACCGACGTCTCGAGACTGGTGAGGTAGAGCCCCCCGTCCACTCCGAGCACCCCCACGCCGATCAGGTAGCCACCGGCGAGGGAGAAGACGATGAACAACGCGCACAGCAGGGGCATCGAGATCAGCATGGCCAGCGCCTTCGGCCCGACCACGAAGTCCACCGGATCGATGGACATCATCCGCAGGCCGTCGAGCTGCTGGGTGGCCACCATGGACGCGATCTCCGCCGCCATCGCCGACCCGGCGCGGCCGGTCACCAAGAGCGCCGT
>PIVY01000306.1 GCA_003353795.1 bacterium
CTCCACCTACTTGGCGCCCGCGTGGGCCCCGACGGGCTCGTAGCAGACCTCCTTGATCACCAGCGCCGTGCCGGCGAGCAGTCCCAGCAGCAAGCTCAAGAGCCGGCCCCGGATCCGGGAGGATTCGGTCGATCAGGGAGGAGCTATCAGAGCAGTCCGTGGCGCCGGCGGAGCAGCCACTCCGCGGCCAGCAGGGCCACGGCGGCGGCGAGCCAGGGCCAGCCGGCCGCGGGCTCGTGTCGGTCCTGACGTGTGGCCGCCGCCGATTCGAGGTCGAGGCCCGCGAGGCTGTTCAACAGTCGGTCCACATCGTCGGGGCGCCCCGCGTCGTGGTAGACGCCGCCGAGTCGATCGGCGGTCTGGCGCAGATTACGTCGATCCTGCTGAACCTGGGCCCGTTCGCGCTCGGCGCGCGTGACCACGATGTCGCGCGGCTCGCCGGTCTCGCCGGAACCGTCGCCCGCACCCGGGGTCAATTGCCATCGGCCCGGCGGCAATGGCGGCAGGTCGGCCGCCGAAATGCCGGGGCGCGCCGGATCGGGTCGCAACGTGAACGTGCGCGCCGCACCGCCGCCGGCCGGCGAAAGCTCCACCACCAGATCCCGCCCCGTGACCGGCTCCCCGCGCATGTCTCGCCACCGCGCCGCCACGGGCAAGGGCTCCCCTTCCTCGTACACGAGCCGCTGCCCCAGCAACGAGATTCCCGACTCCTGATCTCCCAGCGCCGTCCACAGGAGCATCTGGCGCAGCAGGCGGCGTCCCGGATGGTCGCCGGTCTCGTCCTGGGCCGGCAACTGCCAGAACGCTTGTTCCCAAAGCCGCCGACCGCCGAACCAGAGCACCCGGCCGGTACCCGGACGCGTGGCCGCCAGCAACGGCTGCTCCTGACCCACCACGAGCAGGACCTCGGCTCCAGCACGCGCGCGGGCCGGCTGCAGCCTCCGCAGAGGGGGCAATCCCGCCAGGGCGCTGCCGGCATCGGGGCCGTGAGTCACACCGGCCAGCACGGGATGCCGCGGCGCCGCAGCCGTGGGCGCCGGGAAGAACTCGCCGCTTCGCATGCGGTCGCCGGTGGTCTCCACCGGCAACAAGCGCAGGAGCGGCACGGACCACGGTCGCGCCCGGTAATCGCTGGCCACGTCGCCGGCCAGGACGCACAGCCCGAGCCCCTGCGTGACGGCCTTGGCCAACTCGAAGCCCGCGTCGGGTAGCCAGGCCCCCGGCGGCCCGACGAGCACCACGCCGTCCCATGCGTCCAGCCAGGCCTCGGCGCTGGCGGGCGGTTCCCACGCGGTCAGACTGTCTGCAAGGACGGGGCCCGTCGGTCCCGGTCGGACCACGGTCAACTGCAGACGCGACTCGCGCCGAACCGCCTGGGCCACGAATCGCACGTCCCATCCAGGCAGGGGCGCCAGGAGCAGCATCCGGGCCCGGTCCTTCTGAACGTCCACCGCCAATGTCGCCCGGTTGTTGCCAGGGAAACGCTCGTTGTCCAGGGGGGCAACTTCCACTTCCAGCACGGCGAGCCCGGTTTCCTCGGGCGTCCAGACCAGTTCGCGGCGGACCAGGTCGCCCGCCGGGGCGGTGAAGGCTGCGACCACCTCACCGGCGTGGCGCAACCAGACGCGCAGGCTATCCGAACCGGACGTCTCGGCGCCCCAGCGCTGCCCCACCGACACCTCCACGGTGAGAGGCTCGCCACGATGGACCGCGTCGGGATAACGAAGATCGGCGAGATAGCGGTCGGCCGGGCCGCGGACGTCGCCGACACCTACGAGGTGGAGCGGCGCGGCGCCGCCGGCCGAGGTCGCGGCCAGGGATTCGGAGTGTCCGTCGCCGATGACGATCACGGCCCGGAGCGGCTGCCCGAGGAATTGCTGTCGCGCCTGCGCCACCAGCGCGGGCAGGTCGGTGCCCACGGCCCGCGGCGTATCGACCCTGGCCTCGGCGAGGTCCCGGGCCACCAGGGACAGGCGACCGTTACCCTGGAAGGTCGCCAGTTCGGCATCCTGCCCCTGCGCGGCGATCAGCGAATCGATCCGGGCGGTGAGCGACCAGGCCTGGCTCCAGCGATCAGGCCCGTCGGTGCGGTCCCGCAGCGCCATGCTCGCCGAGTCCTCGACCACCACGGCGACAACCGCGGGTTCCTGCATCGCCTGCATCCGGATCAGGAGAGGGCGCGCCACCGCGATGAGCACCAGCAGGCAGGTCAGCGTCCGCAATCCCACCAGCAGACGTCGGGCAGCCGGCGGCGGCGTGGGAACCGTGCCGGCGTAGGTCCGACGCGCCCACCACACGCTGCCCGCCGCCGCGAGCACCAGCAACGGCCAGATCCATCCTGGTAGCAGCCACTGCAGGTCCACGTCGTCACCTCGTCGGAGGCCGGGTCATGAGCAAGGACGCCGCGGCGGTCGCGACCAAGGTCGACGACCGCCGCAGCACGGTGCGCTCTCTACGTCGCGGTCAACCCGCGAGTTCCTCCTCGATGACGATCTGCGCCGCCGCGAGCCGGGCGATGGGCACCCGGAACGGCGAGCAACTCACGTAGTCGAGGCCCACCTTGTGGCAGAAGGCGATGGACGACGGGTCGCCGCCGTGCTCGCCGCAGATGCCCAGGTGGAGCTTGGGGTTGGCCGCGCGGCCCTTCTTGGCCGCCATCTCCACCAGCTGCCCCACACCCGTCTGATCCAGCTGCTGGAACGGGTCCGTCGGCAGGATGCCCTGGCCGAGGTAGACGGGCAGGAAGGTGTTGATGT
>PIVY01000700.1 GCA_003353795.1 bacterium
GCGTACAGTGTATTCTTACTATCATTCAGCTGGAACTGGCGGCTTCGGGCCGCGTTGGCGTGACCCGAGATGTAGCCGTCGGGCACGCGCCGGGCCACCCAGACAGCGCCCCGCTCGTGGGTTCCCTTGCCGATAAAGTCCATGATCCAGACCTCTTCCGGATCGCCGATAGAGAAGGTCTCGCCCTTGCTGTAGTAGCCGTAGGTCTCTGTCAGGGAGGCCATGATCTGGATCGCCTCGCGCGCCGTGCGTGCCCGCTGCAGCGTGACGTAGATGAGACTGCCGTAGTCCATGATCCCGTCCGGATCCCGAAGATCGCGGCCGCCGAAGGTGGTCTCGCCGATCGTGACCTGGTGCTCGTTCATGTTGCCAACGACCGAGTAGGTCACAGGCGCCTGCTCGATTTCGCCCAGGTACTTGCCCGTGTCCCACTCATAAATCGGGATCATCGTTCCCGGCGCGTGCTCACCCGGCGGACGGTAGTACAGCTCACCGTAAAAGCCGTGAGAGTCGGCCGTGTACGTGATCATGGTCGAGCCGTCAACCGAGGCATCGCCAGAGACCAGGAAGTTCGTGCACGCAACAGCGGAAGGGAACGCGAGCAGGATCGCCGCGAGCACCAACAGCGCCGTGGCTCGCCGGTCAGGACTGAGACAAAGGGGAAGA
>PIVY01000701.1 GCA_003353795.1 bacterium
TCCCTTGCTGCGCCTCGAGTTCAAGCATGGTCGAGCGAGCGACCACGGTATCGTACGTGTACGCGTGAGCGGCTGGGAACCCTTCGGGCTCTACGTCACGCCGGTGAACATCGACCCCCAGCAACCATCATTGCCCATCAGCCAGCCACCCCATTACGCCATGATGCTGGCGCGGCGGCACGGTCCCTTCGCCACTCTGGGGCTGGCCGAGGACACCTGGGCTCTCAACGAGCAGGTCATCGACGAGGACGCATTCCTCGAGCAGGTGTGGGCCATTCACGAGGAACGCGAGCAGCATTTTTTTCACGCCCTGGATCGCCAGCGCGAGGGGGCGGTGGTCTGTGTGTTCGATGCCACCGACCGCTTGCAGCACACATTCCTGCGCTTTCGGGAAGATGATCATCCGGCCAATGAGGGCGTCGATGTTGAGCGCCATCGCCATGTGATCCGCGACCTCTACCGACGGGCCGACCAGCTGGTGAAACGGACCCTCGAGAAACTGGCCGACGACGAGGTGCTGCTGGTGATGTCGGACCACGGCTTCAAATCCTTCCGTCGTGCGGTGAACTTGAATGCCTGGTTCCGGAAAAAGGGTTATCTTTGTCTTGTTGATGATCCGGCCGAGGGACCATTGCCCGATCTGGAGGCTCCGGTGCCGGCCGGCG
>PIVY01000307.1 GCA_003353795.1 bacterium
GCCCGGGAGCCGCCGTCAATGAGGACGTGGCTGAACTCCGGCGCGGCGGGTGCGCCGAAGAATTCGCTCTTCCGATCGTCGAGCCAGAGACCGCCCACGGCGGGGTCGGCCGCGAGGGCTTCGATCTCGGCGGCGGTGAGTTCGCCCACCATTTCGCCCGACAGCCAGAGCGACCGCAACGGCGTGGCGGCGCGGGCGGCGATCTGCGCGTGCTGCACCCGGGCGTGTTCGCGGAGTGCGGCGAGAGCGGCGCTGCGGCCCAGGGTCGAAAGGTACGCAGGGTCGAGCCGTTCGGCAGGCGCGACCACCACGCGGAATCGGTCGGCATTCGCAGCGCCGGCGAGCGTCGATTCCAGGCGACCGTCCACTCGCGGCCCGGACAGCGATCGCAGGGTCACCGGCGGCGCCGGCGCGACCGCATCGGCCTGGAAGACCAGGTTGGGCGGTGACAGTTCCAGTCGCGGCTCGCCGGTGACCACCCAGATGTCCTTGATCAGGGTGTTGTCGGTCTCATCGCTCTCGGCGACTCGGTTGGCGGGATCGATGCGTAGCGTCAGCGTGTGGGCGCCGGCCGTCAGTTCCAGAGGGTGATCCTCCACGCTGGCGTAGGTGGCCTGCGGCAGGCCGTTCTGGACGACCCAGGCGCCCACCACGTCGTGGTCGAGCAGCAACTCTGTTTCCACGGGGGCCGTGGCGTCGGCCAGGCCCATGTTCACGATGGCGAGGCTGGCGTACGCCGGGAAGCCCACGGCCAGGATGCCGTCGGTCAGGTCGCCCGGAGTCATGTTCACCACCAGCGGCGATTCCCACTGGTCGGGCGCGAAGGCCTGTAGGTCGGGCAGCCGGCCGCGACCGGCGCTGTAGACGTTGTAGCCCTCGGTGTTGAAGTCGCGGCGGTCTATCCAGGCAGCCACGAGGCCGTCGGTGCCCACGGCGCCGGCTGCGGCGCGGAACTGGGGAACCACGGTGGGAAGATCGGTGACGGTCTCCACTTCGCCCCAGTTGTCGGGGTGGCCGTTCATGGACGCCAGGCGCCCGGCGAGGTGGAACTCGTCGCCGCCCTGGGGCGCCTCGAGCCAGAGGCAACCCACCAGGCCGTCGCGGGTGAAGAGCACCGGGCCCACGCTCTCGCTGGTGGTGGCCATGAGATCGTACGGACCGTAGACCGAGGCCATGGCGTCCCACGAGAAGGCGTACATCACGTCGCCGTCGACATTGCCGATGCCGTCGGCCCAGTCGAGCTGCCAGGTCATGTAGACGTTGTCACCGTCGGCCACCACGGCGGGGAATCCGTGGGACATCTGCGAGGTCTGGGTGAGGTCCACGTAGTCGGCGAAGGTGCCCGAGAGGGCGTCGGCCGCGGCGAGGATCCGGATGCGGCCGGTGGCCATGTCCTGTTCGCCGTTCAGCATGGTGACCGTGGCGCCCGAGAGGGCCACGTCGGGCCAGAGGTCGGGGTAGCCGTCGGGTTGCAGGTAGTCGTAGCCCACGGTCTGGCCGCCGTTGGTGGAGTGCAGCCACAGCAGGGTGTACTCGTACTGGTACCAGTCCCAGTTGATGGTGTACCAGGAGCAGGCGATGAACACGCGGGCGAAGTCGCCGCTGCCTGAGACGGCGATCGAGGGCACGGCCACCGGTTCGCCGACCTCGAAGGTGATGGCGAAGGCCCAGTTGTGGATGTCGCCGGGGCCGGCCGACCGCGCACGCATGATCACGCCGTCGCCGCGAACCCAGACCACGTGGAGATAGCCGGCATCGTCGATGGCCAGGTCGGGCTGGAATTCATCGGCCGCGTGCGACGGCAATTCGGCCACGGTCCAGGTGGCGCCGTCGTCGGTGCTGCCGGCGATGTGAATGTCGCGATCGCTGCCGCCCAGGTCGTAGGCCTCGAACACGGCAAAGAGGTGACCGGTCGTCGGATCGTCGACCATGGCCAAATGCTGGTCGTTCATGTGAGTCGGGTCGGCCAGGAGCTGGTCGGCAGACCACGGGGCAGCGCGTTCTGCCTCGTGCAACCGTACGCGCGGGCGCCGGACCGGACGCACGTTCAGCGACATCGCGCGACCCTTGCGCGGATCGGCACCCTTGTCGGCGACCTTTGCCCCTCGCTGCTGCCATTGCTGAATGCTGACGCCGTCCGATGGGGCGCGTCCAGCCTGGGTGAACGCCAGGCGCTGCGGCGCCGCATGACGGGAACGGACGGGTGCTTCGGGTACGGCGAGGCTCAGCAGCATCACGACGGCCAGGCCGATGACGGCGAGCGGAATGGTTAGGCGGCGCAGCAAGATACCCATCTCCCGGACGAGGGACACGACAAGGTCTCTGCTTCCTTATCGCGGATTATGGCTCCGGGTTGATTCCAATCGTTGATCAGCGCTTCTCGATCGTGCTATGATCTCCACCTCACGACTCGGGGGAGTTTTCGACTGATTCCTTGCTAACGACCATCGCCGACGACCAGCGCGCACCATCGCGGCGCGTCGTCGTGTCCGTTGCCCCGAGATCGGGAGGACCCTCCAGAACCCTTGCGCACGCCCCCTGATCGATCAACGCAATCGGTTTGCAATCTGGAGGTACCCCGATGAAGAACACCTCACTCGCCTGCCGCACCGGCGTGCTCGCCGCTCTCATGCTCCTCGCCGCCTTCGTCCCGCCCACCGTCGCCCAGGACTGGTATCCCCTCGTCGAAGGCGCCCAGTGGATCTACCGCACCGAGACCTCGGACGTCACGGTGACGGTCCAGCCGCAGA
>PIVY01000702.1 GCA_003353795.1 bacterium
CTGGTGGGATCCTCGAGTCATCAAGCCCGCGACGACGGGCGTCCA
This sequence comes from bacterium, assembly GCA_003353795.1. Classification (GTDB taxonomy): domain Bacteria; phylum Krumholzibacteriota; class Krumholzibacteriia; order LZORAL124-64-63; family LZORAL124-64-63; genus Glo-17. The sequence continues at coordinate 46 of PIVY01000702.1, forward strand.
TAGAAGAGGTTGGAATCATGAAGCGCTTCTCGGTTCTACTCACGGTTCTGTTCGTTGTCGGCGTGTTTTCCGTCGCCCTGGCCGGCGCCGAGAAATCGGCGACCACCGCCTGCAGCCCGACCTGCGGCGCGTCGGCGACGGCGTCCGTGGTCAAGATGGGTGACTGCTGCGTGGGTGCCGCCGAGGCCGGTAAGGCCTGTTGCGGTATGGACGCTGCCACGGTGGAAGCCAAGTACGCCACTTACCAGGTCCAGGAGGCGGTCCTCGCCGAGATGCACGCCTGCTGCGCTGCCGCCGTGGCCGACGGCAAGGGTTGCTGTGGTAAGGACGCGGCCGCGCTGAACGCCAAGTACGCCGCCATGGTCACCGAGGCCACCGCCGAGGTGGCGGTCCTCGAGAGCATGCACAAGTGCTGCGCCGATGCGGTGCAGGCCAGCCAGGGTTGCTGCGGCAAGGACGCGGACGCTCTGCAGGCCAAGTACGACACGGCCGTGAAGGCCAAGACCACCGACGTTGCGGCCAGCAGCGCCAAGTAGGGGGAGCGACGAGCGCCGGAGAGTCGATCTGCAGGCGATCGCTCTCCTCGACCGCGGCGGCGCCCTCTCCCGCCGCGGTCATTT
>PIVY01000703.1 GCA_003353795.1 bacterium
GCTCATCTACACGAGCACACCGAGTGTCGTTCACGGTGGTGGCGACGTTGCCGGAGTCGACGAATCCGAGCCCTATGCCGAACACTTCACCGCCTACTATCCACAGACCAAGGCCGAGGCCGAGAAGATGGTGCTGGCGGCCAACGGCGAGCAGGGTCTGTCGACGGTAGCGCTCCGACCGCACCTGATCTGGGGCCCGGGCGACAATCACCTCGTCCCGGGGGCGATCAAGAGAGCGCGAGCCGGCAGACTGCGCCTGGTCGGCGACGGCACGCAACTGGTCGACCACATCTATGTCGACAACGCGGCCGATGCCCACATCGGCGCCATGGATCGCCTCGGCCCGGAAGCAACGTGCGCCGGGCGCGCCTATTTCATCTCCCAGGGCGACCCGATCCCGGCGTCTGCCCTCATCAACGCCATCCTCGCCGCCGCCGACCTCCCCCCGGTCACGAAAAGCGTCTCCCCTCGCCTCGCCTACGCGGCTGGAGCCCTCTTCGAACTCATCTACGGCACCTTCCGCCTCCAGTCCGAACCCCCCATGACCCGCTTCATGGCCGAACAACTCGCCACCGCCCACTGGTTCGACATCACCGCCGCCCGCCGCGACCTCGGTTGCGAGCCGAAGGTGTCGATGGAAGAGGGGTTGCGGCGGTTGCGGGAG
>PIVY01000704.1 GCA_003353795.1 bacterium
CCGAGCACCGGCGGTCGGTCGGCGCCACGCGTGCCGTGCCCGACTACCGCCGTCTGGCCAACCCAGACCAGCTCAAAGACGCGGCCGTGCATTGGGCGCTGATGCTCGCCTTCGGCGCCTGTCACGAACTGGCCCGCGATACCATGTACTCCACCCTCCGCGATTATCACGACCAGAAACGCAAGGAAGCCATCGCGAGTTGGCACCTGACGTTCAACGTCGACCCCGATGACGACCAGGACGCCGACCGGGCCAAGTCTGCCGGCTCGGCGCGGATCACGCGCCTGCAGGCCGATGACGAGCCGCCTGCTTCTACTCGCCGCGGATTACACCGACGCACCCCTCGAGCGACCATGACTGCGATCACCGTAACCAATACCGACTGGGCCATCCTGGAAGACGTGCAAGACGCGCTCGCCGGCGCGACGATCGGCGGGCAGGCGGTCTTCGAGGCCGTGACGGCCAGCACGTCCGACCCGCAGGCCCGCCAGTGCCAGTTCCGCGCCTCGCCCGCCGTGATCGCCCAGTACCGCGGCACGGCCGAGCATCCTGTGCCCGGCGGACAGTTGGGCTGCCTGCTGGAGATCGATCTGATCCTGGCAGCCAAGGTCACGTCGGGCGGGGTGGACGAATCGGCCCGGGTGGAAGAGATTCTCCGCCTGAT
>PIVY01000705.1 GCA_003353795.1 bacterium
GGCGAGGACAATCCGGTTCGGGTGATCGATGTATTCGTCGATGAGCTCGATCTGGGCGACCTCGGTTTTGATCGGGTTCAGCCCGAGGCGACGGGTCGGCCGGGGTATCATCCGGCGATGCTGCTGAAGCTCTACATCTACGGCTATCTGAACCGGGTGCAGTCGAGCCGGCGGCTGGAGCGCGAGGCCGGTCGCAATGTCGAGGTGATGTGGCTGACGGGGCGCCTGGCGCCGGATCACAAGACCATCGCCGACTTTCGGAAGGACAATGGTCAAGCGATCCGCAAGGTGTGTTCGCAGTTCGTGGAGCTGTGCCGCCGGATCGGTCTTCTGGCCACAGCAAGCGTGGCCATCGACGGCTCGAAGTTCAAGGCGGTCAATAACCGGGACCGGAACTTCACCGAGGCCAAGATGCAGCGGCGTATGGCGCAGATCGAGAAGAGCGTCGCGCGCTATCTCGACCAGTTGGACACGGCTGACCGGCAGGAGCCGTCGGAAGCCCTCGCCATGAAGGTCACGCGGCTGACCGAGAAGATCGGGAAGCTCCGTGAAGAGATGCAGCGTCTGCAGGCGCTTGAGGCCCTGCGGCAGGCAGCGCCCGACGGCCAGATCTCGCTGACCGACCCGGATGCCCGTTCGATGGCCACCAGTGGCCGGGGCTCG
>PIVY01000171.1 GCA_003353795.1 bacterium
CCCGAGACCGGCTGGTACGAGCATTTCGGCATGGCACCCGAGGTGCGTCGAATCCTGGAGAGCCGCGGCCACGTTCTGACGGCTCGCTCGCCCATGGGCAACGTCCAGCTCATCGCGCGTGACGAGGAGGCCGATGTCTGGACCGGTGCCAGCGATCCGCGAGGCATGGGCCTGGCGGCAGGTTTCTAGGAGAGGTGATGAATTTGCTCGCGGCGATCTGGCTGGTTCTGTTCTCGGCGGCGGTCGAGGACCCGGGTCTCGCCGCCAAGTTGGAGGCGCTCACGGCTCCGGAACTCGCCGGCCGTGGCGCGGCTACGGAGGGTGAACGACAAGCCGCAAACCTGATGGCGTCCTGGCTGTCCGACGCGGGGTGCCGGCCGGCTTTCGACGACGGGGGCTGGCTTCAGAAAGTGCCGCTGCCCGACGGTCGGAACGCCGTGAACGTGGTCGGTGTCCTCGTCGGGGCGGGTGACCTCGTCGACCGCTGGCTCGTGGTCGGGGCGCACATCGATCACCTGGGTCGGGTCGATCCGACCATTGCCGGCGTGCCGGCGCCGGGGGAGTATTATCCGGGTGCCGGTGACAACGCCTCCGGTGTCGTGTCCGTCGTGGCGGCGGTGACACGTTTCGCCGCCGATCAGATCGAGCCACGGCGATCGCTGTTGATCTGTGGCTTCGGCGCCGAGGAGATCGGACTCCTGGGCTCGGCCCATCTTGCGGGAAATCTGCCGGTGCCGCCCGGGCATATCGACGCCATGATCAACCTGGATGCCGTCGGCCGTCTCGGCGAAGGCCCCCTCAACGTCGCCGGCCTCGAGACGAGCCCTCGCTTCCAGTCCTTCGTCGAGGCGGCGGCGAGCCCGATTGCGGTGCGCCCACAGAACACGTCCCTGCTGCAGAGCGACCACCTCAACTTCATCGACCTGGGGATACCGTCGCTATTCTTGTTCACCGGCGGCTATGCCGAGATGAATTCGCCGGCCGACGATTTCGCGCACCTCGACCTGCGCGGCGTCGAGACCGTGGCCGCCATCACCGGGCGCCTGGTCGCGAGCCTGGCCACCGCGAGGGACACGTTCGAGTTTCGGCAACCACCGCCGGCGAGCCGGCCCGAAGCCGGTTCCGGCAATCGCGAGACCTGGTTCGGAAGCGTGCCGGATTTTGCGGACGAGGGCGCCGATGGTTACGTCATCGGTGGCGTGGCGGACGGTGGACCAGCGGCGCGAGCGGGCCTGCAGAAGGGGGACGTGCTGATCATTCTCGGCGGCGAACCCGTGGCCGACCTGGCGACGTTCACCACGGCATTGCGGCACAATGATCCCGGGGATGTGGTGGAGGTCGAGGTGCTCCGCGAGGGGCGCAGAATCCGCTCGCTGGTCACCCTGGGAGACCGGAGCGAACGCGATCGCTGACCACGTCCGGCTCGAACGGTTCCACGTGCACCAGCACCCGCGACAGTTCCCGGAATTCGTCTCGCATGGTGTCTTCCACCATGTGGGCGAGGTCGTGCGCGGCCGCCACGGTGAGATGCCCGTCCACGGCCACGGTGAGGTCGGCATGAAAGACCGAACCCCGTTGCCGGACCTTGAGATCGCGGATCTCTCGAACTCCGGGCGTGCGCCCGGCGGCTTCCCGCAAATGTTGCACGGTCTCCTCGTCCGGCATGGTGTCCAGCAAAGCCAGCACGTTCTGATGGGTCAGTCGCCAGCCCTCACGCAGCACGAAAACCGAGATCACCAGCGCGCCCACCGAGTCGAGCCACGTGACGCCCATCATGGCGCCCAGGATTCCACCGGCGGCGGCCAGTGAGGTCACGGCATCGGTGCGGTGCATCTGCCCGTTGGCGAAGAGGGCCGGGCTGTGATTGAGCCGCGCGGCGAACAGGGTGTAACGGGCCAGGATCTCCTTGATGACGACGGACACCAGCGCCATGACCAGCGCCAGCAGCCGGGGCTCGAGGTTGTCGCCGTGGAGGAGACGCATGATCGCGTCGCGGCCGATGAGGACACCTACGATGAGCATGAACAGCGCCACGGCGATGGCGCCCAAGGTCTCGAAACTCTCATGCCCGTAGGGATGGTCCTTGTCGGGTGGCCGACGGGCGGTGCGCAGGGCCAGGAGCACGGCGAGATCGCTGACCAGGTCGGCGAAACTGTGCACACCGTCGGCGACGAGCGCGGTGCTGCGGAACAGGAATCCCACCGCGATCTTGCCCACGGTGAGCGCCAGGTTGGCCACCATTCCGACCACGGTGCACTCGGTCGGTCGGAAGCGGCGAGGAACGGCCGTCAGATCAACCGGCATCGGCGGCTCCGGGAGGATAGACCGCGTCGATGCGGTCGCGATAACGGTCGGCCACCACGAAGCGTTTCACCTTGAGGGTGGGCGTCAACTCGCCGGATTCCACCGTCAGATCCCGCTCCAGCAGGACGTGGCGCTTGACCTGATTGAAACCCGGGAGTTCGCGATTCATCTCCGTGAGAAGCCCCTGGTACAGCTTGAAGACCTCGCTCGAGGCCAGAAACGCCGGTCGGTCGCTCGGATCGAGGCCCTGCTTGGCGGCCCAGTTGTCGAGGGCTTCGAACTCGGGAACGACGAGCGCACAGAGGAACGGTCGCTTGTCGCCGAGAACCACGGCCTGCTGGACGAACTCGCTGCGGCACAGGATCGCCTCGAGGGGTTGGGGAGCCACGTTCTTGCCGCCGGCGGTGACGATGAGGTCCTTCTTGCGATCGGTGATGTAGAGGTAGCCCTCGGCATCGAGGCGGCCGACGTCGCCCGTGTGCAACCAGCCTTCGGCGTCGACGGTTTCGGCGGTGGATTCCGGGTCGTTCCAGTAGCCGCGCATGATCTGCGGCCCGCGCGCCAGGATCCCGCCGTCCTCGGCGACGCGAAGCTCGGTGCGCGGCAAGGCTTCGCCGACGCTACCCGAGCGCTGGCGGCCGGGACGGTTGACCGTGAGCATCGGGCTCGATTCGGTGAGACCGTAGCCCTCGCACAGCGGTACGCCCGCGCCCAGAAAGAAGTCGCTCACCCGGGGCGACAGGGGCGCAGCCCCCGACGCGGCGAACTGCACCCGCCCGCCGAGGGCAGCCCGCAGCTTACCGAAGACCAGCTTGTCGGCCACGGTCCATTGCAGTCCTAGCCACGGGCCAGGCCGGCGCCGTGCTTCCTGCCGCTTGACCTTCTTCGAGCCCACCGCCGCGGCCCACAAGAAGATGGATTTCTTGAGACCGCCGGCGTTGAGTGCCTGGTTCACCACGCGACCGTGGATCTTCTCGAACAATCTCGGCACGCTGATCAGGATGGTCGGTCGCGCCAGCTTCAGGTCACGGGGCACGGTCTCCATGCGCTCGGCGTAGGCGATGCCGGCGCCGGCGAGCAGCATGGTATAGAGACCGCAAGTACGCTCGAAGACATGACTGAGCGGCAGGAAACTGAGGGTGATGTCGGCGGTGGTGAACTGGAGGATCTCCTGGGCCTGCATGGTGTTGGCGGTCATGTTGCCGTGGCTGAGCATGACTCCCTTGGGGTTGCCGGTGGTGCCGGACGTGTAGATGATGCTCGCCAGGTCGTCGCGGCCGAGACCGGTCGGCATGAGCGCCGCGTAGGGGTCGGTCGCCGGGCCGCCTTTGCCACCGAAATCCTCGAGTTTCGCGAGGTCGACGATGGACGGTAGGTCGACCGGGTCGAAGGCGATGACGGACTCGAGGAAGGTCAGGCGGTCGCGCAGCGGTTCCAGTTTGTCGGCCTGGCGGCGGTCGGAGATGAAGATTGCCTTTGGCTCGCAATCCCTCAGGATGTAGTCGATGGTGTCGGACAGCAGGATGCTGTGTATGGGGACGCTCACGGCCCCGGCGCAGGTGATGGCCAGATCGGCCAGCGCCCACTCGACGCGATTCTCGGACAGGATGGCCACCCTGTCGCCAGGCTCGATACCGAGTGCCTGCAGACCTCGCGCGAGGCGCAGAACGCGGTCGCGGGCTTCGTGGCTGGACATCGGCACGAAGCCTTGATCGCGATCGTAAGCCTGGAAACAGTCGTCTCGCGGACGATTGCGAACGGCGTCGATGAAGAGTTCCGGCAGGGTCTGATATTCCATGAGCGTGCATTCCCGGTGGGCGTGGCGCGATCCGCGATGGGCGCGATGTTGCGGAGTGCCGAACCATCATTTCACGCAGGAGCCGAATTTGTCAATGGAGCCTGCCACCTCTCGTCGCATCGAAGATGGTGACGAGACCACCGTCGACGCGCGTCGCCACCGATTGCTCGCCTGGTACGACGACCACGCGCGTGACCTGCCCTGGCGATGCCGGACAGATCTCTACGGGACCTGGATCTCCGAGGTCATGCTGCAACAGACGACCGTGGCGGCGGTGATCCCGCGCTGGTCGGCCTTCCTGCAGCGGTTCCCCGACGTGCATGCCCTGGCGGCCGCTGGCGAGCACGACGTCCTCACGGCGTGGTCGGGGCTGGGCTACTATCGCCGGGCGCGCATGCTGCATCGCGCGGCCCGCGAGGTGGTCGACAGGTATGGCGGCCGCTTGCCGACCACGCACGCCGACTGGCGCGATTTGCCGGGGATCGGAGATTACACAGCCGGCGCCATTGCCAGCATCGGCCTCGGGCTGCCCACCGCGGCTGTGGACGCCAACGTGAAGCGTGTGCTCACGCGCTGGACCTGCGCCGACGACGGGGCGGCCAGAGATCTGACAGCAAAGGCTCTGCAAGCTCTGGCCACGAATCACGTACCGGCCGAGCGCCCCGGCGACTGGAATCAGGCACTCATGGATCTGGGCGCCGGTCATTGCCGGTCGGGCGAGCCGGATTGCGTCGGTTGTCCCGTCCTCGAGGTCTGCGCCGCCGGAGCCGCCGGCACGGGCCGCCACGTTCCGCCGCCGCCTGTTCGCGAGACGTCGAGGCCGGTTCTCCTGAGCGCGCTGGTCCTTCGCCGGGACGGTCGGGTATTGCTCGTGCCCAGCGAGGAATCGGTGGTCACTCGATGCCGTGGGCTCGGCCGGCCGAGTCGTGACGACGTCTCGGGTCTGTACGTCGGCATGCTCGGCTTGCCAACGACACCTTGGTACCATGCGGGCGCGGCCGACACCGCGAAGCTCACGGCGCCCTGGCGGCGATGGTTGGCGGGGCGGGGGAGTGGGGCGTGTGAGGTGCGAGACCGCGGCTGGGTCCGCCACGCGATCACCGTATATCGCCTGCAGGTTCTCGTCTGCGTCGCCGACTGGGCCGGCGACCCGGATGCAGTTACGGTTCCAGGTAGTCTCTGGATCGCTGGTTCCGCCGCGGATCAGCCCATATCGACCCTCGCTCGCAAGATCTTGCAGCAAACGTCGTTGGAGTGATAAGGCCGATCAAAAATGATCTTTGACAATGCGGACTTGATTTCGCACTTTTGTTGCGGCTGAGGCAATCTTTATGTCTTTGGACCATCTCGGAAGGGACGCGTGATGCTCCAGATCACCAGGCAGACCGAATACGCGATTCGTGGACTCCAGGAACTCGCTCGTCGCAACGGTGACGCACCCATTCAACTCAAGTCAATCGCTCGCAATTGCGACGTCTCGGAGGCCTTCCTGGCGAAGATCTTCCAGATGCTTTCGCAGCAGCATATCGTCAAGAGCCATCGCGGGGTGAAGGGCGGCTTCAGCCTCGGGCGCACTCCTGAGGACATCTCGTTGCGGGACATTGTCGAGGTTTGCGAGGGTGGCATTGCGCTGAACCATTGCCTGCGGCAATCGAACCGCTGCGAGAACGTGGATGACTGCAACATGACCGAAGCCTGGTCCAAGGCCCAGCAGGCGCTCGTGGGCGCACTCGAGCAGACGCGTCTGGCGGACTTGCTGTAGTTTCCGAGTCGTCGCGGACAGCCAGATGATGGATTCCGATCGCGCTCCCGTTCACGAAGACGGGGGCGCGATCTCGTCTACACGGCCCTGCCGTCGCCGACGCAACTGCCCGCAGGCTGCACCGATGTCCCGGCCACCGCTGACTCGGATGAACGCCGGCACGCCGGCGTCGGCCAGGACCCGCTGGAATGCCAGGATCCGTTCGCTGCCCGTGGCCGCGAGATCGTCGTCGTCGAGTTCGTTCAAGGGGATCAGATTCACCTTGAAGGGACGGTTGGCGGTGAGGCGAGCCAGATTCTCGGCCTGCTCCAGTTGATCAGTACTGCCGTCGATGAGGACCCAGGCGACCGTCACTCGGCGGCCACTCCGTCGAGCGAATCGTTCTGCCGCATCCAGGGCCTCTGTCACCGACGCCTTGCCGGACACCGGCATGACCTTCCGGCGCGCCGCGTCGTCACTGCCGCCCAGACTGATCGTCAACCCCACGGGCAGGTCGAGTGCGTCGAGATGCACCAGCCCGTGCGGTGGGGCGCTGGTCGAGAGCTGGACCCGGCGGACCGACAAGCCGAGCCCCTCCGGAGCCGTGAAGATGTCCAGTGCCGTACGAACGGCTGGATAATTATCGAGCGGCTCGCCCATACCCATGAACACGACGTTGAAGCCGCGGTCGCCGTGCTGGGGGAACGGATTATCCACGAGGTCGGCCGCCAGACGTTGCACCTGCTCGACGATCTCGCCGGGCGAGAGTCCACGAACCAGACCGCCGCGGGCCGTGGCGCAGAACCGGCAGGCCATGGCGCATCCGACCTGACTCGAGATGCAGAACGTGGCGTGATTTTCCATGGGGATGATCACGCTTTCCACCGTCTGAGCGTCGCGAAGCCGGAAGAGGAATTTGCGCGTTCCGTCGGCCGCAACCTTTCGCTCGACGACCTCGAGTCCAGTGGGGTCCCAATCCTCAGCCAGCCGTTCGCGAAGGGATGCCGGGAGATTGGTCATGGTCTCCAGCGACCATTCGGACTGCCGGAACAACCAGTGAGCCAACTGCCGGCCGCGATACGCAGGCTCGCCCCGAGCCGTCATCAGGTTCGGCCAGTCGTCAGGAACGATGTCGCGGAGAAGGGGTTTCATGACCTCGCCGGTACTGCCCCGGCTGCGTTTTTCCAGTGGCGGCGGTGCAGGGTTGACTCTGGCCCCACGCCCGCGCAAGCTTCGTATCGAACAAGCGCCAAGATCGCAGAGGAGGCCGATTTTGCAAACTGTCCTGGTCGTGGACGACGAGATTGCCATCCGCGAGACCCTCGCTCAGATCCTCGGTTACGAGGACTACCGGGTCCTCACCGCGGCCTCCGGTCCGGAGGCCCTGAACCTGCTCCAGGAGCAACCTGCCAACTTGCTTCTCGTGGACATCAAGATGCCGGACATGGACGGTTTCGAGGTTTTGGCGCGGGTCCAGAAAGATCATCCTGAACTGCCGGTCATCGTGATCTCGGGTCACGGGGACATCCAGACTGCGGTGCAGGCGGTCAAGGCCGGCGCTTACGATTTCCTCGAGAAACCACTCGATCGATCCCGACTGCTCGTGACCATCCAGAACTGTCTCGCGCACCGCCAGGCCCTGACTGATCGGGAGCGCCTGGCGGCCAAGGCCGGTCGTACCACGCCGCTCGTGGGCGATTGCCCCGCCATCCAGGATGTGCGGACATTCATCAGCAAGGCGGCGCCAACGGAATCCACCGTTCTGGTGACCGGCGAGAACGGCACCGGCAAGGAACTGGTCGTCGGCGCGTTACACGCCGGCAGCCAGCGGGGGGATGGGCCTCTGGTCGAGGTCAATTGCGCTGCCATTCCGACGGACCTGGTCGAGAGTGAACTCTTCGGCCACGAGAAGGGCGCGTTCACCGGTGCCGACAAGTTGCGGATCGGCAAGTTCGAGCAAGCCCATGGCGGGACGCTTTTTCTCGACGAGATCGGGGACATGGGTGAGCAGGCTCAGGCCAAGGTCCTACGATCGGTGGAGGAAGGGACGATCCAGCGCGTTGGTGGTCGCGAGACCATGAAGGTCGACGTCAGGATCATTGCTGCCACGAATCGCGACCTCGCCGATCGGCAGTCCGGCTTCCGTCGCGACTTATTTTTCAGACTCAACGTCCTCGCAGTCCACTTGCCGCCGCTGCGGGAACGCCCGGGCGACGTGCCATTGTTGCTGGACTATCTGATGAGCCATCTCGCATCTACCATGAAAGTCGTGCCCAAGACGTTCTCTCCGGAATCTCTGGCGACGCTTGACGATTACACCTGGCCGGGCAACGTCCGCGAACTCCGGAACCTGGTGGAACGATTGTTGATCCTGGTTCCGGGGACCGTGATCAGGCCGATCGACCTGCCGCTGTTGTCCGGGGCGGAGCGAGAACCGAACGACACGCCCGAACTTTTTCGCTGTACCGACTTCCAGGATTTCAAATCGCGCGCCGAAGCGTTGTTCCTCCAGCAGAAATTGCGGGAGAATCGCTACAACGTCAGCCGTACCGCGGAGATTCTGGGTATGCAGCGCAGCAATCTCTACAAGAAGATCACCAAGTACGACCTGCAGACCCAGATCGAGGACGAAGTCTGACCATAAGTAAAAAAGAATCTCCACTGTTGACGGCCCGTACGAGAGTCCGTATTCTCTTTGATAGAGGAATTGCCGGCTGGACCCGATTCACGGGTCCGGACCACACGAACGCGGTCGGGGGAGGTATCGACCGCGGTCATTCCCGAAGGAGGAAGGCATGAAGAGACTTCTCGCCATCCTCGCCTTGGTCGGCGTCGTTCTCATTGTGCCCCTTACCGCGCTTGCCGTTGACGAACCTGAGCAGCAGGAACAGGCAGACTCGGAAGGTATCTATGTTCCGCCAGAGCAGGAACATGAATCAGGCCCAATGACGGAACAAGACAACCAGGGTGATCCAGATGAACTTGGTGGTGGCTTCCGTGGAAATGGACAGCCGCCCAGCACAACCGGCATTGGTGCTCCCGGCTTCTGGCTGGACCCGATCCTGGTCATGTTGATGAATCTCGTCTGATCCGACCGGCGCCGAGAACGCCGGTCGGTACCATCGTGGTTATCTGCGATCCACCACCTCGCCAGGGGATGCAGATGCATGGCTGACTTTGAAGCCTACGACAGGTCAAGACAGGGACCCGGCAGTGTCGAGGGCCCCGGTCGATTGCAGGAACTCGACCGCCTCGAGGCGGTCGGTGATCTGCATTTCGACTCGGCGGCCTATACGACGGCCCTGGACTACTACGGCCAGATCCTTCCCGATCACATGCTCGACGTACTCGCTCCGGAGCGGGCCTTGCAGGTCTTGCGGAAGGCCCTGACGGCGAGCCTGCATCTCGGTTGGGCCGCACGCGCCGACCAGTTACTCGGTAGTGCGCTTGATCGGCTCGAGACCGCACCGAATCTCGACCCGGAAACCCGCGAATGTGAACGAGCCCGCTTTCAGGTGCGCGCCGCTGCCCTGCTCATGCTTCGTGGTGATTACCAGGCGGCGCTGGAGGTGTCCAAACGGGCATTCACCATCCTCGCGATCACCGACCAGCATATCGAAGTCGCCAACCTCCAGCTCACCATGGGGGCTTGCCACCAACGGTTTGGGCGCCTCGACAAGGCCGAGGAATTCTACCTCGATAGCCTCAGCACGTATCGTCGCGTCGGAGACGAGCACGGTGTGGCGACCCTGCACAACGCGCTGGCGATGATTCACAAGGCGCGATGCCGGTGGCAGAAGGCACTGGACCTGCTCGACAAGGCGATCCAGCTGGCGGAACGACATGGGGCGCCGCAGTTGCTGTCGTGGTTCCACCTCAATCAGGGGATCATCTTCGCCAAGGTCAGTCGGTTCGCCGAGGCGAGAGTGGCCCTCGAGAAGAGCCTGCGTCTCTGCAACAGCCTCGGTGACCGCATTCGAGAGCCCAAGGTCTTGCTGGCCCTGGGACGTCTCGACATGCTCACCGGGAAGCTGGCCATGGCGGAGGAGAATATCCTCGCCGGCCAGGTGCTCACCGAACAAGAACGCATGAAGCGCGAGTCCATCATCGCCGACGAGTATCTCGGAGACGTCATGCTCGCCCGCGGTGATTGGGACAAGGCGCTCGTCAATTACGATCTGGGACTGGAGAAGACCCGGTCATTGGGCCATGCCAGCGATGTGGAGGGAGAACTCCTGAGACGGTGCGCCGAGGCGCGCCGGCGTGGGGGCGATCTTTCCCAGGCGGTGGCCGACGCTCACGCTGCCGTGGCCGTATGCGAGGAATGTGGCGAGGACTACGAGCTCGGCTTTTGCCATCTCACGCTTGGCGAAGCCTATGCCGCGAGCCAGGATTGGCCGCAAGCCGACGCACACTTCCGTCGCGCCGTGGATATTTTCCAGTCCCAGCATCTCTTGCGGGAATGGTGCGAGTCTGTCTGCACCTTCCTGGCTGCTCGTCTCGATACCGCCGATCGCCCGCTCTTGCTCCTGCTCCGCCGCTTGTTGCTGGACGTTCAGGATCAAGCGGCTGCAAGCGTCGGGGACGAGAGTCTTGCGGGTTGTCTGTCTGGCCTTGCGCGGGTGCAGTTGCGCCTTGGCCTCTGCGATGATGCCTTGCTGACGGTGTTCGAACTCGAGCGCGTTGCGCGCGGTCTCGAGGACGACACGCGGCTGTCGGAAGTCGTGCGGCTGCGTCGGCTCGTCGAAACCGGTCTCGTCGGTGGCCTCGATCAAGCCGAGTCGCCGGTGCGGGCGCTGTCTGGAATTCCTGGTTTGTTCCAGTCAGAGGATTCGAGCCTGACCCGGCATCTCGATGCCGTCGTCGCCGCGACTTGCGAACGGGTCGGCGCGACCTGCGGTTTCCTGGCTCTCGGGGATCCCGCTGGCGAGCGTGCGCTGGCGGTGACGGCCCGCCACGATCTTGGAGACAACCTGGCTGGACAGCTCGTGCGCTGGTTCGCGAGCCGTGCCGCCGATCGGGTCGAGCCTCTCTATTACAGCCGACTGGCGGAATCATCGCCGTTGTCGACGCAGGTCCCAGCGCTCGGTGACCGCGTTACCGGGTGCCTATTCATGCCGATCGTCGTGCACGGACGGCGCCTCGGATTGCTCTTCCTTGGACTTGGAACGAGTACGCAGGGAGGCCCGGTCGTGGATCAGGCCGCCCTCGATTTCCTTGCCAACTACCTGGGGTTCCTCGGGCTGTTCCTGGCTGAGAAGTCCCGGTCGACTTCGGAAGTGTCCGAGTCGGCCAATCATGAGGGCTTCGGAAATATCATCACGTGTGACCAGCGTATGCTCGAAATGCTGGCTCTGGTTCGCAAGGTCGCGACCAGTGACCTGACCGTGTTGCTGCGCGGTGAAACCGGCACTGGCAAGGGGATGATCGCCTACGCGTTGCACCGGCTCAGTCCCCGGGCGGAGAATCGTTTCCAGTCCATCAACTGCGCAGCCATTCCTGAGACCTTG
>PIVY01000706.1 GCA_003353795.1 bacterium
CGGCGCCCACGGCACCTTCGGACAGGGCTTCCAGTACACCGCCTACCTGGTCAACGGTCTCAATGGGAACAAGTTCTCCGACACCGGCATTCGCGGCGGACGCCAGAAGGGCAATCGCGTGGCCTTCGATGATATCGGTCTGGTGGGCGCTCTCGACTGGGATGTGCAGGGCAAGATCCGGCTCGGCGGCTCCTACTACTACGGCGGCGCCGACCAGAACGGCATGACCAACGACGCCCTCACCGACGTGAAGGTGACCAACTGGATCGGCGAGGTCCACGCCCAGTATCGCCACCGCAGCCTCGAAGTTCGGGCGCTCTACGCCGCCTCGGGCATCGACGGCGCCGGAGATCTCACCGAGGTGGTCTACGAGGATCCCAGCACCAAGCTCATTCCCGAGGGCCAGCAGGGCTGGTATCTCGACGTGGCGTACGATGTCGCGCCCATGATCTTCGGCGCCGGCGCCTCGTTCACCCTGACCCCGTGGGTGCGATACGAGAACCTGAAGCTGCAGAACAGCGTTCCGACCGTCGACGGCCACCTCGCCAACCCCGGCCTCGACAAGCAGATCTTGGTCATCGGTCTGGAAAGCAAGCCCCACGAGCAGGTGGTGTTGAAGCTGGACTACGTGATGACGAAGACCGAGGCCGAGGTCGATCCCA
>PIVY01000707.1 GCA_003353795.1 bacterium
GTCCGCCAGCAGACCTGCGTCGGACTCTCGAGCTCGGGGAAGGCGTAGAAGAGCACATCGGTAAGGTGGACGACCCAGTCGGCGATCTGGCCGCCGCCGTACTTCCACCAGCTGCGCCACTGGCGTTGCACCATCTGCGGCCGGCAGGGTTCTTCCTGGGCGCCGTTGAGCCAGAGGTCGTAGTTGAATCCGGCGGGCGGGTCGATGGGCTCGCCGAGTGTGCCATCTGCGAAGTAGTGGCCGCCGGCGAGCGCGCCGTTGCCGAAGGTCACATGGGCCTCGATCACGCGGCCCAGTTCTCCGCTCTTGAGGATGTCTACCGCGGCGCGGCGTGCTATTGACTGGATCCGCTGGGCGCCGGTCTGGGTTACCAGGCCCGGCCTTGCACGGATTGCCCTGTCGAGGATGTCCAGTTCCTCGAGTTCGTGGACGAGGGGCTTCTGGCCGTAGACGTGCTTGCCGCGCGATAGAGCCGTGGTCATGATGCTGCAGTGGGAGTGGTCGGGCGTGGCGACGATCACCGCGTCGAACTTGTCGGAGTGCTTGTCGAAGGCGACGCGGTAGTCGGCGCAGGTG
This sequence comes from bacterium, assembly GCA_003353795.1. Lineage (GTDB taxonomy): Bacteria > Krumholzibacteriota > Krumholzibacteriia > LZORAL124-64-63 > LZORAL124-64-63 > Glo-17. The sequence goes on from PIVY01000707.1 coordinate 577, forward strand.
AATGCGTCGGGGTGCTCCAGGGCGGCCTCGCCGAGCGCGTTCGAATCTATGTCGCACAGGCCGACGATGTCGGCGAGTGGGTGGGC
>PIVY01000708.1 GCA_003353795.1 bacterium
TGTGCACCGCACCGTGGCCTCCCGGGATTCCTCTACCCACGCGACGGTTTTCGGCTATACTTCTAGGTGCAACAACCCTCGAGATGGCTCCGAAGGCGCCGGAAGCGGCGCTCGCGGCCTCCGGGAACACCGGACATGCGCTGTTTTCACACCAATCCAACCTCACTCGTCGCCACGACGACCTGGGCCACTGCGCCAAACAATCCACTAAGTGCAAGGGGCGTGCCCAACGGGCCGCGGTTTCGTCCAACAGGCCGTATACGAAATCGGCCTGAGACCGCTCCTAGCAGGTAAGAGAGGCTCGACCAGCCGAGGTGACGATGTGCGTGCTTGTCCCGATTTCGCATACAACCTTATCTGTTAGGTGAGGATGGGCTGGTTGCAGAACCCCAATTCACCCCTGATTGCAGTGCTCCGCGCGATCGCCGTCTTTCTGGCTGTCCTGCTGGAGACCGTAGAACCGCAGCCGCAGGAGACTCACCCGATCTCGCGAGGGCCGCGGTGACAATCGGCCCACCCGCCCGTCCCGAATCCGAGGCGCTCGTGTGCACCGCACTGTGGCCTCCCGGGATTCATCTACCCACGCGACGGCTTTCGGCTATACTTCTTGGTGCAACCACCCTCGAGATGGCTCCGAAGGCGCCGGAAGCGGCGCTCGCGGC
>PIVY01000709.1 GCA_003353795.1 bacterium
CCCAGCCCGCCGAGCTCCAGCCGACACGACACGACCCGACCACCGCAGTCACGCGCCCCTCAATCGCCCAAACGGAGACCGTGATCGAGGTGGTCTTTGTGCTCGACACCACCGGGTCGATGTCCGGGCTGATCGAGGGGGCCAAGCAGAAGATCTGGACGATCGCCAACCAGATCGCGACCGCCAAGCCCAGACCAACGATCCGCATGGGGCTGGTCGGCTACCGTGATCGGGGCGATGCGTACATCACGACGGCGACACCGCTGACCGATGATCTCGACCAGGTCTATAGCGACCTGATGGGCTATGCCGCCGATGGCGGGGGTGATGGGCCGGAGAGTGTGAACCAGGCGCTGCACGAGGCGGTGACCGGTGTTGCGTGGACGCCTCGTGAGGAGAGCGGGGCGACGCTGCGGCTGATCTACCTGGTGGGCGATGCGCCGCCGCACATGGACTACGAGCAGGACACCAAGTACCAGGCGTCGTGCGAGCTGGCGGCGAAGCGCGGGATCATCATCAACACGATCCAGTGCGGGCAGCAGGCCGACACGACACCGATCTGGCAGGAGATCGCGCGGCTTGCCGAGGGCGAGTACTTCGCGATCGAGCAGTCGGGCGGCGTGATCGCTATAGAGACGCCGTACGACGCGGAACTGGGTGA
>PIVY01000710.1 GCA_003353795.1 bacterium
GATGATCCGATCATCGCAGGCGGCACCGACAGCGCCAGCATTCGGCCCGTCGAATCAAGTGCCACCGTGCCCGTACGACCGGGCTGATGGGTGGGCGCATCGATCATGTACTGTTCGGGGAAGTGATCGTCCGTGAGCACGAACCCACTCTCCGACCACCGCCGCCAGTAACGGTACTTGGGCGGCCAGACCGATTGCCGAAGCTGGTCAGTCGATTGCGGCGTCTCGCGCAGAGAGGCCTGCAACCTCGCATTGGTGTCATACCCTGACACTGATTGACGAGGAAGATCGCCGAAGCCCAGCTCTTCCATGATCTGCTCAGCGACCACGGACAACCTCGCCGGTGGACGCTCCGGCATGACGACCGTCTTCCATGAGACAAAGTACGTCAGCGCAACGCTCGCCAACATTGCGGTGACCAGGATGAGTGCGGTCGTCGGCCTCAGCCCTCCCGCGTCGCGAGCATTGGCAACGAGTTCGGGGCTTGGGGTCTCGCCCGCGGCCAGGGCGGCGGCCAGCGGATCCCCGCCCGGCAAGGCGGCGAGCACTTGGTAGACCGACTGCGGGCGCTCGGCCGGATCCTGTTCCAGGCAGCGCATGATCACCCGCTCGACGGCCGGGTCGACCTCCTCGGTCACCGAGGTCGGCCGGGAGACCGGC
>PIVY01000711.1 GCA_003353795.1 bacterium
CCGCGGCGCCGAAGATGTCGGTCTGCGTGGTGACGTACATGGTGAGGAAGCCGCCGTAGGAGGCGCCGATGCAACCCACGGCTTCGGGATCGGCGGCCGGGTACTCGGCGAGGAACGCCTTCGTGGACTCGATCACTTCCCAGGCCGTCCGCTTGCCCCAGTCGTTCACGTGCCGGGCGGCGAACTCCTGGCCGTAGCCCGTGGCGCCGCTGGGCTCGGGCACGTACACGATGTAGCCCTGGCCCGACCACGCGTTCTTGGTATAGCGGCCGCCGAAGTCCACGGTGACCGGCGAGGTGCCGCCGTAGTAGTAGACGATCACGGGGTAGGTCTTGTCGGGATCGTAGCCCACGGGCCACATGATGCGGCCGTCGAGTAGCTCGCCGTCGGGCAGCGGCGCCTTCCAGAACGTGACGTCGCCAAACTCCACGTCGCTCCAGAAGTCGGCGCCCGGATCGAGCAGCAGTTGCGCCTCGTTCTTCTTCAGGTCGACCGTGTGCACTCGCCACGGCTCGGTGGCGCCGGAGCCTCGGGCCACGGCCAGCCGACCCTTGCGCGCGAGGTCGAACTGGTCGGTGAACTGGACGCCGGTGTCCACGCGCTCCCAGTCGGCCTTCTTTGGGTCGCAGCGGTAGACGTTGCGGAACTGGGTGTCGGTGC
>PIVY01000712.1 GCA_003353795.1 bacterium
TCATCAGCGTCATGCGCTGGCTCGCCTGCCGACCGGCGCCGTCGACCATCCGGGCGAGGTAGACGCCGCTGGGGACGGACTGCCCGTGAGCGTCGCGGCCATTCCAGCGGAACTCGTGGTTGCCGGAGACGAGCAGGCCGTTGTGCAGGGTGCGCACCCGGCGACCCGCGGCGTCGAAGACCTCGAGCCTCACGAAATCGTCGCGCGCCACGGTCACCGGAATGCTGGTCTGCGGATTGAAGGGGTTGGGGTAGGCAACGCCGAGGGTGTGGGCGCTGGCGAGATCGGGCGCATCAGTGGTGGGCTCGATGCGGATGACGACGCCGACGTTGTTGAAGGGAGCCACGGTCTCGGACGCGATGCCGACCATGACCGTGCCGTCGTCGGAGACACCGGTCAGGGTCGTCAGGATGAGGTTGGCGTGCAGTTCGATACCATTGTCGGCGAGCCACGTGGTGGCGTTGATCATGCCGTCCTCGAGGGTCCAGATGAAGCCGGCGGCGTCGCCTGGGTTGAAGGCGAACTGGTTGTAGCCGACGCACGTGGTGCCGTCGGGGACGATGCCGTTGACGATGGCCTGGCCGTAGCCGCCGGGGAAGGTACCGTCGAGCACGCCAATGATGACCTCGTCGTAGCTGCTGCCGTTCCAGATCCAGAGGG
>PIVY01000713.1 GCA_003353795.1 bacterium
ATCCCGGCGCAGTTCCATTTCATCTCGTCGAACGGGACGCCGGCGTACTCCGCCAGGCGGCGGCTGGAGCCCTGCACGCTGTGGCAGAGCCCGACGACATGTGCGTCTGAGGCCATCGCCGCGGCCAGGCACATGATGCTCATCGGGTTGGTGTAGTTCAGCACCCATGCATCGGGGCAGAGCGATTCGACGTCTTCCAGGACGTCAAGGAATACCGGCACGGTCCGCAAAGCCTTGAACAGCCCGCCTGGGCCGATCGTGTCGCCGATGCACTGGTCAACGCCGTAGCTCGCCGGGATGTCGTTGTCGAAGCGCACGCACTCGACGCCGCTTACTTCGATGCAGTTGATAATGTAGTCGGCGCCGCCCAGGAGTTCGCAGCGATCGGCGGACGCGGTCACGGTCCAGTTGACGCTCTTCAGCTCCACGATCTTCCTGCAGAGTTGCTCGGCCAGCGCCAGTCGCTCGGGGTCTATATCGACCAGTGCGATCTGGCCGGTCTCGGCGCCGGGTATGCAGAGAATGTCGATGAACAATTGCTCCAGGAACCCGCTTCCGGCGCCGAGGAACACCACCTTAATGGATCGCTGCACTGACTCGCTGGCGCCGAGTTGTTCTAAGCGTTGACTGTGGGCGAAGTGGCCTGGGTTACTTTCGGT
>PIVY01000714.1 GCA_003353795.1 bacterium
GGATCGGCTGGGAGCGCACGCCCATTCGGGTCATGGGGATCGCCGCCGAGGGCGACATGGTCTGGGCGGCCGACTGGGGCCTGGTATCCAGCGAGAGCCACCTGGTCGACAGCGTCGTGAATCTGGCCGTGAGATTCGTGGGTAATCGGAACCTCACGACCTCGGCTGCAGACGCCATTCTCGTGGTCGCGAGTACCGGTCGACTCGTGGTGCCTACCGAGCACCTCTTCTTGCGGATGCAGGGATTGACCGTGTCGGGAGACGGCGAGACCCGACCGTCGTCGGCGATGTTTTGTAGTTACTCCTTTCTCGAACTGGAGCTGGCCGGTTGCGACTTCTCCGGTTTTCGCGCCGATACCCACGGCTCGGCACTCCGAGTTTCCTTCGCCCGGACGGTGACGGCAGATAGTTGCCAGTTCGTCGACAATTTCAGCTACGGCCGAGGTGGGGCCATGTGGATCGGCCCTGGTCTCGACGCCACCTTCAATGGCTGCCGCTGGCAGGGAAACCAGGCCCGTGCCGGCGCGGACCCGCGCGGCGGTGCGATCATGGTGGATGCCCGCGTGGTGCTCAGCACGCTGGTCTTCACGCACTGCGAATTCCTCGACAATTCGAGCGGCGGTCCGGGCGGCGCCATGTCCACTCTCAGCGCCGAGGTG
>PIVY01000715.1 GCA_003353795.1 bacterium
GGTGTCCGCCGAGGCCGAGGCGATCATCCGCCCGCTGGCGTTGCCCGATCTCGACGTCGTGTTCGCCGTCGATCCTCGGCAAGATGACGATGGCCCGGTGACGGTCGGCGGCACCCGTTGCGCCGTCTCCGCGCACGGCGCGGACCTGGTACGCCTGCAGGTCCGCACCAACCCCGGTGAGGATCTGGGCGACGCCGGCACCATCGCCTCGGGCGGCGAGAGCGCTCGCATCCATCTCGGTCTGACCCTGTTGCGTCGTACCGGTCAGGGCCCATTGTTCCGCCTCTTCGACGAGGTCGATGCCGGCCTGGGCATGGACGCTGCTACCGGTGTCGCCGTACTCCTGCGGCGGCTGGCGGCCCGGTCACAAGCGCTGGCCATCACGCACTTGCCCACGGTGGCCGTCCACGGCGACGACCACTGGTTCGTGTCGAAGCACGTCGACGACGGACGGACCACCGTCTCTCTGGCCCGGCTCGATGCTGAGGCGCGTGTGGCCGAGGTCGCCCGACAGCTGGGCGGCGAGGGCTGGCGGCAAGGTGACGCGGCGGCGCAAACCGGGTATGCGAAGGAACTGCTGGCTTCAGCGGGACGGTCGAGCAACGGGGATCGCCGCGGCTTCGACGAAACAAGACAACTCCCGGAGAAGCGGTAAGTTG
>PIVY01000716.1 GCA_003353795.1 bacterium
GTGCTGCTCGCGCTGTTGCCGCCATGGGTCGCCGCTAGCAGGACCAGGTCACCCTCGGCGCTCGGGAGTGCGCTCGTCGAGAGGAGCTCGCAGTCGCAGTTGGCGGTCGCGAAGGCGCCAATCGGGCTGGCCTGATCGACGTTCGAAAGGAACTGGCTGCTGTAGCCCGGCGTATTCGATGGGCCGCCGTCATCCCATGTCACGGAGAAGTTGCCGTCGGAGGCGGCTGCGATTCCGGCCTCGTCGAGCACCCAAGCTGTTACGTAGTAGTGGTAGGGGTCGGTGTAGTACTCGCTCTCGTCGATCTGAGTCAGGGCCTGGCCGCCGTAGCTGACCGCCGTGGCGTACGAGCCACCGCTCTGGTTGTCCTGGTGATGGGCGGTGAAGATGAGGGCTCGGTTGCTGCCGGCCTCGGTCGCATGGCTGAGGCCGTTCGTCCAAGAACCGATCAGCGCAACCTCTGGCGCCGGAGCCGGGGTGGTGGCCGATGCGTTCGAAGAAGCAGCCGTCTCGGTCTGGGCGGCGGAGGAGTCGCGGGCCGTCACGTTGAAGGTGTACTGCGTCGAGTCGAGCAGGCCCGTGGCGACGTAGCTGGCGCTCGTCTGCCAGCCACTGCTCTTGCTGCCGTCGTTGGTGCACTCAAAGTAATACTCCACCGG
>PIVY01000717.1 GCA_003353795.1 bacterium
ACGCTTCCGATTTCCTCGCTGCCCTCGTAGCTTACAACCTCAACCTCCACGGGCCTTGCCTGTCGGTGCAAACCGCGTGTCCGACTTCGTCGGTGGCGGTCCACCTGGCGTGCCAGACCCTGCTCAATGGCGAGTGTGCCTTCGCTCTTGCCGGGGGAGTCTCGATCGGCATTCCGCAGCACGTAGGAGTTCTCTATCAGGAAGGCGGAATCTACTCCCCCGATGGCCACTGCCGAGCGTTCGACGAGGCGGCGCGAGGCACTGTTGGCGGTTGCGGAGCCGGAGTCGTGGTCCTGCGCCGGCTCGACGAAGCCCTGGCGCAGGGCGATCCGATACGGGCCGTGGTGCTCGGGTCGGCGGTCAACAACGACGGTTCCGAGAAAGTCGGCTTTACCGCGCCGAGCGTGCGCGGCCAGGCGGAAGTGATCGAAGAGGCCCTGAGGGTGGCGGGAGTCTCGCCGGACACCGTCACCTATGTCGAGGCACACGGTACCGGGACCCCTCTCGGCGATCCCATCGAGATCGAGGCTCTGGCGAGAGCCTTCCGCCGTGACAGTGGGCGTCCGGGCAACACTGCCCTGGGATCCATCAAGACCAACCTCGGCCATCTCGATACCGCTGCCGGAGTCGCGGGTTTGATCAAGGCGGTGCTCGCTCTC
>PIVY01000718.1 GCA_003353795.1 bacterium
CAGACCGTACTGGTCGGCCACGGCTTCGGCCACGCCGTCTTCAGCCGCCACGCCGGCCGCCATGAACATCCGTTCCGTGTCGGCATGGCCCGACTCGGGAACGTTGAGGCTGCCGAAGGACACCTCGTAGTCGAGGTCGCCCAGCGATCCGATCATGAGATTACCGTAGAGGCCCATGCCCTCGTAAGCGATGAGCAGCTCACGATCGATCTCGGAATAAACACTCTGCGGCAGGAGCACCGAAGTGCGCAACATGTCCACGTCGCGTGACTGATTGTAGAAGCCGTAGGGAAGCTTGATCTTGCCCGCCCGCAATCCGAGCTGGTCGCGCCAGTGATACTCGCCATAGGCCCAGTCCACCGTCACGGCGCTGCGTTCCTGGGTGCCGAAATCGCGACCGAGGAGCTGGATGCCCACCCGGACACGGTCCACCGGTTCGGCCGACACGATGAGCGCGGCCTCGTTGAACTCGCCGGATCCCTCCCGGGCCCGGGGCATGAGATAATTGTTGTCCTCGGAGTTGAAGTAGCCCTGGCTGACGAAGCCCCCGATGTAGACCTTGGATCCCAGCTCGGCGGCATGGCCCACGGTCGCCACGGTCAGGACCAGGAGCACGACCAGTTGACGGATCACCTCACCACTCCCTCGCCTAGATGAA
>PIVY01000719.1 GCA_003353795.1 bacterium
TGATGCCGTCGTCGACCAGCATCAACTCGAAGATGCCGAGGCGTCCTCGGTAGCCCGTCTGGCTGCAAGCGCGACAGCCAGTGCCGCGATAGAGCGTGACGGGTCGTCCGGGTGGCTTGACGCCGATTTCGATCAGCTCGTCGTCGCGGGCGGTGTACTGCTCACGACATGCGGTGCAGAGCACGCGCACCAGGCGCTGGGCCAATACGGCCACCAGGGATGAACCCACGAGGAAGGGCTCGACGCCCATGTCGACCAGCCGGGTGATGGCGCTGGCCGCGTCGTTGGTATGCAGAGTGGACAGCACGAGGTGACCGGTGAGGGAGGCCTGGATGGCAATGTCGGCCGTCTCCTTGTCGCGGATTTCGCCCACTAACACGACATTGGGATCCTGCCGCAGGATTGCACGCAGCCCGGTGGCGAAGGTGAGGTCCGCCTTCGGGTTGACCTCGATCTGGCCGATCCCCTCTTGTGTGATCTCAACCGGTTCTTCGATGGTGATGATGTTCTTGTCCGTGTGGTTGATCTTCGCCAGACAGGCGTGCAGGGTCGTCGTCTTGCCGCTGCCGGTGGGACCCGTGACGAGGAAGATTCCGTTGGGCCGGCGCATGATGCGATCGAGCATCGCCAGCTGGTTCTCCGCGAAGCCGATGCTCG
>PIVY01000720.1 GCA_003353795.1 bacterium
GTATCCGGCCCTATGTCGTGGGTGTGGAGGCGCCATTCCAGGGGCGGCGACTGGAGATTCTCGCGCAGGGCTTCACGCCCGAAGGCGGCCACGGCCAGGAGCTGTAGCTGGGCCTCGTTGGGCATTGGTCGGCCGATAATCAGGCCCGCGTCGTAGTTCCCGAAGGCGTTCAACCCACGCAGCGCCCCGTAGTGGACCACCACGCCATCGCCGTGCTCTGCGTCGAGCAGCCGCTGAAGAGGCTCCTTATCGCTCTTGAACGTAATACACAGCAGCGATTGACCCCTGTGCCTGCGGGCCACTTCACTGGCCAGCGTCCGCGTCCAGCTTTTCTCGCGATGAAGATCACGCCGGTTGCCGGCCCTGGTGCCGAGTTTATCCATGACCTGGAAGATCGCGGCCTTCCGCTCGATCGGCGGCGTCTCGACGACTTCCACGCATCTGCCGGTGACACCTTCTACGACGGTCGGCTCGGCCGTGGCGTCGAGCATAAGTATCTGTCGATCCGGCGGGAGATACGACTGCCGTGTCCACCGACAGGCTCCGACAGACAGATGCACCGGCCTGGATTCCAGCAGCAGTTCGCGCATATCGGCCAGCATGTTCGGCAGCACGGTCTTCTTCCGGGCGGCGTCGTAGGCGGCGCGGACAAGCTCG
>PIVY01000721.1 GCA_003353795.1 bacterium
GATGCTCCCTGTGCCAGTCCCTGACTGCCCGAACTGATCTGACCGGCCGCCGAGTCGACCTGATTGGTCGAAGTGGCCACCTGAGACAGCCCCTGATCGAGATTGTCGACGGCCATGTTGAGCGATTCTTTGATCTTGGCGTGGTCTCCCTGATAGTCGCCGGCCACCCGCACGGTCATGTCGCGGTTGGCCACCTTCTCCAGGATGATGGAGGCTTCGTTGATCGGTTCGATGACCGCGTCGAGAGTGTTGTTGACTCCCTGGATAATCCCGGCGTAGTCGCCGGCGAACTTCGAGGCATCTCCTCTTCTGTCCAGTTGACCGGCCACCGCCGCGTCGACCAGTCCAGCGATCTCCTGGTTCATCGCCTTCAGACTGCCGACCATGTTGATCATGGCGTTACCCAGCACGTCTTTTGCAGAAGCCGCTTCTAGTTCGACCGACAGGTTCCCCTGAGCGATCTGGTTGGAGGCTTCGGCTTTGGCCTGCTGCGCGGTGATCATGCTGCGGAAGGAATCGGCCAGCTGGCCGATCTCGTCGCTGCTCTTGTAGGTGATGGTCTGGTCAATGTCACCCACAGACAGCGCTGCGGACGCCGTGGTCATGGCGTTGACCGGCCGGACGATGGCGCGGGTGATGAGCACGGCGATGAGCAC
>PIVY01000308.1 GCA_003353795.1 bacterium
CGGCGCTGTAGCCGTCGAGGTCCTTCAACAGGAACGGGACGCCCCGGAACGGTCCGTCGGGCAGCTCGCCTTTAGCCTGCTGCCGCGCGCGATCGAAGCTCTTGTGGACGACGGCGTTGATCTTTGGGTTCAGCGCTTCGATTCGCTCGATCGACTCCTCGACGAGCTCCGCCGGAGAGACGTCCCCTTTGCGCACGAGCTCGGCGAGCCCGACGCCGTCGTAGTCTTCGAAGACCGTGTCGCCCATGCTTACGCCCCGACCAGGCTCGTATCGCCCAGCCGGCGAACCTTGAGCGAGTTGACGTTGCCCACGGCGTCCAGCTCCGTGCCGCCGACGTAGACGACGACGTCCCCCGGCTTCCCGATCCCCCGCTGCGCAATGATTCGCTCAGCTTGCTGCACTTTGCTGTGAATGCGAGAGCAGGCACACCTTCGGAACCTCGACATCGTCGAAGGTGGGTGGGGGCAGATCGTGACGCTCAACGATCCGCACGAACACGACGGTGCCACGGGCGTCCAGCGGTCCGGTCCACTCACCGTACGGCAGGACCATGAGCTTCTCGGCGATGGCCGGGCCGAACATGCCCTGGAGATCGGACCGACCGCGGTCGGTCAACGTCGGCGGCGGATAGGCGAGCCCCCGATCGCCGATCCGCCTGAAGTCGGCGCCGGCGGCGAGATCCTCGCGAACGGCGTCGAGGTCGGCCGGCAGATTGTCCGAGCCAGGCGCGAACATGACCTGGTCGAACGTCACCATCTGGCCGCGGTCGAAGTTCTCGACGTTCTCGCGGAAGTACGCCTCGAGCTGGGCGCGGCTCGGCGGCGGCACCGGCTCGTCGAGGGTGTAGCGCATGACCGAGAGCAGGCGTTTGCGGGTGCGGAAATCGCTCTTCTCGTAGCCCCGACGGAAGGCTTCCTGCAGGAGGACCTCGTCGTCGATGTAGCTCTGGACGGCGAGGTCGCGTTCCTCGTCGGTGAGGGTGCGGCCGAGCAACTCCTCCTCCTGCTGCTGGACGGCACGCAGAACGTCCCGGGTGATGACGATGGTGCCGGCCGGCACGGGAGCGAGCACGCGCCAAGTGACGTATACGAGGGCGCCGACGACGAAGAACTGCAGCAGGGGTTCGCGGGCGATGGCTCGCCAAGAGATGCTCATGATGCGGGTCATTCCTCCGAATTCGAGTCGAATGGCAACTCTAGACCGGCGGTTGGCAGGATACCAGTGGCGATCGAATTCCGGCATCCGTACCATGATTCTTGATCAAATCAGTCATCATTTCACGGAAGGGATCCTCCATGCGTTCGACGCTGCTGTTCGCCCTCGCTCTCGTCGCCTTGACCGCCACGGCGGTGCCGGCCGACGACGACAAGGGTACCGCGACCGAAGAGCCCATCATCGACATGTTCCGCAACAGCCCCAACGCGATTCCCCTCGACCCGCGGGACCCGACGCTCGACCCCATGAATCTCTTCCGCGACCCCAACGACAATCCGAAGCGCGAGCCGGGCCCCATCAACATCCAGAAGGCCGTTGGCGGGCTCAGCTTCCAGGGCATCCCCACCTTCTTTCGCCTGCCGGTCGCTCTGTCCCAGGAAGACCTGACGGCCGGCAAGGTCGAGGTGGCGTTCATGGGCGCCTCGCAAGACCTGTCCACCGGGCAGCGCGGTACGGCCTACGGCCCCCAGGCCGTTCGTACCGGCGAGGTCGTCGGCGGCTGGGGCGAACTCATGCCCCTGGCCCATCCGTCCGCCGGCGAGGTGGATTTCACCAAGGTCATGACCTGTGTCGACTACGGCGACGCCCCCATCGACATCATGAGCAACGAGCGCTCGGTGCTGTCGGTCCACAAGATGGTCAAGGAGATCGCCGAGACCGGCGCCATTCCCGTGATCGTGGGCGGCGACCACTCGCTCATGTACCCCGACCTCGTGGCCATCACCGACGTCTACGGCAAGGGCAAGGTGGGCGTGATCCACTTCGACGCCCACTTCGACGGCATCCCCCTGCTCTTCGGGCACTACCTGTCCCACGGCGCGCCGGTACGGCGGCTGATCGACGAGGGCCACGTCAACGGCCGCAACTTCGTGCAGATCGGCCTCAACTCGGTCAAGCCGGGCAAGAAGGACATCGCTTGGATGCGCGAGAACCAGGTCCGCTACCATTTCATTCACGAATTTGACGACAAGGGCTGGCGCGCCGTCCTCGAGGAGGCCATCGCCGAGGCCACCGACGGCGTCGAGTACGTGTTCATCTCCGTCGATACCGACTGCCTCGACCCGGCCTTCGCCCCGGGCATGGGCACGCCCGAGCCCGGCGGCATGACGCTGCGGGAACTATTCCCCATGCTGCGAGCGATCGGCACCCAGACCAAGGTCGTGGGTGTGGAGATGGTGGAAGTCAATCCCATCGCCGACCCTACGTATCGCACCGGCCAGGTTGGCGTGCGGATCCTGCGCGAGATCATGACCGGAGTAGCGCTGGGCAAGCTGGGCATCGACGACCCGTACTACGTCGACCCGCTGTGGAAGGACCATGGCGGGCCGATCGAGGACTAGGACGGAACCCGACACCGAAGGAGCCGCATTCATGATCCGTCTCGCATTCATCGCGCTACTGCTGGCCATCCCAGGTCTGACCGCCGCCGACACGGACACCAGCGCGGCCATGGACCCCAACGAGGCCATGGCCCGCAAGCTGGCCAACCCA
>PIVY01000722.1 GCA_003353795.1 bacterium
GTCAACCCCTACGGTTCGTGGTGGGCCGCGGTAACGGAGGTACGGCGTGGGGGGCGCGCGTGGAAGCGCCCGTGGTGAGGTGTTCCGCCCTGACCAACCCAGCCGGTCGCCACCCCAACCGGCCGACCGGTCGGGGTGCCGGCTTGGGTCGCGGGCGGGACCGTGCTCTGATGCAGGGTCCACATCCCGTGGACGGGCACGTGGCCGCAGGCCGCCCATGCCCGTCGCTGGCGCCACAGAGGTGAGGTACGAGGGCGCGAGCGAGCGCGAGGGAGCTGCATGAACTTCGAGAACGTCTCCATCATGAGCGTCCGCCACGTGGACGCACCCCACCGCGTGGCGTCGTCCGAGATCCAGGAGCGTCTCGCCGAGACGATGGACCGGCTCGGCGTGCAGCACGACCTGCTCGAGTCCGTGGCAGGGATCCGGGAGCGCCGCTTCTGGGACGAAGGGTTCGAACCGAGCGACGGTGCGACCCTCGCGGCCAGAGCCGTGCTCGACGACTCCGGGCTCGACCCCGGCAAGCTCGGCGCGGTCATCAACACGTCGGTCTGTCGCGACTACATCGAGCCGTCGACCGCGTGCCTGGTGCACGGCAACCTGAAGCTCCCCGCCACGTGCATGAACATGGACGTGAAGACTGTCAGCAGGGGAT
>PIVY01000723.1 GCA_003353795.1 bacterium
GCCGACGATCGGTGTGAACGTCGCGACGGCCAATGGTGTGCATTGCGCCACCGCTGCCGGCACCTACGGGCACGATGGCAACCCCAACACAAGCCATCTGATCGCGCCGTCGGACGCCTTTGAGGTGCTGACCTGCGGGGCGGTAACCAGTGAGGGCTCGATCGTGGGATTCAGCTCCGACGGACCAACCGCGGATGGTCGGGTCAAGCCCGAGCTGCTCGCGCGTGGTGCCGATACCTGGACGGTGTATCCATACGACACGTCCAGCTATACAACCGCGAGCGGGACGTCGCTCTCGACGCCGCTGGTTGCTTCGGCGGTGGCGTGCCTGGTGCAGGCGAGGCCCTGGTGGACACCCGCGCAGATGCGCGAGCACCTCTTCAACACCGCGAGTGACTTTGTGCAGAACGGCGAGTATGACCCCGACTATGTCCGTGGCTATGGCATCCTGCACGCGGCGAATGCTCTTGCCGATGACTGTGCTGCCGATGTCAACGGCGACGGCGTGGTGAACACCCAGGACGTGCTGGCGTTCCTGAATCTCTGGGCGAGCAACGACGAGCAGGCCGATTTCAACGGGGATGGCGTCATCAACACCCAGGACGTCCTGGCGTTCCTGAACGCGTGGGTTGCTGGCTGCTGAGTGAGGTTGGG
>PIVY01000724.1 GCA_003353795.1 bacterium
CGAACTGACCGGCGTCCGTGCGCGCGGCGGCCGACGTGCACGCCTCGACCCTGGTCACGCTTCAAGCCGACGCCGGGACCGACCGCTCGTGCTGAAGCAGATTCTGCCAGCCGGTAACCAATTGCAGCCGATCGCTGACGCGGTCGCGCAACGGTCTCTGGATCAGCAGATTTCCCGTGGTCGGATCCACGCTGAAGCTCCTGCGCAATCCGATCTCCAACCCCGTGGTCACGGTGACGGTCTCCCCGATCGTGAGAGCGCTACCGGTGCTCTCGAGCTGCGTGGCCTCGAGTTTGCCGGTCCGGTCGATATAGTACAGGCGCTTGCCGTCCGGCGACCATTGCGGGTGCAGGCCGGTGTTGCTGGAGATGCGGTACCGCGCGCCGTCACCGAGCGCGGACTCCACGAAGACCTCCAGGCCGCCCGACTCGCCGGAGGTGTAGGCGATCCAGCGGTCGTCCGGGGAGAACCTGGCGTTACCCTCGTTGAAGGGCGAATCACGAAACACGCGTAGGCTGTCCGGCGAATCGCGGTCGAGGATCCAGATGTCGATGTCGCCCGAGTCCTTGACCCAGTCGAAGAGCAACCGGCGGTCGTCCCACGACCAGGACGAGGGCCCGACGTTGCTCCCGACGGACACCAGCGTGGTGGGAC
>PIVY01000725.1 GCA_003353795.1 bacterium
GCCACCACCCTCGACGCGGAGCGCGCCGTTGCCCTGACCCCCGACTGACAGATTGCCCGAGTTGATCCACTTGGAGCCGACGCCGGTGACCGTGACCGCGCCATCCGAGCCGGAGAGTTCACCGATACGTCCGATGGTGTTCGAGACCACGCCACCACCCTCGACGCGGAGCGTGCCGTCGCCCTGCTCCCCGACTGACAGATTGGCCGAGTTGATCCACTGGGAGCCGGCGCCGGTGACTGTCGCCTGGCTCGTCGAGTTGGCCCATCTGCCGATGCCTGCCCAGCCGCTGGAAACCACACCGCCCGCCTCGACGCGGAGTGTGCCGTCGCCGTTGTACCCGAGGACAAGACCGAGTGAATTGTCCCACCGCGAACCGGCGCCGGTGACGGAGATCGCGCCACTCGAGCCGTGGGATGTAGCGATCTTTGCTATGATGTTGGCGACCACGCCGCCCGTCGAAATCTGCAGAGCAGCCTGGTTGGCGCCGCCGACCGTGATGTCCCCCGGCAACGTGGCCGTGGCGGTATTGGCGATCACCAGCGTCGGCACGGCCACAGCCGTGTTCCCGTCGATAGTGAAATCCCCCGTTCCCGGATTGAACGTGCCGCCCCCGCCGTTGACCGTGAGCTGTCCATCGCTGAAGTTCAGC
>PIVY01000172.1 GCA_003353795.1 bacterium
CGCTGGTGGAGTAGCGGGAGTCGCCCCACGCTCGGTTCTATGGATGGTACGGCAGCTTGCGGAGAAACCGGGTCTTGAGGTACCGGCTTTCGGGGTACTCCAGGTGGCAGGGGTGGTCGAGGGACTGGCCGCCTTCGACGAGGAGTTCCACGCGCTGGCGGGAATGGAAGGCGGCGCGGCCGAGGATGTCGTCGAAGAGTTCGGGCGAGATGTGATGCGAGCACGTACTCGTGGCGAGGATGCCGAACTCGGCCAGGCGCTGCAGCCCCACGCGGTTGATATCGGTGTACGCGCGGCGGGCCGCCGTGATGTCCTTCTTGGTCTTGGCGAAGGCCGGCGGGTCCAGCACCAGGACATCCACCGCGCCCGGTTCCATCTCGCGGACGGCGTCGAAACCGTTGGCCTGCACTACCGTTGCGTTGGTGAATCCGTTGAGTTCGAGGTTGGCGTGGATCTGATCGCAGGCCGCGGCACTCGAGTCGACGAAGGTCACGTGACGGGCTCCAGCGGCGAGCGCATTGAGGCCCCAGCCGCCGGCGTAGGCGAACACGTCCCAGACGGTGCGATCCTCGCACCAGCGGCGAAGCAGCCGGCGGTTCTCCTTCTGGTCGAGGAAGAGGCCGGTCTTCTGGCCACCGATGGGATCGACCCGATACTTCACGCCCCATTCATCGACCTCGAGCGGTCCGTCGAGGGCGCCACGCAGCACCTCGGTGCGTGGCTCGAGATGCTCGTACGAGAGGGCTGACGAGGTGTTGTGCAGGACGATGGCCCGCGGTGCGAGCAACGCCTCGAGGCCGTCGAGAATCTCGTCCAGCAGCAGGAACACGCCCTGGGTGTTGAGCTCGATCACGACCACGTCGCCGTAGACGTCGGCCACCAGGCCGGGCAGGCCGTCGCACTCGCCGTGCACCAGGCGCAGGCACTGGAGATCGGGATAGGCGGCGCGGCGGCGGGCGAGGGCGGCATCGAGGCGGCGGGCGACGAGGTCACCGTCGACGGCCTCGGCGCGACGCGTGATCACTCGGATCTGGATGAGCGAGTGCTTGTGGTAGGTGCCCGTGGCCAGGGGCTTGCCGTCGGGATCGTGAACGAGCACCAGATCGACGTCGGCCAGATCGGGCGCCCGGCTGGTAACCTCGTTGGCGTAGAGCCACGGATGACCGGCCACCACCTTGCGGGCGGCGCGGCCCTCCACGGTCACGGGCTTGGGTTGCATGGTCACGACAGCCCCAGCAACGCGGTCATGCCCTCGCGGTCGAACCCCTGTCGCGGGATGTAGGCCCGCTCCCAGCGTTCGCCGTCGAGCACGAAGTAAGGCACGCCGCGCTTGCCGGTTTTCTCCTCCAGGCGCGTGGCGGCGTCAGGGTCCTTGTCGATCTCGATGACCTCGTAGGCGACGCCGTGATCATCGAGAAATCGCGTGGCCTGCCGGCAGTCGGGGCAGAGCGACGAGCTGTAGACGGTGAGGGACTGGAATGGACGCTCGCTCATGAGATCTCTCCGGTCAGTCGAGTTCGATACGCAGCCTGGTCAGTGCCTGGTTCAGGGCCGACACCCGCGCCGGGTCTTCGCCCTCCATGTAGTAACGGAGGACCGCGTCGGTGCCGCTGGCGCGGAGCTCGAACCACTGCTTGTCCAGTTCGAGGAGGGTGCCGTCGCCAGCATGGAAACACCGTACCACGTCGGGCAACTCGGCGCCCTCGGGAAGGCGCGCTGCGAGGTCGGCGGCGATGGCGGCGGGATCGCGGTCCTCGAGGGACGCGAAGTAGGCCACCGTCGCATCCTTGCGATCGTTGCCGACGGTACGAGCCAGTTCGCGCGCCTCGCCCTTGAGCGACTCGTCGAACAGAGTCAGGTCGATGCGCTCGTAGAAACGCCACTGCACCTGGTACTCGTCGAGGAGGTCGAGATAGAACCGGGCGAAGCTGCGCTCTTCGCGGTGCAGGCGCGCCGCCAGGCAGAGCGAGAGGACGCCGATCTGCATGGCGTCCTTCTCCTTGGGCGCCAGGCTGGTGCGGTTGCCGTGGCGGCTGGCCACCGGTTCGGCCGATCCCATGGCGGCGCCGCCGCTCTCCTCGGCCATGATCAGCAGGCGCGGCTTCGGGCCGAACTCGGCACGGGTACCGGTAACATCCTCGGCGGCGCAGGGATCCTCGCCGGCGGAGATCTGGTCCTGCAGGTCGGTCACCAGGGCGGCGAAGTGCTTGAAGCCCACGGGAACCTGGAAGGTGGACAGTCGGGCGCCGCCACGGGCGGAGAACGCGGTGGCCACCTCGCCGATGCTGCGGCTGGTGGGCCAGGTGCTGGCCACGATCCACTGGTAGCGGTCGAGTTCGCCGGCGGCGGCGAGTGCGGCGATCTTGGCGGCCGTCAGCAAGAAGTAGATCTGGTTCGGCTTGAAGTAGACGAGACAGCGCACGTCGTCGAGGGGATCGACCTCCAGACCGGCCGCCGCCGCAGCCTCCGCCAGGTCGGCGGGCGCGGTGGTGACCATGTTGAAGCGGTCGCCGTCGGGATCCCAGATGAAGAAGATGTCGGCCTTGCCGGTATCCAGGATCTCCTGGGCGCCGACATTCTTGTAGACCTGCCACTTGCTGGGATCCACGCCGTGGTTCACCCCGTCGACGATGCCGATGCCGTGGTAGGTGTCGCTCTCCTCCTCGTGGGTGAAGAAGACCGGGCCCCGGTCGTCGACGCCGATTCCGAGGTCGGCGAACACGCGGCGCGCCGACGGCGCCATGGAGCCGCCTTCGGTGCAGAACGCGGCGCGGAAGCCGGAGCCGTCGAGGCCGCGGACCTCGTCGAGGAGTTCGGGCGGAACCACCTGCCGCAGGACCTCGGTGTAGGCCGCCGTGGGCTCGAAGTCGCGCAGGATCCCCGCGTCGTCGGTCGCGGCGAGATCGATGCTCAACCCATCGTTCACCGCGCGGCCCGCCAGCACGCGCACCCGCTCGGCGATCAGGGGCGCCATCTCCAGGAGCTGCCCCCCGCCCGCGTCCATGGGCTTCCAGCCGCCCTTGTAACTCTGGCTGTGGCTGGCCGTGAAGTTCTCACCTCCGTCGAGCTCCTCGAAGAAGACGCCGAAACTCGAGAGCCAGATGGGCGTGGTGCGCTCGCCCTCGGGACGCAGGTGCACCTCGAGGCCGTGGGCGGCGTAGAGGCGCGCGGCAAGATCGATGAATTCCTGCGTGTGGGGCCGGACCTCTCCGCCCACATGCAACCGGCCGAGGCCGAATTCCAGGGCGAGCTGGGCGCGGGCCTCGAGCATCACCGCCACGGTGACCGCGTTGAACGGAACCTCGGGGCTGAAGACATCGTCGGGGTCGAGGAGGTCGCGGTACCCCGCGGTGCCGAGGGCGAAGTTCGCCGCCCAGGCCTTCAGACCGTATCGCTCGGCCACGGCGGGTGTGATGGCGAGGGTCTCGGGTTCGCTGGCGAACGGCGTGAAGAGGCGGTCTGACATGGCGGCGGCTCCTGCGGGCGGGCTCCAGTGGCGGCGGGGCAGAAAGCAACCCCGGGGGATGCGCTGTAGGCTAGCGCAATTCCCCGGGGTTGCAACCGCGGGTGGTCCGGCTTGGCCGGGGGTACCGCGGGTCAGCGGGCGAGAGTGAGCTTGCGCACGTCCCGACCGTGCGCCGTTTCGAGTCTCGCCAGATACACGCCACTGGCCGCGCCACGTCCGCCCTGGTCACGTCCGTCCCAGGTCACGCGGTGGTTGCCGGCCTCGATGCTTCCGTCCATCAGCACACGCACCAGACGGCCCCGGGCGTCGTGAATGCTCAGTCGGACCGGGCCGTCCTGCGGGAGCGAGAAGCCCACGGTGGTCTGAGGATTGAAGGGGTTGGGCCAGTTGCCCAGGAGCGACGCCACGTCGGGCAGGCTGTCCAGCGCGGCCGTCGGCGCCTCGGCCACGGGCAGCTCCACGCGGTAGGGGCGGCCGTTGTGGGCAGTCACGGTCAGCTGCACCAGTTCACCGTCATTCAGGGGGCGCGCGGGAACGAGCTGCACCTGCTCGGTGTCACCGGCGGTCCCCCGCGCCAGGATCTGCTCGCCATCGCTGAGCACGACCCGCGCGCCGGCGGGCAAGGTCACCGACAGGGCCGCCGTTCCCACCGGCACGTACGAGGCGTGCGACACCGCGAGCAGCTCCGGCGCCCGTGACCGCACCTGCAAGGATCCGTCGCCGAAGAGGTTGTACTGCTCCATGAGCTTGATGGCCTGGGTGGTGCCCTCGTACTGCACGAGCACCGCGGCGATGCCGACGGCATAGAGCGCGCCCAGCTCCACGTTCTCACCGGCGATAAGGCCGTCCACCATGGCCTCCTGCATGACGCAGGGCGGCACCCAGGAGGTGGCGGTAGAGGCCGAGATCATGGCGACCGCGCCGGTGGGCTGTCCGCCGTCGTTGGCTCGCAACCAGGCCTCGGCGAAGCACTCTTCGCGGGAGAAGTCGCCGTTGCTGCAGCTGACGTCGATGATCCACGGCCAGGCCGTGGTGTTGGTGAGCTGGTGCACGTCGCTGATGGCGAAGGGCACGCTCATCCACGAGGAGCCGGAACCGTGGCCCAGGTAGTTGACCAGGCTCGCACCACCGTTGACCGCGGAGGAGATGTCATTGCGCGCACCGCCGAAGCCCTGGTAGATGCGGGCCACGTCGGCGTAGTCGCCGGCCAGGAGATCGTCACGAAGCAGTTCGCAACGTTCGTAATCGGCGGGATCGCCCTCGTCGCTGGCGATGCCCACGGCGGCCGCGTACCAGGCCGCGTCGTTCTGCGGGTCGCGCTCGTAGGCGATGGTGCGACCGAGCATGACCCGGGCCTCGTCGCTGTTGCGGGCGGGCAGGCGGCTCACCAGGACGTCGACGTAAAGGTCGTCGCCGGCGAGCAGGCCGAACATGCCGTCGGAGTCGGCGCCCTGATAGCCGCCAATGTTGGTGGGCACCTGCTGAACGTCGCCCACCAGCACCAGGTGGGCCAGTCCGGCGTCGCTGAAGAAGCGGTCCTGCACGGCGGTGCGCATGCCCATGGCATTGCCGCCCAGTTCGTCCATGTCCACCACGTCCACGGTGTATCCGCACTCGCGCTTCCACTGGGCGAACTCCGCCACCGATGCGCGCAGCGGCGCGGCGGTGATCACGAGCATACGTTCGGAGGCCCCGTAGCCGTGGCCCTCGGGATCGTCGCCCGCGGCCTTGCTCGCCGCCAGCGGATCCTGCCCGGCAAAGAGCGAACGGTACAGCGGATCGAAGGTGCGGTGGGCGGCGCCGGTCGGTGCGACGACCGTATTGACGCCGCCCGAACCGCGAACCGCCACCTGCAGGGTCAGCGAGACCAGGGCTTCCATCTGACCGCGACCCGCGTGCCAGCGCACGGGGTTCAGGCGCAAGGCCACACCGCGCTGGTTGCGCACCAGGAAGGGGCGACCAAGGGACGCCACGTCGGCCGGCCAGATCGCATCGGCAGCGTAGGCCGCGCCACGCGTCAGGGGCACCGTGGCGGGATCGACGGCACGGGACAGCGGCCCGCGCGATGGGATGGGCAGGATGCCGTCGAGCCGGCTCCACTCCGCGCTGACGATCGTCAGTTCCGGGGTGCCGGCATCCGGTAAGCGGAGGGCCCGGGCGAGCAACGGAAGCTCGGGCTCGCCGGCAGTGAGCCGAGGCGCGCAGGTCGGAATGGTCACCACGTCGTAGGTCGAGCCGTCCACCGTGCGGCGCGCGAGGTCGAGTCCGGGAATCGTGACGGTGACCTCGGTGGTCGCGGCGTCGAGAACGGTCACCATGACCCGGGGCGCCTCGCCGGACACGCCGCCGGCAATGGCGACCCAGTCCGCACGCGCGGGCAGGGACACGAGGGCCAGGAGCAGGGCGATCTGCATGGTGAGGACGAGTCGGCGTTGCAGCATGGAGGGTCCTTCCCTGTCGGTGTTGCAATTCGCCATGATGATAGCACAAAAAAGGGAACGAAGGGCGTAGTTTTTCTTATTGTGTCCCTATTTTTGATCATATGATATTCCGCCTTCAATTGTCTTCTTTTTCCTCAAATATGCCCCTCCCTTGCACATCGGATCGTTCTCCGGCACAATGGGCCCCGCTCGCCCCCATCCGAACCGGTCCGGAGGTCCTCCCACCATGAGAATCCCTTGCTCCCGCTGTCTGAAAGCGGCGGTGTTGCTCGCCTGGCTGCTGCTCGCAGCAGTCGCCCTGGCGTCCACCGACGGCGACACCACCCCGGAATCGTTGCGTCCATTGATCGACGCCGCCGGTGATGCCGACACCTATCCGGACGCCGATCTGGTAACGGTGTTCGACCGCACCACGAGCGACGTCGAGCCCAGCGGCCTCTCGCACGTGGTCCGTCATCAGCTCATGAAGGTGCTGACCGTGGGAGGCGCCCGCGACCTGGGATTCCAGCGCTTCGACTACGATCCGGTGACCCAGCTCATCGAGATCCGCCGCGTGCGCATCCACCACCCCGACGGCACGGTCACCGATGTCGACCCCGGCACCGCCCGCAACGTGACCCAGCCCATGTACATGATCTACTGGGGCGCCCGCATGCTGGCCATGCAGGTGCCGCGGCTGCGGGTGGGCGATGCCCTCGAACTCGAGACCTACCGCAAGGGTTTCATGATCGCCTACCTGGCCCAGGCAGAAGCCCACGACGAGGTCGACGAGAGCCGC
Organism: bacterium; assembly: GCA_003353795.1. Taxonomy (GTDB): domain Bacteria; phylum Krumholzibacteriota; class Krumholzibacteriia; order LZORAL124-64-63; family LZORAL124-64-63; genus Glo-17. Next base: position 6,686 of record PIVY01000172.1, read on the forward strand.
TACATTCCCCCCATGCGCGGTCACTGGTACGACGTGCAGGTGTTCCAGGACACGCACCCGGTGATGGAGAAGACCGTCACCGTGCGCACGCCCCGCGATAAGCCCCTGCAGTACCGGGTCTACAACGGCGAGGTCTTCGCCGAGACCACCTTCGACGATGCCATGCTCACGTATCGATTCTGGAAGCGGGACATGTCGCCCCTACCTCACGAGTGGCGCGGCGCCGACCGCCAGGACTTCGCCCCCAAGGTGGTCATGGCCACCGTCGCCGACTGGGAAGCCAAGTCGCGCTGGTTCTGGGATGTGAACCAGAATCAGTTCGACAGCTCCGAGGAGATCGACGCCCTGGTGAGCGACATCACGAAGGGCCTGAAGACCGACGAGGAGAAGGTGCACGCCCTGAACCACTGGGCCGCCATGAACATCCGCTACTGCGGACTCAACATGGGCGAGGGTGAAGGCTACGTGCTGCATCCGGGCGACATGATCCTGCGCGAGCGCAGCGGCGTGTGCAAGGACATCGCCGGCATGGCCATCACCCTCTGCCGCGCCGCCGGCTACGAGGTCTACCCCGCCATGACCATGGCCGGCTCCCGCGTCGAGGCCATCCCCGCCGACCAGTTCAACCACTGCGTCGGCGCCTGGCGGAAGCCCGACGGCGAATGGCACATGCTCGACCCCACCTGGATCCCGTTCAGCCGTTACGACTGGTCGCGCTCGGAGGGCGAGCAGCACTTCGTCATCGGCACCCCCGAGGGCGAGACCCTCATGGCCATTCGGGCCTACGGCGCCGACGAGAATCAGCTCACCCTCGCGGTGCGCGGCAAGATCGAGCCCGACGGCACCCTGACCGGCAAGCTGGAGATGTCCGGCGCCGGATCGGCCGACACCCGCCTGCGCCGCACCCTGGGCCAGAGCCCGTTGCCGGGACTCGCCGACGGCCTGCGCGCCTGGCTCGCACATCTCGTGCCCGGCGCCGAGTTGGTGACCTGGGACGCCGGCGATCCGCAGGACTGGAGCCGGCCCATGACCGTATCTCTAGAGTTCCGACTGCCTGGCTACGCCGCCGTGGGCGATCGCGTGTGCGCCTGGCAACCGGTGGCCGCGAACCTGGCCATCGCCGGTTACGGTGGCGCCGTGCGCCTGGCCAATCCTCCGTCGCTGCCCGAGGAGCGCGAGACCCCGGCCATGCTCTGGTGGCCGCAGCAGGTCATCCTCGACGAGGTGATCGAGGCACCCAAGGGATACGAGCCCAGCCCGACGGTCACCGAGTGGCAGGCCGGTACGGTCGACGACTTCGCCAGCTGCGATGTCGCCGTGTCGGTGAAGGGTCGCAAGGTGACCCACGCAGGGTCGTTCCGATTCGCGCGGCGGCAGGTCCCCGTAGATGACTGGCCCGCGTTCCGCGAGGCCGTCCACACGTTCCGTGACGCCAGCAACACGCACCTCGTGGCCCGCCGGGAGGGGAAGTGACATGCGAACTTCATGGACCTGTTGCCTGACCCTGATGATCCTGCTGCTGGCCGCCAATGCCGCGGTCGCCCTGGACGCCGCGGGCTTCATCGCCGCCGCGCCCGGCATCGATGAATTCGCCGGTGAAGACATCGTCGTGCTCTACCACGCCGAGACCGTCGAGGTGAATCCCGACGGCCGGCTCACCCACCGTGTGCACACCCTCCAGCGACTGCAGACCCAGTGGGCCATGCGCCGCCACAGCGACGTTCGCGTGGCCTGGGACTCCGAACGTCAGGACCTCGAGGTGGTCACCGCGCGCACCTTCATGCGCGACGGGACCGTGGTCCCGACTCCGGACAACGGATTCAACGAGGTCACGCCCGGCGCGGTGAGTCGGGCCGCCGTCTTCCTGAACTGGCGCGAGATGGTGATCAGCCACGTGGGCACCGAGCCCGGCTGCGTGGTGGAGCTGGAATACGTGCTCCACGACCGGGCCGCGAACGCACTGCCGCAGAGCGGGGTCATGTGGTTCGGCAGCGAACACCCCGTGCTCGAGAGTCGCTTCACCGCCAGTGGCGTCCAGATGCAACCCATGCACGCGGATGAGGCCGAATTCATCGAAGCCGACCAGACCTGGATCGTGCGCGACCTGCCCGCGTTCCGGAACGAAGGTCCAGCGTCTCATCGCGAACGCTTCGTGCCGCATCTGATCTGGAGCCGGTTCGCCGGTCTGCAGGGCCTGGAGGTTTCGCTGCGGCGCAACCACGAGGCCACCGCCGTCGTGGGCACCGGTCTCGAGGCCTGGCTGGCCGAGACCCGCGAGGATCCGGCCATTCTCACCGATGCCGACCTGATCCAGAGCATCGCGGCGCTCGTCCACGATCAGACCGCCGTCGTCCACCTGCCCGGCGGTCCCTGGGCCGCCGCCCCTCGCCCGGCCGAGGATGTCTTCGCCACGGCCATCGGCACCGATTGGGAGCGCGCCATCCTGGCCATGACCCTCCTGAGCGCCGCCGGATGGCAACCCGAGATCGGCGTGTTCGGCCCGACGACCATCGTCGACCGCCAACCCGTGGTCTCCCAGCGGTTCACCCACCTGCGCGTGGTGATCCGTGTGGGCGACGAGAACTGGTGGATCGCTCCCGATCGCGCCGACGCCTGGACCGGAAGCTGCGACCTGGCGGGATGGACCGGCCTCTTCCTCGCGGCCGCGGGCGGTCATCGCCTCTACACCGTGCCCGTCAAGGCCGGCGACTGCCGCTGGTCGGCCCACCTCAGCCCCGATCCCGACGGCGGCTGGACCGCCACCGGCGACCTGGTCCTGCGCGGTCCCTACCGCCCGAGCGGTCTGGAAGCCCGCGACCTGGCCGACCAACTCGCGGGCCGACTGCTGCCCGACGGCGAGGTCTCCAATGTCGACATCCGCGAGGATTCACCCCAGGTCTTGTCCCTCCGTCTGACGGTCACCGCCGCCAGCATCGGGGAACCCGAATCCAGCCTCCTGATCCGCGAACTCCCCTGGCCCACCACCGGCGTCCTCGCCCATCTCCCGGCCGGCTTCCACCCCGAGCGCCCCACCCGCCAGTCGCCCCTGTGGGTCACCACCCCCGGCACCGAACACGTGACCCTCAAGATCGACCTCCCCGCGACCTGGCACTTCGACACCCCACCCGCCAGCGAGCGCAGCGAGACGGCCCCCGCCACCACCTTCACCCAATCAACCACCATCACCAACCAAACCCTCACCCTGACCCGAACCCTGACCATCGACCAGGCCACCCTGTCGCCGACCGACTACCCGTCCTTCCGATCCGTCATCACCGCCGCCACCACGGCCACCCGTTCCCCCCTGGTCCTCATCACCGACTAGCCCGCCCGAGATCGGTGTCTTGCCTTTGGGCGATCTCCGCAGGAAAACGGGCGGCCGAATGGCCGCCCGTAACCGAGGACTTCGCCCAAGGGCAAGACACCGATCTCACCACTGATTATGGTGCGCCTTCGCCGGATCGAAACGCTCCGCCGGCTCCTTCTCTTCATTGGGATGCCCCACGACGATGATCGCCAGCGGCTCGATGCCCCCCGGCAATGCGAGCAACTCGGCCACCTGGTGCGCCCGGTCACCGCCCGGCGCGATTCCCAGCCAGACGGCGCCCAGACCCGTGGCATGAGCCGCGAGCAGGATGTTCTGGGTCGACGCGGAGCAGTCCTGAACCCAGAAGCCGGCGTACTTCTCCCGCGAGAGGTCAGCGCAAACGACGAGGCAGAGTGTGGCTTCCTGGCACATCTGGGCGTAGGGATGGACACCGGGAACGGCGTCGAGCACCTTGCGATCGTCGATCACCACGAATTCCCACGCCTGCTGATTGCCCGCCGACGGCGCCGCCATGCCGGCGCGAAGGAGCGTCTCGATGTCGCGGTCACTCACCGGTTCGGCGGTGAAATGGCGGATACTGCGGCGAGTGAAGATGGCGTCGAGCGCGTCCATGGAGGCCTCCGGGTTTCGTGAGTCATGGTGCCGTCCATGCCATCATCGGCGCTGGGGTGTTATCTTGTCAAATCACCATCCACAGGAGAACGCCATGGCCGCACCGGATCCCCGTCTCGCCGATCGCTACAGGCGCATCGTCACCCAGCTCTCCGACCTCTTCGAGACGAACGGCGATCCCATCGCGCGTATGGCCACCATCGCCGCGGTCCTGCACCACAAGATGCCGCACTTCTTCTGGACAGGTTTCTATCGACTGATCGACGACAAGCTGGTGGTCGGCCCCTACCAGGGCCCCCTGGCCTGCGCCGTCCTCGACGGCCCCGAAGGTGTCTGCTGGGCCGGTATCCAGCGCGGCGAGCCGATCAACGTTTCCGACGTCCACGACTTCTCCGGCCACGTAGCCTGTGACGCCCGCTCCAAGAGCGAAGTCGTCATACCGGTCCGCAACCACCACGGCGAGATAGTGGCCGTCTTCGACGTCGACAGCGACCACCCCGACGCCTTCAGCCAAACCGACATCGAAG
>PIVY01000726.1 GCA_003353795.1 bacterium
CTGCTCAACGAGGGGTCGCGCGGCTTCGTGACCCGGAGCCTCGACATCACACCGGAACGCCGGTCCATGATCGAGGGCCAGACCGTGGCCGACCTCGACGGCAACGGTCGCTGGGACCTGTATCTAGGTGTCGACCAGGACTCCTGCCGCCGGCCCTATTCCGGCCGCAACCTCCTGTTCTGGAGCGACCGCGACGATCACTGGCGTCAGGACCGCCGCAGCCACGGCATCGTCGCCCACACCGGTCACTGCGAGGGCGTGGCGGCGGCCGACTTCAACAACGACGGCCATCTCGACATCTTCATCGGCAACCGATCCGGGCCGTCGCTCTGCCTGCTGGGTGCCGGTGGCGGCGAGTTCGTCGCCGAACACGACGAGGTATTCGGCTCCCTCGAGATCACCGACCTCTATGGCCTCTGCGCCGTCGACCGTGACGGCGACGGCGACCAGGACATCTTCGTGGTGCGCAAGCACACCGAGCCGCTGTACATCGAGAACCGCACCAGCCGCCGTACCTTCGTCACCGCGCGCCTGCTCGGGATCGCATCGAACTGGGACGCCGTGGGCGCCCGCGCCGAACTGACCTACCAGCATGCCGCTGCCGACAGCTTCCTGGCCCTGCGCGAGGTGCGCGCCAGCAACGGCTATCAGC